>CAZPJC010000001.1:0-78357 GCA_964586645.1 uncultured Schumannella sp.
GGGCGCTGAAATGAATGTATAACGAGAAGGTAACGGTGTCTAGTTACCAAAGCGTAATTTGTGCTCATTCTCAGGATCGCGGGGGCCGTTGTACATCGGGCCGGTGCCCGTGTCCAGCCACGCCTCGCGGACACCAGTAGCGAGCACAAGCTGCTTGAAGGTGCTCTTGCGGGGGACTTCACCGGTTGACTCATACCGTCCGAGCGCTCCGCGATCGATGCCAGTTGCGGCGGCGAACGCTTTGAGATCGGAGTAACCCGCGAGCTCGCGCGCCTTGCGAAGGCGGTCGCCGCGGTGGAACACATCGTGTTCGGCGTAGGTGGGGCTTCTCTCTGCCATGTGTCGATGTTACGACACGGGGCGATCTAGCGCAACACGCCGCAATTACGACACTTGCGCTTTCGCGACATCTGTCGTAATCTCGACACATGCAGCCAACCAATGAGATCATCGGGGCCACGGAGGCCGCTGAGATCCTCGGAGAAAACGTCCGCAGTGTGCAGCGCAAGGCTAAGGCTGGCGAGTACCCGGCGCAGAAGCTGGAAGGGTCGCGCGGCGCATACGTCTTCAACCGCTCCGACATCGAGGCCCTGCGGGGTGTCGCATGACCGCCCTCGAAGTGTTCGACTACTCAGGCGCTCAGGTTCGTACCGTCCTGGTAGATGGTGAGCCCTGGTTCGTTGCCGCAGACGTCGCCGCGATCCTGTCGTATCGCAAGGCGAGCGACATGCTGCGCGTCATCCCCGATGAAGACAAGGAGGCGCAGATCGTGCGCACCCTTGGCGGAGAGCAGACTGCCGCAGTCATTTCGGAGCCCGGATTGTACGGGGTCATCATGCAGCGGCAAGCCGGATACCTCGATGACGAGGGGCTGCGGGCGCAGGTCCGCTCCTTCCAGCGGTGGGTCACCCATGAGGTGCTGCCGTCTATCCGTCACACGGGCCAGTTCGGTTCGCAAGTCCCGGCCACTTTCGCTCAGGCTCTCGAACTCGCCGCTATCCAAGCGAAAGCGATCGAGGCGCAGGAAGCGGCCCTCGCCGCCGCCGCTCCGAAGGTGGAGGCGTTCGACCGTCTCATGGATGCGGATGGCCTCTATTCGATGGAGGCGGTCGCGAAGACAATCGGCGGCATCGGACGAACGACCCTGTTCCGGAAGTTGCGGGACGCCGGTGTCATCGAACGCGGCTCGACCCTCCCGTACCAGCGGTACATGCATCACTTCGAGGTTGTCGCGTCTACGTGGACCGACTCAGAGGGCAGGGCGCACGTCTCACGTACGACAAAGGTGCGTGCGACCGGACTGCCGTTCATCATGCGGAAGCTCGGGATCGAGGTGAACGCATGAAGGCGCGGCTGGTCGGTTTCGCGGTCGCGCTCGTCGTCGGCCTGGTCGTCGCGGTCGCGTGGCCGGGTTGGGTGCTGCTCGGTCTCGCGATCATCGCCTGGGGTGTTCTCGCCGCGTTCGTGTGGCGCGACTGGTACAGGGACGTGCACTGATGCGCCGGCTCGTGTGGGTCCTGTTCCTTCGCCTGACGAAGGGGACGAGCCGATGAAGCGTGACACTCGCACGGCGTTCCGTGCCCGTGCGGCGAAGGTCGAGCGTGAGATTTCCGATGCGCTCGCTGAGGCGAAGGTGGTTGAGGATGCTGCGCGGAAGGCCGGGAAGGAACTGGCTTTCGCTGCTGAGGCTGCGCGGGTGAAGTTCACCGCGGCCGACCTGTCCGGCGCTGTGGCCGTCCGTGATCGGTTCGGTTGGCATCGGGTGGTGCGGGTGAACCGGGCCACGGTGACGGTGGAGACGGGCTACTCGTGGACGCGCGCTGTGCCTGTCGCGAAGGTTCTCGAGTTCCGGGAGGCGACCGCATGAACCTCACCATGCTCGTCACCGCCAACTGGTGGGACTGGCTCGGCCTCGCCGCCATCGGCCTCATCGGCCTTCTCGTGATCGTTCTCAACCTCACGGAGAACAACGACTGATCTTCCGAGACTCGTCCCCCGACTCTCGGCACCGCCACGCGCGGACGCACCTCTGACAACTCCACAGAAGCTAAGTCTCGAATCGAGATACGGTCACCCGCTCGGACATCTACTGGCGGGTGCTCCTCACCTTGACGATGGTGCTGCCGGTTCGCTGCGTGGAGTAGCGGAGTTGCAGCCGAAGGCATGATGCGCCGGGTGACGTCAAGAGGTACGGCGATTCGGGGTGGAAACCGTCAATTGGTTGGCGGGTGACGCACGTAGACGTGCATGGGGTGGTGTGTAGGGAGCGGTCCTGATTCCGACTTGGACACGTTCTATCCACCGTTGCTGATCCGGTCGGATCGGGGAGTGACGGCTTTTGGTAGCACCCACAAACTTTGGCGCGTGATCGCGCCGGTAGCTCGGATGGTCGCAGCGGGAGTTCGACTCTCTCGCCGAGCACTGTTCCACGAAGGGAAGATCGTATGGCGGCAGAACTGCCCTCGTTTCGCTCGCCCAGAGCGCTCCTAGATGCGTACAAGAGAGGCGCACGGTTCCCGATCCAGTTCTCAAAGCACGCGCTCGAGCGCTACGTCGACATGCATCTCTCGAAGGATGAGGTCGCAGAGTGCGTGCATCGTCCCGGAAGCGTCACCTATCAGGAGAAGTACGACGCCGTGCTTCTGAACCGAGACCGGATCACTGTCTCGGTGAAGCTCGACGAAGAGGGACGCCCTTTCGCGGCAACGATCCTATGGCGCACCAACTCGCTCTGGGAAGCCGCTGCCCGGGTGGGCAAGTTGGGCGACGGCCGGCACCTGCGGCATCTTCCGCACCTACCCGCGTAACACCTGAACCGTGCCATATACGACAACAAAGGAGGCGGCATGACTGCTCGCATCGTCTACGAGTCGGATGCCGTGACTCTCTGGCACGGTGACGCGCTCGAAGTGCTACCGACCATAGAGAAGGAATCTACTGGGCTGATCCTGACCGATCCGCCGTACGGGGTTGAGTGGCAGTCGAACACTCGTGCCGAGTCGTTCGGGATGCTGATCGGTGACGGGCAGGATGACCGAGACGGCATCCGCGACGTACTCACCCATTGCGTGCGGATCGTCGGGCAAAACCGACACCTGTACATCTTCGGCCCCGCCGATGTCATGGAAGGCCAGAAGGTCTCCGAGATCGTGGAGTTGATCTGGGATAAGGGCACGATCGGTTCCGGCGACATGACTTCCTCATGGGGTCCGGCGCATGAGCGGATCTCGTTCTGTGTGTCGAAGTTCCGACACGCCGGACAGTCCGGTGCAACGTCCGTCCCGACGCGGCTCCGCAAAGGTTCGGTGCTGCGCTTCACGAGACCGACCGGGCGCAAGGTCAGGCATCCGTCCGAGAAGCCTGTCCCGCTGTTGTCGGAACTCATCGAGTCATCGACCCGTCGCGGTGATGTCGTGGTGGACCCGTTCGCCGGGGTCGGTTCAACGGGTGTCGCCGCGATCCTCACGGGCCGTCGCGCCGTCCTGGTTGAACTGGATGAGCGGTGGATTCCCGTCGCTATCGAGCGGCTGCGTGCCGCCGAGGCTGCCGCCGACCTCGCGGCCACCGCTTAAGCATCTATCAAGTAGTTCTCTACAGGATTCCGGATCAACGCTGAGGAAGCGTCCGGATACGCAGACAGTCGACGGTGGGCTCCTACTACGAGCCTCAGCCCTGCGGGAGCAGCCGAGTCGACGACCTTGCGGACACAGGGGTGGCCCGCCCTGGGTTAGCGCCGAAACGGGCACTCTCTACTCCCTCGCGCGATGCGAGGTAGAGCCGCGTGATGCGGCTGAGCGAAAGGAGAGGCTGATGCCTCGAGAACGAATCATCGATGGTCCGCTGTGGGCACACTACCCAAAGGGCTATACCGAGCCGGGTGACGGGCCCAACCCGTCCGCCCGCATCTACCGCCCTGGCGACGAGGTTCCCGAAGGAGCCGCAATCTACCAGGACCCGTCGGCAGACCTCGTTTGGCAGCGAGAGGACCGGCCGGGTGCGGGCACAGGCTGGGTGCAGCTCACGGCGGAAGTACCTCGCGAGTGGGCACAGAGCCGCATCGCGGAAGCGACCGAGGGTCGGTACGTGCAGATCCCGTTCGAGGTTCTTGATCGCCGCGCACTGAACAACCTGATCCGTCTGCTGAAGCGCGCCCGTGACGCGGCGTATGGAGCCGACGAGTAGTTCCCCGAGGGAAGTCCATCCCAGCGGCCCGAACGCGAAAACGGACAACGTAAACGATGCTTTCCACAATCCTCTCTAGTGGAAGCGATCGTTTACACAACCGGCGGCATCAAGTACGACCCCCGTCGTCGCCGCCCAGTGTGACCCGCTGCGAAGTGGTCATCCCCCCACCGAGAGGCGGGCAGTCACCCCCGACTGCCCGCCTCTCCTTTCTCTTTGGAGGTGGCGTGACCGGAAGAGAACCGCCGCACTGGGCGGCGCACAGGGACCCCATCGCGAAGGAGTGCGGGATCCAAGTCGTGAGCTTCTCATCGCCGATACCGCCGATGACGTGGTGCCACTACTGCGGGTTCCTCGCGCAGAGCCGCGACCACATCATCCCCGACTCCATCGGTGGCGTAAGCACTTGGTGGAATCTCGTTCCCTCCTGCCACGACTGCAACGGCGCTAAGGCCGACAGGCAGGCGTGCTCCTGCCTCTACTGCCTGAGAGCCATCGCGCTCTGGCATCTCGGGTTCCGATCCGAGACGAAACGCAACGTCAAGAAGAAGAAGCCGAAACGGGGCTGGACAACCCAGTCCGTCAACTACTGAAGGAGCCCACGTGTCCATCGCCAGAGCAACCGACCCGCAGACCAGCCACAACGCCGGCAGGAACAAGCGGGATGTCCGCGCCGAGATCCTGGCCGCGTTCAAGCGTCGCCCCGTGAAGGGATGGACCGACTTCGAACTCGAGGCCGTCATCGTCGACAAGACCGGCGTTAGTCCTCAGCGGGTCCGCACCGTCCGATCCGAACTCACCGGCTGGACACACTCCGAAGAGCTGGGGCGCAAGGTCCTCCTCCCAATCCAGCCCGTGTACGGGCAGACCAGGAAGACGCCGCGCGGCTTGAACGCGCAGGTGTTCCGTCTCGCCTGATGGTCTGCTCCATCGGCATCCGCGAGGTGCGGACGATCACCTGCGACGAGCCCGGGTGCGGATTCGAAGACAACACGGCGCTGACGCAGCGCCAGGCCGAAGACATCGCGGATGACCACGAAGCGGGTCACGCCGGCATCTACCACGAAGGAGAAGACGCATGAGCGCCGACAAGAACGACAGCATGTTCGTAGAGCGTCGGCGTCCCGACAACGTGACCGTCTTCTACTACGAGCACGACTGCGACTGGATCTCAAAGTACTGCGAGGAGCACCACCGCAGGTACGCCGTCATCCCTCGATCCTCGCTTCCGAGTCCTCACGTCGGCGGAGACGGGATCGCGCGATGAGCAAGAACGATAGAGTGCCCAACTTCCCTCGGGTCGAAGAAATCGCGCAGATCATCGCGGACCACTACGACGCCGACCTCGGACTCGCAGACGAAGCCCCGCCCAGCCAAGCCGACATCGCCCTCGCCCGGAAGATCCGCAACCGCTTCTACCAAGGCGTCTACTTCACCAACCTCTCCGACGTCCACGGCCTGTCCCTGTTCGGACGCCGGCTCATCGGAACCCTCCTGATCGGCGTCGTCGCGCTGATCCTCATCCTCACCACACATTGGAGCGCCCAGTGAGCGTCATCGATCAGATCCTCGCCAATCACATCGCAGTCACCCATTACGTCTCCGAAGTCATCGAGCAGATCGGGCAGGCGGAGACGTACACGCGGCGCAGCAACTACCTCGAGCCGCCCACCGAACCCGACATGTCGGTCATCAACGAGTTCCTCGACAACCTCGCCCGCATGGAGGGCTACTACGAGGACACCGCCGTTGAGGAATCCCGTGGGGTGGATTCGCTGTGAGGGTCCTGGTTGACATGGATGGCGTGATCGCTGACTGGGGACGCGCCTACGGTGAATCCCTCGACCTGTTCGGGGAGGATGCCGCCGCGATCCCGCGCCACAAGGATCAGCGATCGTTCGACCTGCACGCGGGTCGAACGGAGCGTGAGAAGGCGCTGATCGGTGCCGTCATGGTTGAGCCCGGGTTCTACTCCCGGCTCGAACCGATCGAAGGTGCCAAGGCTGCGCTCAAGGCGATGCTCAAGGCGGACCATGACGTGCGAATCGTCACGTCGCCGTGGGTCTCGAACCCGACATGTGCGAGCGACAAGCTCAACTGGATCGTCCAGCACTACGGATCCCACTGGGGACCGCGAGTCATCATCACGGCCGACAAAACGCTCGTGCGCGGCGACATCCTGATCGACGACAAGCCCGAGATCCACGGTGCTGTCGAACCGGAGTGGGAGCACGTCCTGTTCGACCAGCCCTACAACCGTGAAGTCGTCGGAAAGCGGCGACTGGTCGACTGGCCGGCGTGGCGCGAACTGCTCGCCGGATCACCGTTCGCTTCGACTGAGGCGCTTGTGGAGTCGGCGGTGCTCGGATGAGCGAGGTCCGCACCACGTCGCGCACCGGAGGCCAGAAGGGCGTCAAAGATGCCCGGTTCGACTTGATCCCGGTCGGCGCACTCACCCAGCTCGCCGAGCACTACGGTGTCGGCGCGGCGAAGTACGACGACAACCAGTGGCGCAAGGGCTACGAGTGGTCGAAGTCCTACGCGGCCATGCAGCGTCACGCTACGGCCTGGTGGGCGGGCGAGGACATCGACGAGGAGACCGGCTCTAGCCACATGGCCGCGGTCGCCTGGCACGCCTTCACGCTGCTCACCTTCATCGCTGAGCACCCGGACTTCGATGACCGGTTTGTGCGAACACTCCTCAGTTCGGAGACGACATGAGCGACACCATCGCCCTGCACGACGGCACAATCCTCGAGGGCGTACACCCCGAGGGAACCTGCTACGGGCCGAACTGCTGCATCCACAACCCGTCCGATCACCCACTGAACACCGCGCCGCTCGCGTGGATGGGTGAGATTCGCGCCATGTTCCGCGTGTGCGAGCACGGCTTCATGCACCCTGACCCGGATGACCTCGCGTTCCTCATGGCGACATGGCGATTCATCGACGTGGAGGCGATCACGAGCGTTCACCTCATGCGGGAGAACTGCGACGACTGCTGCCAGCGTGAACCTTCCAGTGCTGTACCTGATCGGAGCGAGTGATGGACCCCTGGCTGGCGTACTGCATTCGGTTGCAGGAGGCAGCATCCGTCGAGTTGGAAGCGGCTCGTATTCGCCTCGACGCCGCAACGAAACTCGTGCGCGACGCCGAGAAGCAGACATCCGCAAATGCTGTACCTGAGGAGACCCCGTGAAGCCCTATTACGAGGATGAAAACGCGACCCTCTATCTGGCCGACTCGCGTGAGGTGCTGAGCAGCCTCGAGCCCGCTGACCTGCTCGTGACGGACCCGCCCTATGGGGTCGAGTTTCAGTCGAACCGACGTGTCGACCAGTTCGAGCTGATTGTGGAAGATGACGACCCTCTCGGCGTCACGACGCTCGTGGGCGAGGTCATCGCGCGGAACTTGAAGCGATACCGCCACGCCTACGTCTTCGGACCTCTCGACTTCGGCCCACTTGTCGAGGCAGGGATCGTGCAAGAGCCCGTCGCGCTGATCTGGGACAAAGCGATGCTCGGGATGGGTAACCTGCAAATCCCTTGGGCATCGCAGCACGAAGACATCCAGTTCATGGTCGCCGTCAAGAGCAAGGCGAACGTAGCCAAGGGTGAAGGTCGGCTGACCGCTCGACTTCGACGCGGGAACATCCTGCGGCACCAGCGGCCGCACGCGGCTGGCGTATCCCGGCATCCCACCGAGAAGCCGGTCGCCCTACTGCGGGAGTTGATCGAGGCGTCGTCGTGCGTGGGTGAAACCGTGCTCGACCCGTTCGCCGGTTCAGGCTCGACTCTCGTCGCAGCGGCGCTCGAAGGGCGCAAGTCGGTCGGCATCGAGGTTGTCGAGAAGTACGCCGAAACCGCTGCTGCACGCCTCGTCGCGCTGCGCCCGCATCTCGAAAGCCTGAGGACCGCATGAAGCAACTATCTAGCCGTGCTGGTGGTGACTCGTGAACGGCCTGGCCGAACGCATCGAGGATGCCACCCGGGATCGGTTCTCGTTCCGCTACCCGACGAGCGACATCGTGCACCGCGCATCGTGGAAACACGGTGTCGGTGGAGGTGGGCGCATCGTCGCGGACTGCGGCCGCGTCGTCTGGCCGGTGAGCATCGACGACCTGCCCTTCGCGCAGTCCTCAGCGACGTTCGGAGAACCGCCGACGTGCGCCCGGTGCATCCGCGTCGAGGAACGTACATCCATCCATAAGCAGGAGGAATCGTGAACATGCCCAAGGGCTACGAGCCGCGCCCCATGAACACTCCGGAAGAGATCGCCCGGGACGTGCGCGATCTACTCCTCCGGGGAGCGGCACAGCACTACGTCGCCAGCCTCACTCACTCCCTGAACTACGGGCATGTCTCGGACGCATTCCGCGCCGGGGCCGAGTGGGAGCGCACACGGACATCATCAGATGCTGCCCCTGGCGGTGTGTCGTGAGCGACATGGAGAAGGCGATCCTGGGCGCGCTGGCGATGCGCGAGAAGCACGGGCGGCACATGCACCACGCCGAGTGCATCCACAACCTCACGCCCGCGGAACAGATCGAGATGCGCGGAAAGTCCGTCGAGTGGTGGATGACCGTGATCGGTTCGATGCCCGTCCAGATCACCCCGGACGACTGGGAGATCGAAGCGCCGCACCTTCTCGGAGGTACAGCATCACCGAGTAAGGACACTGCCATGGAATCGACCGAACTGCTGACCCGGCAGGAGGGCCGCTGGACCGTCAAGGCGACCGCCGACGCCACCCACGCCTGCATCTCGCGAACCCGCGACGACGGACGCACCGAGATCATCACGCTCCGAGCCGACACCCTTCGGGCCATCGCAGAACGTCTGGATGCCAGCTCGTGACCGCATACCGTTTCTGGACGCTCACCTGCGACACATGCGGGGAGGTCAGCGATGCGGGCATGTCGCGGACCACCTATCAAGCGATCGTCTTCGCTCGCTCCGAGGGATGGGTCCGCTACAAGGAAGGGCGCCTCGACCGTGACCGCTGCGGCAAGTGCGCCGGCACTCACGAGAACTCGCCCACCTTCGGCTCGCTCGTGCCCATACGTTCGGATACTGCGAATGGATGACATCTGCGCTGACGCCACCGGCCCAACGCGCATCGCCTGCCAAAAGCTGCCCGACCACAAGGGGGAACGCCACGGGTTCGACCTGGGGTTTATGAGTGCCGCGTGGGGCTACGTGCCGACCGAGAGTGAGTTGCAGAAATGCTAGGCATGAAGTGGGAGTGTGCCTGTGGTTGCTCCATCGAGGTGACCGGGCGGGACGAGAGTTCTCGGAACGCGGTCGCCGCCTACAAACATGAGCACGCAGGGCATGAACGTATGAGTTCTCTACCTGAGGAGGAATGATGCCGTACTACGCCGTGAAGGGTGAGCCCGAAGAGGGCTTCTACGACATCGAGGAGACCGACGAGGGCTTCCGGTGGACGTGGGGCGAGGTCGCCAAGGGCGAGGCGTTCCATGACGTCGGCAAGTGGCGTGCGACTCGGGCCGAAGCGCTCGAAGACGCAGCCGCAGACTGGGATGACAACGGGACGAGGTACACGAATCCGCGCCTGGCGGGGATGCTTCGGGCTCTCGCTGAACGAGCACGTGGGAGTAGTTCGAATGGCTGACCGCGACGCCGACCTCCTGTCGGCCTTCATCAACTGGAACGTCTACAACGGCGCTCCGGGGGCTGGGCAGGCGATCTACAACTACGGGGGCAACCCCTGGCTGCACGAGCGCATCGAATCGTTCTTGAAGGACTACGCGGCCGAGCAGTACTTCTCCGAGATGGAGCGGATGTTCGGCACCGACGCGAAGCTCATGCAGGCCGTCAAGCGCGCTCGGGGCGACCTCGCCGGAAGGCGTTTACGCGAGAATGTAGGGAGCACCGATGAGTGACGTCACAGATCGAGTCGCTGGCTTTCTGGTAGCTCGCGAGGAAGTTGTGCCACGCGGTTACGACATCCCCGTAGTCGACATGGACTTCGGCTCGCGCGGCCACGTTCGGCTCACCGAGGGAGACCTCCGCGAGACTTTGCGACTCGCGCTGCTGGTCGAAGAGATGCGCGGCCTTTCCCACCGCTATGTGCTCCCTGGCGTCTTCGCCGACATTCTCTGGGACGTGACGGACGAGAAGCCGTCCGGCGACCCTCTATCCCCTGATGCTCGTGTAGGAGATCCTGATGACTGAGTACGAATCCCGGCCCCGCCCGGTGGAGGTTATGCGCTGGGACGGGACCCTCGCGGGCGCTGAGCCCATCATGGAGTGGATTCGGTCGAAGGATGAGGTGGTCGTCCTCGAGAAGCGAGGCGCACCGAACCCGAACACTTGGAACAATGCCCCGTTCCGCGAGAACTACCTGCACATCGGGGACTACCTCAACGCCTCGAAGCGGCATTCAGTGATCGTGTACGACCCCGCCCGCGGACACCGCACGATGGGCGACGGGGACTTCGACTGCTACTCGGAAGAGGCCTTCGCTGAAGAATTCCGAGAGCGCACTATCTGAGCATGTTCGACTTGGAGGAACGATGAGCTTCACCATCTACCCGTGCGATCGCGGGACCGGAACACCGCAGGGCTGGCACAACTTCATCCCGAGCGCGTGGATCGTCGTTTGCTCCTACTGCGGCAAACGACCACCCCGTACCTGAACGCACCCATATCCGTCGAACTGTAAGAAATCGGCCCGATTCTTTCAATGTCCGGCCCACATGCAAAGGAGAGTGACATGAGCGCAATCGCCGACGCGGCCACGAACGCCGCTATCACACTGAACAACGCTGCGCTGCGAGCCCCGGAGCCCGAGTGGCGTCGAGTGCAGAACGTCGTCCGGGAACTCGAAGACCTCGCTGTCGAGCACTCGCCCATCCGGGCCGCGCTGCGCCGGCTAGGCATCCAGAAGTAGTTGCTTAAGGAGCGGCGATGGACGACCTACGCCCAACGGAGTACGAATGATTGACCCGCGCGAAGTTGATGAGGCCCTTGCGCGCCTTGCCGATGGTTTGCCCGATCAACACCCCGACGTCGCTCTCGTCGCCAAGGGACTTGCTCAGGCTCGCGCAGCGGTGGTCACAATGACCGAAATCTGCAACTCGCTAAGCCGCGACTACCGTAACAAACCCTGACGCATCCTTTCACGCAGGAGGAGACATGGACATCAAGGAACTTGGCCGGGTCTACATGGATGCGGTCGATGACAACCACTACAACGGCGACGGCCTAGAGGCTGTGCAGCGTGCGGTCGCGTGGGAAGCCATCACGGTGATCCACGACTTCCTCAACGACGCCGAGCGGTGCGAACCCCTCGAGACCGCCCTTGAGCGGCACTTCGGGTTCGTCGAGGCGAGCACTCAATAGTTCTAGCTTTCAAGGAGAAGATCATGGGTCGAGAGATCAAGCGCGTCCCGGTCGGATTTGACTGGCCGCTCAAGAAGGTGTGGTCGGGCTACCTCATGCCCGAGTGGCTGCACGAGGAATCTTGCCCGGACTGCAAGAACGGCTATAGCCGCCAGGCTGAGGTCTTCCACGACGAGTGGTACGGCAACGCTCCTTTCGACCCGATCAGCACGGGATCTACCCCGCTCACTCCGGCGACGCCGAAGGTGCGAGCGTTTGCAGAGCGCAACGTCGCGTCCGCACCCGACTTCTACGGAACGGGTGAGACGGCCATCGTTCGACAGGCAGAGCGCCTGTGTGGACTGTGGAACGCATCGTGGGGCCACCACCTGTCTCAGGTGGACGTGGATGCCCTGGTTGACGGTGACCGGCTGTGGGACTTCACGCGGGACTGGGTCGCCGGCGAGGGTTGGAAGCCGAAGGTTCCGGCATATCGTCCGACCGCAGCGGAAGTGAACGATTGGTCGATCGGCGGATTCGGTCACGATTCGATCAACTCTGGGATCGTCGTCCGCGCGCGATGCGAGCGCGAGGGTGTGCCGTACGTGTGCGCGACTTGCAAGGGTCACGCCTCGATTCCGAAGTTCAAGGGGCAGCGAAAGCTCGCGAACAAGTGGAGGTCGATCAAGCCGCCGAAGGGCGAGTGGTGGCAACTCTGGGAGACGGTGAGTGAGGGATCGCCCGTCAGTCCTGCCTTCGAGACCCCGGAAGAACTTGCCGAGTGGATCAACCCTGCCGACCCTGCCGCGTCGCTCGAATGGGTCACGGGTGCGGGCTGGGCTCCGAGTATGACCGTGGTGGGTGGCGTGCTCGCCACGTCCTCGGATTATGCCGAGGGAACCGCGAAGCTCTAACGCACTATCTACACGTAAAGGACTACGGCTAATGTTCGATCCCCTCACCATTAGTCACCTGAAATCCAACCCGGCTCTCATGCGCCCCTATTGCCAGATGTGCAAATGGCACGGCTCCTGGTGGACGTGGGAAGGCGACTGTCGAGGCGAATTCGAAGACCACCAGAAGGGCTCCGGGATACCGCGTTGCCGGTGGTTAGTAGCCGCCGAAAAGGCCGGTCATCGTTCGAACATAAGTACTAAACTCTGACGTAAAGGACATGGCATGAAGATCGGTTCAATACCAATTCGCCCCGAGGCTCAGCTGCGGGCAATCGTCGTCAGCGACCTTCGCGTGGCGGGGCTGAACGGCACGTCCGGGCTCAGTCGGGTCGCTGAAAAGATCGTTAGCGATCTGTTGCAGCACCACGAGGTAGCGCGATATCGCGAGGCCCTCGAAGAGATAGAGGAATACCACTCCGGGCGTAAGGGAGTTCACCCCGATATCGCCTTCGATAGCATCACGGAAATCCTCGCAGAGACTCTCCACTAACCGAACGAATATACGAATACTTGACGATGTAGAGGCTTGGGCTGCCGGACGCGACGCCAGATGAAGGCGCGGACGCGGTAGCTGCAAACGGGGCACCTTCTCCCCGCCAAGAACAGAGGTAGAGACCGGAAGTTCCGAAAGGGCTTCCGGTCTTCTCGTTGCGCCCGAACGGAGCCGCATGACCGAGTGCCTGCACGAATACTTCACCGGCCACTACCCGCACGGGTTCATCTGCGACGACTGCGAAGTCGTCTGGGGTGTCCTCGATCCGCGCTGGGACACCTGGCAGGAGCGAATCGACGCTGCCCGCAACCCTCAACCTCCAACCCTGTTCTAAGGAGCATCGTGAACAGATCCAAGCAGCGCGGAACCGCCCTCGAGCGGCTCGCGGCTGACGGCTTCGCTGAAGCCCTGAACGACGACCGAATCGACCGAGCCCCACTACGCGGGGACGGCGACCGCGGAGACATCGCGGGCCTGTACTCACCCTTCGGCAAGGTCGTCGTGGAATGTAAGAACGTCGCCCGCCTCGACCTCGCCGGATGGGTGGAAGAAGCCCGCATCGAAGCCGGGAACGCCGACGCTATCGCTGGCGTGGTGCTGCACAAGCGCCGCGGCAAGGGGAAGTTCCTCGACCAGTACGTGACCATGACCGTCCGCGACCTCCTCGCGATCGGCTGGGGAGTGCAGGCATGATCACCGCTACCTCGGAGCACGTCTGTGAGCGGCACGCGTTGATCGGTGTGGAGTGTTCCGGCCCGGCCGAGTTCATCCTCCGCCGCCACGACAAGACGCACTACATCTGCCGCGCATTCGCGCAACACATCTGGACGATCGGCCGCACCCTCTGCTACGACTGCCGCCGCCGAATCGTCGACCACTGGGACACGGAGCCGATTCGATGAACTACCCAACCAAGCCCGGATCGTCGGTCATCCTCGACCTCCCCGATGAGGCGTACCACTCGATGCCGGAGCTGTCGTCGTCTCAGGCGAAGGCGTTGCTCGAGTCGCCTGCCCGGTTCAATTACTGGCGGAACAAGCGACGCCCGGAGAAGAAGGCCTACGACGTCGGCCATGCGGTCCACGCGAAAGTGCTCGGTGTCGGTATGGGCATCGAAGTTCTCGACTTCGACAACTACCGCACGAAGGCGTCGCAGGAGGAGCGTGACGCCGCCTACGCGGCTGGCCTGACGCCGATGCTCGCCAAGGAAATGCAGCCGATCAACGACATGGCCGAGTCGGTGCTGAAGCATCCGACCGCTGCAACGCTGCTCGCCCAACCGGGGCATTCCGAGGTGTCTGTCCTGTCGACGGATCCGACTACAGAAGTCCCCGTCCGAGCACGGTTCGACTACCTCCCGTTCCCGCGCTCACCGAAAGCGGTTGCCGTCGAGCTGAAGACAACCGATGATGCCTCACCGGCCGCGTTTGTGAAGTCGATCATCGAGTACGGCTACGACCTCTCCCACGAGTGGTATCGCGACACGTACAGGTGGGCGACCGACGAAGAGGTGGAGTTCGCCTTCATCGTCGTCGAGAAGCGACCCCCGTATCTGGTGGCCCACTACCGACTGCCTGAACTGTTCGTCGAGATGGGCGCGCGGAAGGCGCTCGAGGCTCGCGTGCAGTACGCGGAGTACAGCGCATCCGGTGTCTGGCCCGGCTACTCGGACGAGATTGTGCCGCTCGACCCGCCGGTCTGGCACGTCATCCAGCACGAAGAGAAGTACGCCGAAATGGAGATCAGCATTGGACATCAGTAGCACTACCGAGCCGAAGAGTGACCAGCAGAACTTTGACGATTATCTGGGCGGATCGAAGACGGTCACCATCGTCGACGTCAAGAAGGGTTCGTCGGAGCAGCCGGTAGAGCTGCATCTGGCCGAGTTCCCCGGTCGGCCGTACAAGCCCGGGAAGTCGATGAGGAGAGTTCTCGTCGCCTGTTGGGGGAAGGAAGCATCCGAGTACATCGGGCGTCAGTTGACGCTGTACGGCGATCCGTCGATCCAGTTCGGCGGTCAGGCTGTCGGCGGGATCCGCATCGCGGCCATGTCGCATCTGACCGAGCCGAAGTCGGTCAGTCTCACGATTACGAGGGGCAAGCGTGCGCCGTTCGTCGTGAAGCCGATCGGCGCACCGGACCCGAAGCCGCACCTCGCAGCTTTCGCATCCGCGAAAACCCTCGACGAGTTGCAGAACGCATGGGAGATGGCGAAGGAAGCCGGCGTCACCGGACTCGCTGACGTGATCGCCAAGAAAGACGCCCGAAAGGCCGAACTGACCGCCGCGGGTAACTCGTGAGGAAGCAACACCCTGACCGCAAGTGCGGCGTAACCGGGTGCAAGCAGAAGTACGACGCGGGCGGCTACTGCAACGCCCACTACCAACGGCTCCGCAAGTACGGAGATCCGAGAGCGGGCAAGCCGACCTTGCAGGAACTCGCGGAACGTCGCGCATACGTAATCGGCGAGATCGAATGGTTCAAGACGTTCGGCGTCTCCGGTGAACTGATCGCCAGCGAGCTGGGATACACCAAGGTCGAGTCCGTCCGCGATCTGCTTCACCGTTGGGGACGACCCGACCTGGCCGAGCTTTTCATGGACCGCCAGGAAGAGAACTGGTTCCGACAGTGGCTCGAGGGTAAGCATCGGGTCGCATGAATCGGGACTTCTCGCCCGCGGCTAAGGATGCGATCAAGAAGCGTTCGGGGGGGCTCTGTGAAGGGTGTCGGAAGCGAGAAGCGACCGAGTATCACCACCGCAAGTTCAAGTCCCGCGGCGGGATCGGAACTGTCGCAAACGGCCTGCACCTGTGCGGGTGGGGCAATCACACCGGATGCCACGGCAAGGCGCACTCTGCTGAACCGCCGTCCGGTTGGGCTCTCCACTCGTGGGATGACCCGCTACTGGTGCCCGTCGAACTGCACGCTGGCACCTTCTACCTGGACAACGCGGGCGAGTACCGACCGCCCGACGAGATACCGGAGTTTTGATGGGAGGACAGCTTGTCAGAAAGGCGTGGGCGGCATCGTTCCACGAGACACACCGCGGTAGACCTCTCACCGCCAACGAGAGACAGATCCTCGTCTACATGGCGACCATCGCCCATGACACGGACGAACACCCGATCTATTGGGCGGGTAGGGAATCGCTTGCCACTCACGCATTAGGGCGCGCTATTCCCGATGACCCCAAATTGCGTGAATCGCTATTCAAGTCAGTGTCTAAAGCGACGCGGGCACTGGTTAATCGGCGTGCGATTCAGTTGTTCAATACGGCCCGCCCTGGGAAGAACCAGGAGTACGAGCTGACTGTGGACAACCTGCTCCCCGCGAGATGGGTGCCGGAACCTGACGTTCCACCATTCGGAACGTGAGGTTCCACCATCGGGAACGCCACGTTCCACCATCGGGAACCTGACGTTCCACCCGAGGAAACAACTAAACCAACAGACCAACTAGACACCAACAATCACCTCCCAGCGCAAGCTCGCGGAGCCTGTGCAGAACGGACCCACCATGAACGAAACCCCCGTCACCATCATCGGCAATCTCACGGCCGATCCGGAATTGCGTTACACGCAGAACGGAATTGCCGTCGCTAACCTCACGATCGCTCAGACCCCGAGATTCTTCGACAAGAACAGCAACGACTGGAAGGACGGAGACCCGCTTTTTCTTCGAGCGTCTGTTTGGAAGGAGTTCGCGGAACACGTCGCCGGCTCCCTCAGCAAGGGCCAGCGTGTCATCGCGCAGGGCGTTCTTCAGCAGCGCAACTACGACGACCGCGACGGGAACAAGCGATCGTCGATCGAGCTGAAGGTCGAAGCGATCGGACCCGATTTGCGCTACGCGACCGCGGCCGTCACTCGAGCCACCGACAGTTCCGCGAACATCCACGTTCCGACCGCCACGGATCAGGCCGATGCCTGGAACACCCCGGGGCAGTACGACGACCAGAACGCCCCGTTCTGAACACCAGAATGCCCCAATACACGCCGAAGGAGATGACGTGAAGACTCGAATCGAACACATCCGCGAGTACACCGCCCGCAATGGGGTATCCGTGCAGATCACGCGCAGGGCTGATGTTGGCCCAGCGATCATCGTTGACGGGATCGAGATTGCTCCACTGAATGTCGCTGCGCTGCGGGAGTACTTCTCGCAGGACGACGACCCTACGAGCCGTGACATCTGCGCCTCTTGCGGTGTCTACCGCTACGTTCACACTCAAGCCCGGTCGAGGTGCCCCAAGTTCCGCAAGGCCAACCGGATTCAGCGGTTCCTGTTTCACCACAGCATCATCGGTCACATCCAGGCGTGGGCATGGTGGCGACTGACAACTGAGAACTTCCGGTGGCGTGTGGCGAATCGACTGCACAATCGTCGCCCGGATCTCTGCTGGTGCTACATGGTGGAAGCCGTTTTGCTACAAGGTGCTCCGAACGACTACAGCAGCAAGTACTACTGCGGTGATCTCTGCAATGTGCCGTTACTGAGCCAAGCCCGTCCGTGGGTCGAGGGCCGGTGCTACTGCTCAGTGCCAACACCTTCCGATGCTGGGTCATCAAATGGCTAGCGTCGGCGCGCTGGCCGCGATGACCAGTTCTCAGACCGTCGAGTGGCCGACCCCTGAGTGGCTGTTCGCTCAACTCGATCGAGAGTTCCACTTCACGGTCGACGTCGCAGCGAACCCGAGCAACGCCAAGGTGCCCACGAAGTTCTACACCGTGGACGATGACGGGCTCTCGCAGAGTTGGGACGGCGAGACGGTTTGGTGCAACCCGCCGTATGGAGACCAGCTCAAGCACTGGGTCTACAAGGCGGCAACCTCGGACGCGCTGACTGTGATGCTCGTGCCCGCCCGCGTGGACACAATCTGGTTTCACAACGTCGTCCTCAACCGGGCAGAGATCAGATTCATCAAGGGTCGGCTCAAGTTCGGGGATGCGACCGACTCGGCCCCGTTCCCGTGCATGTTGCTCATCTTCCGCAACGCACTATCTGCAAGTACTACCCCGGAGGAATCTTGAACGACGAATCTCCGCTGGCCGGCCTGCTTGATGCGGTCGACCGGCTCACCCTTCCGATCAAGGATCCGGTGTGGCAGGACGTTTGGGACGCGACCAAGAATCGCGTGACCGGGCGCGAGGTGGTCACGGTGCATCGTGACGCGCTGCTGGTGCAGTTGCGTAAGTCGATCGCATCGTCCACTTCTGCCCCGTCTAACCCTGTTTCGGGAGGTAGCGCCATGATGGGCGGCCTCAACATTGCCTCATTCGCCCTCTACGAGACCGTAGACGGACGAATTAGAGCGGCCTGGGCAGAACTGCGTGGGGAGAAATCTAAAGCCCTTAGTGAGGCGATTCTCCGAAAGTGGTTTGTGCGCGTCCGCAACCTCTACGAAGCCGGACAGGTACCTGACTCATTCGTCTACGAATGGCAACGCATCACCCGCGGGTGGGTCCGACAAATCGAGGGCATGTTCAACCCGGAGGTCGTCAAGGAACTCGTGGGACCTTGCCCTGAGTGCCAAGCGACTCGAGCGTCTAACCGTGATGGCGAGGAACAATCGGCCCTCTACCTGCACTACTCGTCCGAGAACACCCCAGAGGCGATGTGCAGAGTTTGCGGGTGGAACGTATCGGGCGACCGCGGATTGCTCGAGCTGGGCTACCATCTCGGCGCAACAGTCGACGAAGAAGCCCTAAAAGACATGGGCGTAATTGTGTGACACGCCGTTAGGTCTTGCGCGAACTACACGAGTGTGATTCAATTGGACCACACAGGAGAACTCTCTCAACTGTGACAAATCTTGTTCCCCACCGTGCTCCGGCCCTGGTGGGGATTTTTCGTGGGGCTGACCCACTCAGAGAATCATGATCCGGGCGCTCGATAAGTTCTCGCCCGGATTTTCTCGTCCCGGTAGCGGTTTAGGTCGCATCCGGTGACTGAACGCACCCGGCCGTGCGTTCACCCCGCCTTCGAGCGGATACAGGCGGCGAGAGGTCGCTAAATCAAAGCGCGTGCGGGCCAAGTTCAATGCTTCGGCAACCTCTGGCCCCACGGCACCACTCCTGTCCCTCTGCGGAAGTTGGAATCGGTGTTTGACCGTCTACTGGTCCCCTCAATCGTCCCCTGCCCGATCGGGAAGCTCCTCGCGGAGACTGACCCAAAGTCGGCAGACAACCTGAAAGCCGCTCTCGCCATGAGAGCCGAAGAACTTCCGAACGCGGAGATTCGCCGCGCTCTCCTCGATGAAGCCAAGTTCACAACCTCGGTTGAGACGATCTCGGCGCACCGCAAGGGAGACTGCCGGTGTACGAAAATCTGACGGTCCCCGACGAGTGGCGTGCGCGCCAGGTCGTCCGGGACGGCGTTACCGAACTCACGACGGGCGCTACGGCGCTGACTGGTACTGACGCTGAGATTCTGCGGCAGTGGGGTTACGACCCGGACCAGATCGAAGTCCTTTCGACATCCCAGTGGCGCAAAGAGCAGCCTGACGGTTCCTGGCTGACCTCCTACTACTTCAAGCACCGTCCCCGGACGGCCAACCTCGACCTTCCCACGCTCTACGCGTCGGCATCCAAGAAACCCCGCCAACAACTCAAGCCAGCCTCGAGCGGCATCGTGACGGTCGTTGTCTTGTCCGACGTTCAGGCGGGGAAGGTGGGAGCGCGCGGAGGGACACCCGAACTGATCGGCCGTCTGGTCGAAAAGCGGGCCAAATTGTCCGAATGGCTCTCACACCGCAAACCCGAACGGACTGTGTTGGCTGAGGCCGGCGATCTGTTCGAGGGGTTCGAGTCGGGTGGTAACCCGATGTTCACTAACGATTTGAGTCTTGCCCAGCAGATGGATCTTGCCGCGGCTGAGGTGATGGAGTTCGTGAAGGTCATGCACCGCCACGGACACGTCGACGTCCTCGCGGTCCCGTCGAATCACACCGCCTGGCGACAGGGTAAGCAGCAGCTCGGACGTCCATCGGATGATCTCGGATTGCAGGTTCACCGGTTCGTTGAGCGTGAAGCCCGTGCGGCCGGATACGACGCATCGTGGACGTTCCCGGCACAGTACGACGAGTCGGTGACGCTCGACGTCGCCGGAACGACTCTGGGTCTAGTGCATGGCAACCAGTACGCGCCTGGTGGCGCTCCCGCATGGTGGGGAAAGCAGACCCACGGCGGACAGCCTGTAGGAGCTGCTGACGTTCTGGTCGCCGGCCACTACCACCACCTCAACATCCTCCCCACCGGACGCAACCCGTACACGGGCAAGTCGAAGTGGTTCCTTCAGGCACCAACGCTCGACAACGGTTCTGACTGGTTCCGCAACAAGGCGGGCGACGACTCCGACCCCGGCTTGCTGGTGTTCGACATCGACGCTGACGGCTTCAACCTTCAGTCACTCACGGTGCTCTAGGGAGCGATGATGAACCTCGAGACGGTCCCGATCAGTCGTGTGATGCTCTGGTTCGGGTACCTCGTCGCGTTCACCGTCTGCACCGGAGTTGCGTGTAGCGATGGATGCGGCGCTGGTGACCCGGTGAAGGAATGGTGCGGCTGCGGTGCAGCCATCCGTGCTTCCAAGGGCGAAGTCGTGAAGTGGCGCAGTAACCACCTCCACGAAGGCAAGCCGGCAGACGAACCGCAACGCCAAGGAGCGTTCTCGTCAAGCGAGATCGGCCCGAACTACTACATGGGTGAGGCTCCCATCGAAGCGCGAATCGGATTCACCCCGAATGTCTGAATTGACAGGCGAGGGTAAGCATTGGGGTTCTGCTGACGGTTGGGTTGTTGAGCCGAAACCTTCACCGGAAGAACTCCATTTAGGTTACAAGGCACCGCCGTTCACAATGTCTGAACCGTTGCGTACAGACACGAACGACATGCTGCTCCTCATCAATCGCCTGTCCGCTAAGGACCGAGCCGCCCTGTCCAAGGTCGCCGGCTGGGCGAACGCACTACTAGACAGCGATGGTGCCTAAAGCCCCTCGAGGTGGCCGACGCTACATGGCAGCCATCGCAGCCATGAAAGCCCGCGGCGACGCCTATTGCTGGCGAGGATGCGGGACCTACCTACTCGCAGACGCACCAAACCACCACCCCCAACACATGACCCTGGGTCACATCATCGCGTGGGAAGACGACCCGTCCCTGTTCTGGGACCAAAGCAACCACGCCCCCGAATGTGCCAAGTGCAACTACGGTGACGGGGCCCGCCGCACCAACGCCAAGCGTGGAACAAGAGCCACCGACACGCGCCGCTACGTCAACAACGACTGGTGACGACGACCAAATCTTTTTAGAGCTGACAGAGCCGGAAGACCGCGACGTTTCCCTTTTCTCTCTCCCGGGGGTTTTGTGTCTACTGAGCCGCGGAAGTCGCTCGCGGATGTCCTCGCTGAGCGCGGCGATCCGATGGCTGGCTTGGATTCGGATTGGGCGCGACATCTTCTGGTGGTGCCTGACGATTCGTCTCCTCCGTTGGCGATGTCTGGCCCTCATCCGCTGGCGGTTGGATCGTATGGTCCGGAGCTGTTGGTGTGGGCGAAGAAGGAACTTCGGTTCACGCCGCGGTGGTGGCAGGAAGTCGCTCTGATCCGGCAGTACGAGCATGATGCTGACGGTCGGCTGGTGTGGCGGGATGTTCTTGAGACTGGCCCGCGTCGTATCGGTAAGTCGGTCCGGCTTCGGGTGTCGGCGGTGTGGCGGACGGCTCATGCTGATCTGTTTGGTGAGCCGCAGTTGTCGATGCTGGTTTCCAAGGATTTGATGATCGGCAAGGAGATTCACGCGAAGGCGTGGGCGTGGGCCGAGAAGCGCGGTTGGATTGTGCAGCGCCGTGCGGGTGGTCAGGAGATCCGGGTTGCGGAGGCTGAGGATTCGGACCGCTGGCTGCTGCGGGCACCGGATGGTGCTTACGGGTACGACGTCTGCTACGGGCAGGTGGACGAGGCATGGGACATCAAGCCTGATGTCATCACGGACGGGATCGAGCCGGCGCTGCTCGAGCGGTTGAGTCCGCAGCTGCACCTGACGTCGACTGCACATGTGAAGGCATCGAGTCTGATGCGCGGTCGGTTGATGAATGCCTTGAACAACATCTCGGGTGACACGCTGCTGCTCTATTGGGGTGCTCACCCCGACGCTGACATTGACGATCCCGAGACGTGGCGACTTGCCTCGCCGCACTGGTCGCCCGATCGGGCTCGTCTGGTGCAGGAGAAGTGGAAGGCCGCGAAGCAAGGCGGAACTGAGGTTGATGACCCGGACCCGATGCGAGGTTGGGCTGCACAATATCTGAACGTGTGGCCGTTCCTCCTCAACGATGTTGACGGGATACTTCCGCTGAACATGTGGATGGGCGGGACGCTGCCGGACAAGCCGGTCGTCGAGACGACGCGTGTCGCAGTGGATGTTCGGACAGGGCTCGATCAGTCGTTCGCGATTGCGATTGCTGGTCGAATTGATGATCAGCGCGACTACGTGGATCTTCTTCAGTTTGAGTGGGGTCTCGACTCTCGTCCCAAGCGTGATCACATCGTCGATGAGGTTTGCGCGGTGCTCGAGCGACTGCGACTGGGTTCGGTCGCCCTCGACACGTTCGGCGATAACGGATACCTGTTGCCGCTTTTCGAAGCCGCGGGCGTGACTGTCGAAGCACTCAACACGGCTGACATGCGTAATGCGTCGGTTGGTTTCAAGGAGGCTTTGGTCAACTCGCGGCTACGGCACCCATCGAACGAGCATCTGACTACGGCGGTGAAGGGTGTCGGCGTGCGGAAATCGGGTGAGGGGTTCATCTTCACGCAAGATCGCTCGCGGGCTGACATCACGCCCCTCCGCGCGGTAACTGCCGCTTGGTGGGCGCTTCAGAAGGCAACCCCGTCAAACTACGACGTTCTTGATTCGGTGTTTTAGTACACGTTTTCGAATCTCGTTTCTCCCAGGTCGGCATAGAAGGCCACTGAGGGCCTACCCCGTGTCGCTAATCGTAGGAGTGTTCGAATGTTCACGACTGTTGTGGAAATTCTGGCGCTTGTGCTGATTGTGGCCGGCGCGGTTGCGGTGGTGTTCGGCGTGCTGGCGGTGTCGGTTCCGCTGGCTTTCATCATCGGTGGCCTCGAGGCTGTCGCGCTCGGCCTCGGCGGGCTCTGGATCAGTAAGCGGGTGAGCGCGTGAGCATCCTCTTCAACAAGTCTGCCGAGTCTCGGGCGATCTCTTTCCAGTCGTGGTGGGGTGCGGGGGACGACAATCCGAATGCGCGCGGTGATGCGATCTCGGTGGCGTTGTCGTTGATCCCTGTGTATGCGGCGACGGGTCTGATTGCTGATCAGATTGCGGCGTCGCCGTGGGCGATGTTTGAGAAGTCGTCGGGCGTGCCGGTGAAGTCTGATCCGCAGCCTGAGCTGGTTACGGGGCCGGGGGTGAACCGCCTCGACGTGTTTTCGTGGAAGCACCAGATGGTGACGTCGCTTCTGCTGCGGGGTAATGCTTACGGCTTCATTGTGTCGGTCGATTCGTTTGGTCTGCCTGATCGGGTGTCGTGGTTGCAGCCGGATAAGGTGCGGGTTGACGAGTCGGGCAGTGCGCCCGTGTACACGTACAACGGTGCGGAGATTGACCGGTCTCGCCTGATTCACATTCCTTGGTATGTCCTCCCCGGGTCTGTTGTGGGGGTGTCGCCGATCGGTCTGTTCCGTATGCAGATCGAGTCGGGTATTGAGGCGCAGCGGGTTGGCAAGAACTTCTTCCGCCGCGGCATGGTCCCGTCTGGGTTCCTGAAGAACACGGCTAAGACGTTGACTGCCGTTGAGGCGCAGGAGACGAAGAAGCGTTTCAGTGCGTCGGTGTCGGCGACGGAACCTTTCGTGTCGGGTGCCGACTGGGAGTACACGGCGATCGGGTTGCCGTCCTCCGATGTGGCGTTCCTCACGGGCATCAAGGCCACTGCCACTCAGGTTGCTGCGATCTACCGGGTGGCTCCGGAGGAGCTCGGCGGCGAAGTGTCTGGGTCGTCGCTCACCTACAAGAACCTCGAACAGGATCAGATCCGCTTCAACGTTCGCACCCTCCGTCCGCTCGCCGCCCGCATTGAGGCCGTCATCAACGGCTACATGATCGATGGCCGCTACTTGAAGTTCAACCTTGACGCTTCGGTGCGGGCTGACATCAAGACCCGTTTCGAGGCGCACGCCATCGCAATTCAGAACGACTTCGAGACTCGCGATGAGGTGCGTGCGCTTGAGGAGCGCCCGCCCCTTACTGCTCAGGACATTACACAGATCAAGGATCTGCGAAAGCCGACGACGATTGGACGCACACCATGACCGCTATCGACATGGAGCGGCGGCACATTGCCCGACCCGTGGAGCTTCGCGCGGGCACAGACGGCCCGGGAACCCTCTACGGGTACGCGTCGGTCTACAACAAGTATTCGCAGAATCTCGGCGGGTTCGTCGAGCAGGTTGCGCCTGGCGCATTTGCGGACTCTCTCGAGAATCTCGGCGGGTTCGCCGAACGCATCGCGCACGGGGCCTTCTCGAAGTCGCTGGCCGATCAGGTTTCCGTGGTGGCCCGATACAACCACGACGACAATCACCTTCTGGGGACGACGGACGCTGGAACGCTCCGCCTCAAGGATGACGGGACGGGCCTGTTCTACGAGGTGGATCTCCCCGAAACGTCGTCGGGGCGCGATGTCGCTTTGCTTTCGAAGCGTGGCGACCTCCGGTATTCATCGTTTGCTTTCCACACGCTCAATGACGAATGGGATGTGACTGAGCGCGGCTTCCCCCTCCGGACGCTCAAGGCGGTTGCCCTCATCGATGTAGCCCCGGTGAACTCGCCCGCCTACCTCGACTCGTCTGCCGGCATGCGGTCGCTCGCCGAGCGTCTCGATGTCGAGGTCGAGATCGTCTGCCACGCGACCACTGAAGAACTCCGCTCGCTGATCCTGGGTGAGCCCATTGACATCCCCGCCGTGGAAGCACGTAGCGAGGAAAAGGAAGTCGAGACCGGGCAGGTAGAGAACCACCCCCTCGCCGACCTCTACAAGCGCAAGCTCGACCTCGAGCAGAAACGCTAACCACCACATTCGCCGGCAGGTAGAGAACCACCGGCATCCGTAAAAGCAATGCCCTCCGAAATCCGGGGGGCATTTGTCATTCCTGGAAGGAATACAGATGTCCGAAACGATGGCGAGGCTTCTCCTCGAGAAGCGCGCGAACGTGTTCAACGCGGCGAACGAGATCGTCGACCGCGCAATCGCTGAGAAGCGTGAGATGACCGCCGAGGAGGAAGTCTCCTACGCGAAGGCTGACGCCGAGATCAACGAGCTGCGCAAGCGTGCGGATGCTCTGGTGGAGCAGGCCGCGAAGGACAAGGACGCCGATGAGGCGCTGCGTTCGCTCGCGAAGGGTTCCGCCCCGGTCGAGGATGAGAACGCCGAGCTGCGGCGGTTCATCAAGGGTGAGGTTCGCAGCTTCGAGCTGCAGCCTACCCAGGCTGAGTCCCGCGCACTGTCGAAGGGAACCGCGACGGCCGGTGGAAACACCGTCCCGACGTCGTTCTACAACACCCTCTGGCAGCACCTGATCGAGTCGGCCACCCTCATGGGCGGCGGCGCAACCGTGTGGACGACCAACTCGGGTGAGAACTTCGAGGTTCCGATCACGCTCACGCATGGTGCTGCGGCTGCGGTCGCTGAGGCGGCGGCTATCGCCGGCACCGACCCGACGTTCTCGAAGCGAACCCTCGGCGCGTTCAAGTACGGCGAGCTGGTCAAGGTCTCCCGCGAACTCGTGGAAGACACTGGCGTTGACCTTGAGGGCTATCTCGCGAAGGCGGTTGGCCGCAACGTCGGTAACGCCTTCGGGGCCAAGCTCATCACGGGTGCGGGCACCACGGAGCCGACCGGTATCACCGTCTCGTCCACCCTGGGTGCGACGTCGGCGACCGGCACGGTTGGCGTGCCGACGTTCGACAACCTGATCGACCTCTTCTACTCGGTGATCGCCCCGTACCGGGATCTGTCGACGTCGAAGTGGCTGATGAAGGACTCGACCGCTGGTTCGATCCGCAAGCTGCGTGACCTCTCCGGCGGTGCCGGAACCGGTCAGTACCTGTGGCAGCCGGCCGTCATTGCCGGTCAGCCTGACCTGCTTCTTTCGAAGCCGGTTCTCACCGACCCGAACGTGGCCGCGACCGCGCTGAGCGCGAAGTCGGTTCTGTTCGGTGACCTGTCGTCGTACGCGGTGCGTGTCGTCAACGGGATCAAGTTCGAGCGCAGCGATGAGTTCGCGTTCGACACCGATCAGATCACCTTCCGCGCCACCATCCGTGGCGACGGTCTGCTGATCGACCAGACGGGTGCCGTGAAGCACCTCGTCGGTGCTGCGAGCTAATCCAGTTCGTCGCATATGCCGGGTGGGCGTGACCAATCGTTGCGTCCACCCGGTGCACCATCCCACGAAAGGAAATGGGCATGAAGGTACGTATGATCGCCGCAATTTCGGGCACACGCGATGGGTCCGACTGGCCCGCGGCTGGCGAGACGCTCGAGTGCTCGAACGGCGAAGGTGCGGATCTGATCGCGGCCGGACTCGCGACGGCAATCACGAAGGCCCCCGCCGAAGCGCCCGAGACGGCGACGGCGAAGAAGCCCGAGACGGCGACAGTCAAGGGTGGCCTGACCAAGGGCAGCACGGGGATCTGACGTGGCGATCGTTGACGGGCTGATCACTCTGGCTGAGGCCCGTTCTTCGATCTATGGGGAGCAGGCTGGCACCGCGGCGACGGTGCGCGACGCCGACATCGAGAAGTACGTCGAGGCTGCGACGCCGGTCATCGAAGACATTGCCGGGCCGCTGATTGTTCGGTCCCGCACGTTCACCTTCGCGGGCGGTTCGGATGCGTACGTGCTTCCCGTCCGGTTCACGTCCGTGACGTCGGTGACGGTTGATGGTGTTGCGTCGACCGATTACGTAGCGGACGCTACGGCCGGCATCATCTACCCCGGCACGACGGATGGCATCAGCGTCTTCTCTTCGGGTGTTGAGAATGTCGTCATCGTCGTGTCGGTCGGATCCGCGACGATTCCGAAGAACGTCTCGCTTGCCGCCCGCGAGTTGGTTCGGTTCTGGTGGCAGCAGGGGCAGCAGGCGAACCGTCCTGGCGTTGCTGAGCAGGACGCTTCCGCCGCACCGCAAGGCTTCCTCGTCCCGCGGCGGGTTATGGAACTTCTGCGGGCGACACCGAACGTTGGTGGCTTCGCGTGACCCAACTTGTTTCCGCCGCCCCCCTGTTCAAGACGGCACTCCACGATGCCGCCGTGATCCTTTGGGCGGGGCAGAACGTCCTCACTACTTACGGGATGCCGGCGTTTGACGCCTTCGATGATGTCGTGTCGTTCGCGTCGGTGACGTCGCAGCAGGAGCCGGGGCCGATGGGTCCCCTGCGTGAGCGTCGGGAGTTTCTGACGCAGGAGGTCATCTTCTATTGCTTCCGCGCGGGCGGGGAGGAGCAGGAACTCGTCGCTATGAACCGCGCCTACGCCCTGTGCGCGGCGCTCGAGGGATCAGTGCGAGTCGGCGCGGCAACCCATCTGGGTTACCCCGATGTCTTCGTGCAGGGATGTTTCCTCACCGACATGGCGTCTGATGCTGCCACCGATCAGGACGTCCTCTCGAAGGGGCGGATGCACGTCCTCCGCGCCACCTTCTCTGCCGAAGCACGAATCACCTCTTAGGGGATGCACATGAAGTTCACCAACATCTCGTCGCTCGGCGACCTGTTCATCCCCGGCCTTGGTGTCGTGGTGGCTGGTCAGACGGTCGAAGTCGAAGGGTCGCTTGCGGAGCAGTTCTCCGCTCAGCCGGACAACTGGAAGAAGGTCACCAAATGACTACGCAGCACGACTCCGCGATCACGCTCAAGAAGGAGACCACATTCGGCACTGCCGCGACGGTGGACTACTCCCCGCCTGGTGTCATCGAAACTGACATCGAGTACATGCCCACGTTCCAGCAGGGCGTCTCTCCGTACGGTGCCCGCGTGGCGTCGTCGGCTGCGCGTGTGATGGTGAAGTCCGAGGTTGGTGGATCCTTCTCGATTGAGGGTCGCACGAAGGGTCTCGGGAAGTTGTTCGAGGCTGCGCTTGGTGTGGGCACGTCGACCATCATCACGGGTTCGTCGTATCAGCAGCTCTTCACCCCACTCGTTGACGACTACCTCCCGTCCTACACGATCCAGGTGGGTGTGCCGCCGATCGGTGGCGGTGCCGCATACCCGCACACGTACGCCGGCATGGTTTGCTCGGGCTTCGAGCTGACGGCCGACAACGCCGCCATTCCGACGATCAAGTTCAACTGGGTTGGCAAGTCGATGTCGACGGCGACATCGTTTGTCACGCCCGCCTATCCAGCGTCGAATGTGCCGTTCTCGTTCGTTGGCGGGTACGTCTACTCGGGCACGATCACGGCTCCGACGACGACTGCACTCGCGGCTGGCAACTCGACCCTTGCCAACATCCGGTCGATCAACCTGACCTACGACAACGGCCTCGACACTGAAGGGTTCAACTTCGGTGCGGCCGGCACCCGGTCCCGCAAGCCCGTCGTTGACCTTCGCACGATCTCGGGGACGATCACGGCAGAGTACACGGACAACACGTTCCGTGACGCGTTCGTGAACCAGACCGATGTCGGCATTGTGCTGCGGTTCCAGACGACGACGGCGATCTCGGGCGCGAACTTCCCCACGCTTGAAATCACGATTCCGGTAACTCGCCTCGAGGGGGAGACGCCGAAGCCGGTGTCGAGTGGTGCGGTGACGCAGACGATCCCGTTCACGGGTCTCGATGGCGGCGTGTTCACGCACCCGATCTATGTCGCGATTGTGACTGCGGAGACCGCGATCTAGTGATCACCATTCAGGCTCCCGAGTTTGCGCGCCTGAAGAGTGAGGCCGACAAGTTCGACCGGGCCATCATCCTTTCGCTGCGTCGCCGCTTGAAGGCGATTGCTCAGGTCGGCGTGGACGCGGTGAAGCGAGCGCTCGAACAGGAGCCGGTGAACGATCAGCCTGGTACGGCCGGTTCGCGGCAGGCGGTCGCGGATGCTACCCGTGCGGTGGTGTCGTTCTCTGGCCGGAGTGGCGGGGTGAAGATCACTGCCACGAACGCGCGTCTGGCCCCGGGGCATAAGGGCTTCGCGGGTGCGTACGAGAAGAAGGTGCTTCGGCATCCGGTGTTCGGTTCTTCGACGTGGGTTGGTCAGCCGACTCGGCCGTACTTCGGTGCGGTTCTGGTTGACGCGCTTGAGGACCGTGGCGAGAAGGAAATGTTGGCCGCGATCGATGACGCGGTTCGAGCCTTTGGAGGGCGTGTCCTGTGAAGTTGATTCTGCGCGGCGAGAAGTACGACCTTGAGTCGGCGATCTCAGATGCCACTCTGCAAACGCTGAAGGTTCTGGCGGTTTCGTCTCAGCGGTCTGGTGGGGAGAAGTTCGACTCGGTGACCATCGGCTCGATCATGGATTGCTTCACGCAGCTCGATTCGACGGACGACTACCTGGGACTGTTTGGCGACCCGGCGTTCCTCTCCTCGTTTCAGGGCTTGATCTTCCTCGCGCGGCGCAAGGCCGGGGAGCCGGTCACGTTCGACGAGTGCGGCGAATTCAGCCTGCAAAACGGCGACATCTCGTTCGACGTTGAGGACGAGGTTTCCGACGTCCCAAAAGATCAGTCGGACCAAGAGCCCCAGTAAACCTTTCGGCCTACGACGACATCGTTTCGTCGGTCGAAGAGTGGCTGCCTCTAGTCCAGTACCACATTCCCGGTTGCGGCATTACGCCGTTCAACGTCTGGCGTCTTCCTTTCCACTGGTGGCGGATTTACCGCGAGCTGGCGGTGAAGGCAACTGAAGACGCGAAGAAACTGAGCAAGGAGACTCGCCGTGGCAAGTAAGTCTCTGAACTTCAACCTGTTCGGTAATGACCGGACTGCGACGAAGGCAATCAAGGGGCTCGGCACTCAGGCTGACATTCTCGGTAAGGGATTCGCGAAGCTCGGCGCGGTGATCGCTTCCGCCTTTGCGGTTACGAAGATTGTCAACTTCGCGCGTACAACGGTCACCGAGTTTGCGGCAGCGCAGGATTCGCAGAACCGTCTCTCGTTCGCGTTCTCGAAGTTCCCCGCGTTGGCTGGCGCGAACGCTGACGCGCTCCGGGAACTGAACACGCAGTTGCAGCGGAAGACGAAGTTCGACGACGACGCATTCGCGGCCGGACAGTCGACCCTTGCCCAGTACGGGCTGACTGAGAAGCAGCTGAAGGACATCACTCCGCTCCTGGCGGATTTCGCGGCCAAGACGGGGACAGACCTTCCGACCGCGGCTGAGCAGCTCGGTAAGGCGATCCTTGGGCAGGGGCGTGCGCTGAAGGCTGTCGGTATCGATTTCGTCGACACTGGGTCAGCGGCAGGCAACTTCGAGCAGATCATGGCCGGCCTGCGTTCTCAGGTGGGCGGATTCGCCGAGTCCGAGGGTGCGACGTTCGTCGGGCAGCTCGAGATTCTGAAGAACGGCTTCGGCGAGATCAAGGAAAAGATCGGTGGCCTGTTCGCGCCGGCTCTGACGCTGATCTCGAAAACGATCTACGAGAACGTGCTGCCCGCCCTTGACCGGCTTGTGGAGAAGATCGGTCCGACGCTCAAGACCTTCTTCGAGCGTGGCGCTGTAGTGCTGGGCAACTTCTTCGACGCCATCTCGAAGGCAGCCGACGAAGGCTCCATGAAGCCGATCTTGGACTTCTTCGACGGTCTCACTGGCGCGGCCCCGGTGTTCTCAATCCTTGAAACGCTCGGACGGGTGCTCGGCCCGATCATGCCGATTCTGGCTGACGGCCTGCGCCAGGTTGGGGACACGCTTCAGCAGGAAGGCGTCCTCGACTCCATCTCGGAACTGATCGTTGACCTTCTGCCTACCCTCGTGGATCTGTTGATCGCGGCTGCACCGCTCATTCCACCGATCGCTGATTTCTTGTCTGGCGTCCTGGTTCCGGCGTTGCAGCTGGCAGCCGGCAACATCGGCATGGTCTCTGTCGCGATCGAACTTCTCAAGGGCAACCTCAATCCTGCCGAGTTCATGCGGGCGCTCGAGGCGCTGCCCGGGATCGGTGGCGCGTTCAAGATTCTGGGCGACTCGATCGTCAACATTACGAACACGGTTGCTGGCGCGTTCAACGGACTCATCGGCGCGATCGAGGGTGCCGTGAATGGTGTCCGGTTCCTGATGGGCATGGGGACGATCAAGCTGCCCCGAGTCGCCACCATTTCGACGGCCGCTTGGCGCGTTCCTGACATGGGACCGGCTTCTGCTGCGGACCTGAAGTATCGACCGTTTGCGGCGGCTTCGGGTGCGCTTGTCCGGGCGACCCCTGGCGGCTCGTTTGGTGTCGTCGGTGAGGGCGGAAACGATGAGGCAGTCCTGCCGCTGACCAACGACGTGTTCGACCGTATCGGTGCTGGCATTTCGAAGAGTGGCGGTGGTGGGAACATCACGATCGAAGCGCATGGTGTCGACCCGCACACCGTCACTCAGATGATCTACCAGCGCCTCAGCTCACGGTTGGCGGTCATCTGATGGTCAACCTCGTCCATATCGGCGACCTCACGTTCGACGCTGAGGGGACCAGCGGTTTCATCTACACGAAGTTGCAGGGCTGGCTGTCGTCGCCGCCGATGCGGGCAGTTGTGGAGGACCGGCCGAACGGTGACGGTGCGTTCGATGTATCTCGCGACTATCGCGGAGCGCGAGTCATCACGTTCGATGGTGGCCTGGTCGGTGCGACAACGGAGGACGCTGAGGAGAACTTCTTCAACGCTTTCGCCGGCATTCAGGCGTCAGGCGAGCCGATCACTTTCTCTGTTGAGCGGGATTGGGGAACGCGTTCCTGCACCGTCTCCCTTCAGAATGTTGCCGAGGTTGAGGCGATCGGCGACGGTCTTGTGGCCGGCGTGTCTGCGCAGTTCGTCGCACGTGACCCAGTCAAGTACGGGCCCGAGGTGGACTACTCGACCGGTTTGGCGTCGGGTGGCGGTGGGCTCGAGTACGAACTGTATGAGGGTGGCGCTGGTGGTGCGCTCTACTACGGTGCGCTCGGGAACTTGGGGCGCGTCACTGTCACCAATTCGGGAACTGCTGACACGTGGCCGGTGTTCGAGGTGGCTGGTGAGCTGACGACCGGTTTCTACATTCAGAGCCTCAACGATGGTTCGGTGCTCCGGTATGACCGGGTTGTTCCGGCTGGTTCGACGGTGACGATCGATTCGCGTACAGGGTCGGTGTTGGTTGACGGGGTTTCGGATGCTTCGACGTATCTGACCAGGGATCAGTTCTTCCCGATTCCGGCTGGGAGTTCGGTTCAGATTCAGTTCAATGCGATCTCGACGTCTTCTGGTAATCCGATGATGACGGTGACTGCGAGGTCGGGCTGGTGGTAGTCCGCTTTCTGGTCGGGGATCTGCTGACGGGGCAGCGCATTCAGTGGTTGCAGCCGTTGACGGGTTCGTGGTCTGAGGTTTTGAACGATGCCGGCGAGGTGTCGTGTTCGGTGCTGCTGTCGGATCCGGTGAACGCGGCTCTTGGGTTGCGGGAGTCGGCGGCTGTAGGCAAGGCGTTCCTCGCGGCGGTTGACGGGGATCTGGTGTTGCAGGCTGGCCCGATCTGGACTCATGACTGGGACGACGATTCGCAGAGGCTCACGCTCACTGCGGCCGGGATGTGGTCGTACTTTGATCACCGCGTTTTGCTGCCTGTTCTTGCCGGACGGCTGCCTACTGATACCACGACGGACACGCGTTTCTCAGCGATCGTTTCTGACCCTGACGCGGTTGGTTATCCGTGGCCGACTGATACGCGACAGTCGTTGCAGACGATCGCTAAGCGTCTGGTGGAGCAGGCGCAGACGTGGACGAACGGCGACGTGCCCGTGATCCTGCCTTCTGAGGTAGCGGGCTCGAATGAGCGTTGGTACAAGGGCTCGGCGCTCGCGTTCATCGGTCAGCGGCTACGCGAGTTGACAGGTGTTGTGGGTGGACCCGACATCATGTTCACCCCGCGTTGGACGTCAGATCGCCTGGGCATTGAGTGGGTTATGCGGACAGGTACACCGTCGGAGCCGTTGCTGTATTCGGCGCAGCGGCAGAAGTTCCAGCTCGGCATTGCGGGGTCGTCGTTGTCGAACCTGCGGGTGAAGGTAGACGGGTCTCGTTTGGCATCCACCGGGTTCGCGTCCGGTGGTAAGTCGGATGGTCAGGCGATCGTCACCGTGTCTGAGGATGCGACTCTGACGGATGCAGGCTACCCGGCCCTAAACGGCGTCGACTCTTCGCATTCAACCGCTTCCGAAGAGGCGACAGTACAGGGATATTCGGACGAGCTGGTGCTGTACGGGAAGACTCCTTCGACGGTGTGGTCGTTCTCGCATGATCTGTCGCAGCGGCCGTTCTTGGAGGCTTTCAATGCGGGTGATTTTGCGACGGTGAGCGTGCGGGGGAATGCGTATCTCGAGGAGGGGGAGTCGTCGATGAGGCTGCTGGCCCGTTCGGGTGACATTGAGGGCGAGAAGGTTGCGTTGCAGTTCGCCCCGGAGGTGGTCTGAGTGGGTAACGGGTATTCGTTTGAGCCGAGTGATGCGCTTGACCAGCTTCGCCAAATCCTTCAGCAAGCGCGGGCCGGGTTGCGTGAGATTCAGGCACTCGACGGGTCCCAGATTTACAACACCGTTCAGGACCTTCGGAACCTTCTCGACGGGCTGCTGGACGCGACCGAGGTAAACGTGTCGGGGAACATCACCTCTACAGCGGGCAATGTTACCGCGACGGTAGGGAATGTAACCGCAGGCGGGAAGCTGTTTGCGGGCAACTGGTACGGGAACAACATCACGGGATCAGGGGGATATCGCGCGGCGTATGTCTCGATCGCTGGTGAGGCCGGCTACGTCCCGTCGTCACGACAATTCAAGCGCGACATCGAGCCCGCTGAGATCAACGGCGAAGATGTTCTCGGCATTCGACTTGTGAAGTACCGCTACAAGGAAGCGGTCAAACAGCATGGCAACGACGCGCCCACAGACGTAGGCGTAATCGCTGAAGAAGTGGACGAACTTGGCCTATCGTTCTTGATCGAATACGACGAGGAGGGACGACCGCTCGGGTTCAAGTATGAGCGACTTGCGCTCGCTGTCCTTGCCGCAGTCCAGGCGATCGAGAAGCGGGTGTCAGCCCTCGAGGCTTAGGCGCAGACCGGGTTTCCGTTGGCGTCAGCAGTTCCCGTGCTCGAGGCGCATGCACTGGTGTCGGGCTGGTCGGTCCCGGGAAGGTTCGGCATCGTCGCCCCCGGCGGGTAGTTCCCGTAGGTGTATCCCGGCGTAGCGGGGGGCTCGGGTGCGGGCGGCGGCGGGGGCGGCGGTGCATCCAGCGTCACGTCCGCTGAGAACACTCCGGTAGCCCCGGCGTCATCCGTGACGGTGAGCGTGACCGTGTAGGTGCCGTAGTCGCCGTAGGCGTGGCTTGAGGTTGCCCCGTCAGCCGTCTGGCCGTCGCCGAAGTCCCAGGCGTAGGAGACCAACTCTCCGTCGGGGTCGATCGAGTTGGATCCGTCGACGGAGATGGTCAGTCCATCGACGGTCAGGAATGAGAACGACGCCGCGGGCTCGACGTTCGGCTCGTCGGTCGACTCGGACGCTACCGAGATCGTTTCGGGCTGGCTGAGGTTCTGCGCAAGCGCGACGCCGCCGAACGACATGCCGATGAGCGCGGCGACTCCCGCGGCGGCGATGCCGGCCGTGCGGAGTGGACGACGCGGCTCGGTGAGCGCGTCTGAAGGCTTCTGCTGATCCATGCGGCGAATCGTACACCCGTTCCGAACGTATGTTCTACCCCCATTTTGAGGAGACACGATGACGGCTACTAAGCCACTCGGCACGTATGGCAATGCCGCAGGTACGGTGACGCCGCTGGATCACAAGATGGCGCAGTCTGGTCTGGTTGCGAAGACGACCACCGCTAACGTGGTCCGGGCTGGCCTCTTCTACAACGGAACCTCGACGATCGTGTCGGGGACCGCGAACATGAGCTACAACGTGGCCGCATTCTCTGCCGCTCATTCGCGTGGCGCGACCGCTGGTACGACGCTGCTGACGAACGACGCGACCTACAACGTAGCCACGACGGCCGCGCCCGGGTCGAACTCGCGTTACGACGTCGTGTACGTGTGGGCGCGGGAGTATTCGATTGATGGCACCGACTCGAACCCGGTGATCGGCGTCGTGCAGGGCACCGCGGCGGCGTCGCCGACCGTCCCGTCGCTCTCCGCCTACCCGGGCGCAATCGAGTTGGCGCGCATCCTCGTGCCGGCGGGTGTGACCGCGACGAACTCTGGTACGACGTTCACGCAGACGGCACCTTTCACCTCGGTTGACGGCGGATCAGTAGCCTTCCGAACCACCACGGAGATGAACCTTTGGACCACCGCCCTCAACGGACAGCGGGCCCGGGATCTCGCTAACGCTGTCGACTACAAGTACGACGGAACCGCTTGGCGCGCGTTCGACACCTCATGGCAGGACGCCTCGTCGCTTCTGACGTGGACGAACCTCACGATTGGCAACGGAACCATCGAAGCCCGCATGTTCCGCATGGGACGTCGGATGAAGATGAAGACCCAGATCACGATGGGGTCTACGACCTCCGGCACGGGTCAGATCACGATGACGTTGAACAGCGCCATCCAGGCCGCCTCGACGTACGCCACAGCTGGCAGGCAAACCTACTTCGGACGCGGCCTGCTGCTGGACATCGGTACGTCTCAAACCGAGTTCGTTCTTTGCACAGTCGCGAGCCAGACTGCTGTTCAGTTCTTGACGACATCGGGTGGTGCTGCTGGGCGTAACACTCCGGCTACGTTGACCGCCTCTGGCGACCAGATCACGTTTGAGATCGAATACGAACTCGCCTGATGGCTCGTAACGGGTATCTCGCTGAAGACGGAATCGCCCTCGTCACAGTAGAAGACGACGACCAGCTCATCGCGACCGCCGCGGCCTCCTACCTGGCGATGAAAGCCGCTGCCGCCCGCGACAGGGTTGCCCTCGCGATCGTGGAACCGGCCGGTGCGTACCGGCGCGCCTGGATTCAGAACGACATGGTTGATCATCCGGAACGGTACAACCTGAACCCTGCCTCGACGATCCTTTTCGGCCGGTATGGGCAGTCGCACGGGTGGGGCAACCGCATCGACGTCAACTCTGCCGCGTTGCCGTGGATGCTGCGGAACGCCGCCCGCTTCGGGTGGACCCGCGAGTACGGGACACGCGACCCGAACCACTTCAAGCACGACGGAGTGACCGCGGCAGGCGGCGGTTCAACCAGCGGATCCAACACGCAACCCAACGCGATCATCGACGTCCACCAGGAGGACACAGACATGCGAATCATCCACAGCATCCGTGCTGGCGTCGGCGAATACATCGTCTTCGCTTCGCCTACCCGGGTCGAACTGAGCCCGGAACTGTCGACCCTCCCCGCGAGCGAGCGGCAGTTCCATATCAACGTCGCCGCTGCGCAGAACGGAAAGACGCTCGACGTTTGGGACGAGACGGCTAACGGGTCCTGGTATCAGCGGGATCAGTTGGCGCGGACGATGGCGGGGATGCCGGCCGATTTCCCGCTGTCACCGACAAACCCGTGGGAGCGTCCGACTGGCGGCAGTGGTGCCGTGTTCGACCAGGCTGCACTTGTGGCGGCTCTCGCAGCAACCGTCCCGACCGAGGCTGAGATTGCTGAGGCTGTGGCTGACGAGCAGGCCGAACGGCTCAAGTCGTGACGGCCGCGAAGACTCCAGAAGATCCACTCACCACTCTCGCCGTCGCCATCGGACGGCTAGAGGAAGGACAGAAGCATCTAATGGAGGGCTTCAAGGATGTCAGCGAGTCTGTCCGCGACGTCCCTGTCATCCGCCGCGACGTAAACGATCTGCTCGAGTGGCGCAACGAGTGGCGAAAGGCGTCCGAGGCGCGCAAGCCCCCGTGGACTGCCATCGCCGCCGTGGTCATCGCCGGCTTCACCCTCGTCAAGCAATACCTCGGCTTCTAGCCGCCCACACAACTAAGGAGCATCATGCCCATTCGTGAACGGTTCGCCGCTCTCATCCGCACCATCGTCCCCGCCCTCTACGGCGTCGGCATCTCCTGGCTGGTGTCTAGATTCCCGGCCGTTCAGGATGCACTCGACTGGCTCAGCGAAACGGTCGGCGCTGACGTGTCCGCCGCGATCAGCCTCGCCGTCACCGCCCTCGTGATCGGGGCCTACTACTGGGCTGCACGGAAGCTCGGCGCGAAGTTCCCGGCGCTCGAGAAGTGGCTGCTCGGTTCGTCGCTGGTTCCGGTGTATCCGACCGCGACCGTGCTCGTCGTCGGGCAGGACACCGGGATCGTGGACGACTCCCGCGGCATCAACGAGTGAACGACGTCGACACGGTTGGCGGGTACTCGGTGCCGGTAGATCCGATGGACGACATGCAGTGCGAGTCCTGCCAGTAGAGCACTGCAAAGTATTGACACACCAACCCGTATGACTTGAAAGTCATTTTTCAAGGGTCGCCCAGTGCAACATGGGCCGACCAGAAACGCCCCGCCTCGAGCTGCTGGATAGCTCGGGGCGGGGCGTTTCGTCGTTGGGGTGGTGGTCAAGCGGCAATACGGGTGAGTCCTCCCGCCGTCATCAGATCATCGTCTGCAACATCGAGGTACTGCTCGGTCGTCGAGGCTTGGGCGTGGCCGAGGAACACTTGCGCGAGCCGGATGTCGTTGCCGGACTTGCGGTAGACGATCGTTCCGGCGCGTCGGCGGAGGGAGTGCGGGTTGGAGTTGAGCACGGCGGTGATGTGTCGCCATGCGGTGGATGGGTGGATGGGGTAGATGCCGGACTTGCCGGGGAAGTAGTGGCCGTGCCTCATCCGCGTCGACTCGATCTCATCGAGGATCGCGGCAAGCTCGGGGGAGAGGTGGAGGGTGCGCTGCTTGTTGCCCTTGCCGACGACGTTCAACCATTCCTCGGAACGGTTCGACTTGTGCAGGGTGGCGATTTCGGTGACGCGGAGGCCACATTCGGCTCCGAGGAGAATCATGGCCCGGTCGGAGATATCGTCGCATCGGATGGCAGTACGGATTGCCGCCTCTGATGCCATCCGCTGCCGGCGTCGGTGGACGGTGATTCCGGGTAGATCGCGAGTCGGGTTCGCGGGGATGAGTCCTTCACGGTGCGCCCACCCGTAGAACGATTTCAGGGTCGCCGTGGCGACTTGCTGTGTGCTCTGTGACCACTTCCTGTCGGCATGAATGTAGGCGTCGAAGTCGTCGTGGGTGGCGGTGAGTAGATCCTGCCGGAACCAGTTCGCGAACTTGCAGAGGTAGAAGAGGCGTAGGCGGATGGTGTTGACGGTGCGGCGTTTTCGGTGCATGTGCTGGATGTACTGCTCAATCATGTCTCCCCCTTGAGATGGGAGAGACCCTACGTGGGGTGTCTGGGGTGGACTAGGCCGTTTACTGGGGTCTGCCCTACGTTCAGGAAGAAAGAGAAGATCGCCCACGGGGTCAGGCGGCGCGTCTGCGACCGAAATCGACGTGATGGACGTTGCTCTCAGCCGATTGCAAGTTACCAAAGCGTAATTTGTGCTCATTCTCAGGATCGCGGGGGCCGTTGTACATCGGGCCGGTGCCCGTGTCCAGCCACGCCTCGCGGACACCAGTAGCGAGCACAAGCTGCTTGAAGGTGCTCTTGCGGGGGACTTCACCGGTTGACTCATACCGTCCGAGCGCTCCGCGATCGATGCCAGTTGCGGCGGCGAACGCTTTGAGATCGGAGTAACCCGCGAGCTCGCGCGCCTTGCGAAGGCGGTCGCCGCGGTGGAACACATCGTGTTCGGCGTAGGTGGGGCTTCTCTCTGCCATGTGTCGATGTTACGACACGGGGCGATCTAGCGCAACACGCCGCAATTACGACACTTGCGCTTTCGCGACATCTGTCGTAATCTCGACACATGCAGCCAACCAATGAGATCATCGGGGCCACGGAGGCCGCTGAGATCCTCGGAGAAAACGTCCGCAGTGTGCAGCGCAAGGCTAAGGCTGGCGAGTACCCGGCGCAGAAGCTGGAAGGGTCGCGCGGCGCATACGTCTTCAACCGCTCCGACATCGAGGCCCTGCGGGGTGTCGCATGACCGCCCTCGAAGTGTTCGACTACTCAGGCGCTCAGGTTCGTACCGTCCTGGTAGATGGTGAGCCCTGGTTCGTTGCCGCAGACGTCGCCGCGATCCTGTCGTATCGCAAGGCGAGCGACATGCTGCGCGTCATCCCCGATGAAGACAAGGAGGCGCAGATCGTGCGCACCCTTGGCGGAGAGCAGACTGCCGCAGTCATTTCGGAGCCCGGATTGTACGGGGTCATCATGCAGCGGCAAGCCGGATACCTCGATGACGAGGGGCTGCGGGCGCAGGTCCGCTCCTTCCAGCGGTGGGTCACCCATGAGGTGCTGCCGTCTATCCGTCACACGGGCCAGTTCGGTTCGCAAGTCCCGGCCACTTTCGCTCAGGCTCTCGAACTCGCCGCTATCCAAGCGAAAGCGATCGAGGCGCAGGAAGCGGCCCTCGCCGCCGCCGCTCCGAAGGTGGAGGCGTTCGACCGTCTCATGGATGCGGATGGCCTCTATTCGATGGAGGCGGTCGCGAAGACAATCGGCGGCATCGGACGAACGACCCTGTTCCGGAAGTTGCGGGACGCCGGTGTCATCGAACGCGGCTCGACCCTCCCGTACCAGCGGTACATGCATCACTTCGAGGTTGTCGCGTCTACGTGGACCGACTCAGAGGGCAGGGCGCACGTCTCACGTACGACAAAGGTGCGTGCGACCGGACTGCCGTTCATCATGCGGAAGCTCGGGATCGAGGTGAACGCATGAAGGCGCGGCTGGTCGGTTTCGCGGTCGCGCTCGTCGTCGGCCTGGTCGTCGCGGTCGCGTGGCCGGGTTGGGTGCTGCTCGGTCTCGCGATCATCGCCTGGGGTGTTCTCGCCGCGTTCGTGTGGCGCGACTGGTACAGGGACGTGCACTGATGCGCCGGCTCGTGTGGGTCCTGTTCCTTCGCCTGACGAAGGGGACGAGCCGATGAAGCGTGACACTCGCACGGCGTTCCGTGCCCGTGCGGCGAAGGTCGAGCGTGAGATTTCCGATGCGCTCGCTGAGGCGAAGGTGGTTGAGGATGCTGCGCGGAAGGCCGGGAAGGAACTGGCTTTCGCTGCTGAGGCTGCGCGGGTGAAGTTCACCGCGGCCGACCTGTCCGGCGCTGTGGCCGTCCGTGATCGGTTCGGTTGGCATCGGGTGGTGCGGGTGAACCGGGCCACGGTGACGGTGGAGACGGGCTACTCGTGGACGCGCGCTGTGCCTGTCGCGAAGGTTCTCGAGTTCCGGGAGGCGACCGCATGAACCTCACCATGCTCGTCACCGCCAACTGGTGGGACTGGCTCGGCCTCGCCGCCATCGGCCTCATCGGCCTTCTCGTGATCGTTCTCAACCTCACGGAGAACAACGACTGATCTTCCGAGACTCGTCCCCCGACTCTCGGCACCGCCACGCGCGGACGCACCTCTGACAACTCCACAGAAGCTAAGTCTCGAATCGAGATACGGTCACCCGCTCGGACATCTACTGGCGGGTGCTCCTCACCTTGACGATGGTGCTGCCGGTTCGCTGCGTGGAGTAGCGGAGTTGCAGCCGAAGGCATGATGCGCCGGGTGACGTCAAGAGGTACGGCGATTCGGGGTGGAAACCGTCAATTGGTTGGCGGGTGACGCACGTAGACGTGCATGGGGTGGTGTGTAGGGAGCGGTCCTGATTCCGACTTGGACACGTTCTATCCACCGTTGCTGATCCGGTCGGATCGGGGAGTGACGGCTTTTGGTAGCACCCACAAACTTTGGCGCGTGATCGCGCCGGTAGCTCGGATGGTCGCAGCGGGAGTTCGACTCTCTCGCCGAGCACTGTTCCACGAAGGGAAGATCGTATGGCGGCAGAACTGCCCTCGTTTCGCTCGCCCAGAGCGCTCCTAGATGCGTACAAGAGAGGCGCACGGTTCCCGATCCAGTTCTCAAAGCACGCGCTCGAGCGCTACGTCGACATGCATCTCTCGAAGGATGAGGTCGCAGAGTGCGTGCATCGTCCCGGAAGCGTCACCTATCAGGAGAAGTACGACGCCGTGCTTCTGAACCGAGACCGGATCACTGTCTCGGTGAAGCTCGACGAAGAGGGACGCCCTTTCGCGGCAACGATCCTATGGCGCACCAACTCGCTCTGGGAAGCCGCTGCCCGGGTGGGCAAGTTGGGCGACGGCCGGCACCTGCGGCATCTTCCGCACCTACCCGCGTAACACCTGAACCGTGCCATATACGACAACAAAGGAGGCGGCATGACTGCTCGCATCGTCTACGAGTCGGATGCCGTGACTCTCTGGCACGGTGACGCGCTCGAAGTGCTACCGACCATAGAGAAGGAATCTACTGGGCTGATCCTGACCGATCCGCCGTACGGGGTTGAGTGGCAGTCGAACACTCGTGCCGAGTCGTTCGGGATGCTGATCGGTGACGGGCAGGATGACCGAGACGGCATCCGCGACGTACTCACCCATTGCGTGCGGATCGTCGGGCAAAACCGACACCTGTACATCTTCGGCCCCGCCGATGTCATGGAAGGCCAGAAGGTCTCCGAGATCGTGGAGTTGATCTGGGATAAGGGCACGATCGGTTCCGGCGACATGACTTCCTCATGGGGTCCGGCGCATGAGCGGATCTCGTTCTGTGTGTCGAAGTTCCGACACGCCGGACAGTCCGGTGCAACGTCCGTCCCGACGCGGCTCCGCAAAGGTTCGGTGCTGCGCTTCACGAGACCGACCGGGCGCAAGGTCAGGCATCCGTCCGAGAAGCCTGTCCCGCTGTTGTCGGAACTCATCGAGTCATCGACCCGTCGCGGTGATGTCGTGGTGGACCCGTTCGCCGGGGTCGGTTCAACGGGTGTCGCCGCGATCCTCACGGGCCGTCGCGCCGTCCTGGTTGAACTGGATGAGCGGTGGATTCCCGTCGCTATCGAGCGGCTGCGTGCCGCCGAGGCTGCCGCCGACCTCGCGGCCACCGCTTAAGCATCTATCAAGTAGTTCTCTACAGGATTCCGGATCAACGCTGAGGAAGCGTCCGGATACGCAGACAGTCGACGGTGGGCTCCTACTACGAGCCTCAGCCCTGCGGGAGCAGCCGAGTCGACGACCTTGCGGACACAGGGGTGGCCCGCCCTGGGTTAGCGCCGAAACGGGCACTCTCTACTCCCTCGCGCGATGCGAGGTAGAGCCGCGTGATGCGGCTGAGCGAAAGGAGAGGCTGATGCCTCGAGAACGAATCATCGATGGTCCGCTGTGGGCACACTACCCAAAGGGCTATACCGAGCCGGGTGACGGGCCCAACCCGTCCGCCCGCATCTACCGCCCTGGCGACGAGGTTCCCGAAGGAGCCGCAATCTACCAGGACCCGTCGGCAGACCTCGTTTGGCAGCGAGAGGACCGGCCGGGTGCGGGCACAGGCTGGGTGCAGCTCACGGCGGAAGTACCTCGCGAGTGGGCACAGAGCCGCATCGCGGAAGCGACCGAGGGTCGGTACGTGCAGATCCCGTTCGAGGTTCTTGATCGCCGCGCACTGAACAACCTGATCCGTCTGCTGAAGCGCGCCCGTGACGCGGCGTATGGAGCCGACGAGTAGTTCCCCGAGGGAAGTCCATCCCAGCGGCCCGAACGCGAAAACGGACAACGTAAACGATGCTTTCCACAATCCTCTCTAGTGGAAGCGATCGTTTACACAACCGGCGGCATCAAGTACGACCCCCGTCGTCGCCGCCCAGTGTGACCCGCTGCGAAGTGGTCATCCCCCCACCGAGAGGCGGGCAGTCACCCCCGACTGCCCGCCTCTCCTTTCTCTTTGGAGGTGGCGTGACCGGAAGAGAACCGCCGCACTGGGCGGCGCACAGGGACCCCATCGCGAAGGAGTGCGGGATCCAAGTCGTGAGCTTCTCATCGCCGATACCGCCGATGACGTGGTGCCACTACTGCGGGTTCCTCGCGCAGAGCCGCGACCACATCATCCCCGACTCCATCGGTGGCGTAAGCACTTGGTGGAATCTCGTTCCCTCCTGCCACGACTGCAACGGCGCTAAGGCCGACAGGCAGGCGTGCTCCTGCCTCTACTGCCTGAGAGCCATCGCGCTCTGGCATCTCGGGTTCCGATCCGAGACGAAACGCAACGTCAAGAAGAAGAAGCCGAAACGGGGCTGGACAACCCAGTCCGTCAACTACTGAAGGAGCCCACGTGTCCATCGCCAGAGCAACCGACCCGCAGACCAGCCACAACGCCGGCAGGAACAAGCGGGATGTCCGCGCCGAGATCCTGGCCGCGTTCAAGCGTCGCCCCGTGAAGGGATGGACCGACTTCGAACTCGAGGCCGTCATCGTCGACAAGACCGGCGTTAGTCCTCAGCGGGTCCGCACCGTCCGATCCGAACTCACCGGCTGGACACACTCCGAAGAGCTGGGGCGCAAGGTCCTCCTCCCAATCCAGCCCGTGTACGGGCAGACCAGGAAGACGCCGCGCGGCTTGAACGCGCAGGTGTTCCGTCTCGCCTGATGGTCTGCTCCATCGGCATCCGCGAGGTGCGGACGATCACCTGCGACGAGCCCGGGTGCGGATTCGAAGACAACACGGCGCTGACGCAGCGCCAGGCCGAAGACATCGCGGATGACCACGAAGCGGGTCACGCCGGCATCTACCACGAAGGAGAAGACGCATGAGCGCCGACAAGAACGACAGCATGTTCGTAGAGCGTCGGCGTCCCGACAACGTGACCGTCTTCTACTACGAGCACGACTGCGACTGGATCTCAAAGTACTGCGAGGAGCACCACCGCAGGTACGCCGTCATCCCTCGATCCTCGCTTCCGAGTCCTCACGTCGGCGGAGACGGGATCGCGCGATGAGCAAGAACGATAGAGTGCCCAACTTCCCTCGGGTCGAAGAAATCGCGCAGATCATCGCGGACCACTACGACGCCGACCTCGGACTCGCAGACGAAGCCCCGCCCAGCCAAGCCGACATCGCCCTCGCCCGGAAGATCCGCAACCGCTTCTACCAAGGCGTCTACTTCACCAACCTCTCCGACGTCCACGGCCTGTCCCTGTTCGGACGCCGGCTCATCGGAACCCTCCTGATCGGCGTCGTCGCGCTGATCCTCATCCTCACCACACATTGGAGCGCCCAGTGAGCGTCATCGATCAGATCCTCGCCAATCACATCGCAGTCACCCATTACGTCTCCGAAGTCATCGAGCAGATCGGGCAGGCGGAGACGTACACGCGGCGCAGCAACTACCTCGAGCCGCCCACCGAACCCGACATGTCGGTCATCAACGAGTTCCTCGACAACCTCGCCCGCATGGAGGGCTACTACGAGGACACCGCCGTTGAGGAATCCCGTGGGGTGGATTCGCTGTGAGGGTCCTGGTTGACATGGATGGCGTGATCGCTGACTGGGGACGCGCCTACGGTGAATCCCTCGACCTGTTCGGGGAGGATGCCGCCGCGATCCCGCGCCACAAGGATCAGCGATCGTTCGACCTGCACGCGGGTCGAACGGAGCGTGAGAAGGCGCTGATCGGTGCCGTCATGGTTGAGCCCGGGTTCTACTCCCGGCTCGAACCGATCGAAGGTGCCAAGGCTGCGCTCAAGGCGATGCTCAAGGCGGACCATGACGTGCGAATCGTCACGTCGCCGTGGGTCTCGAACCCGACATGTGCGAGCGACAAGCTCAACTGGATCGTCCAGCACTACGGATCCCACTGGGGACCGCGAGTCATCATCACGGCCGACAAAACGCTCGTGCGCGGCGACATCCTGATCGACGACAAGCCCGAGATCCACGGTGCTGTCGAACCGGAGTGGGAGCACGTCCTGTTCGACCAGCCCTACAACCGTGAAGTCGTCGGAAAGCGGCGACTGGTCGACTGGCCGGCGTGGCGCGAACTGCTCGCCGGATCACCGTTCGCTTCGACTGAGGCGCTTGTGGAGTCGGCGGTGCTCGGATGAGCGAGGTCCGCACCACGTCGCGCACCGGAGGCCAGAAGGGCGTCAAAGATGCCCGGTTCGACTTGATCCCGGTCGGCGCACTCACCCAGCTCGCCGAGCACTACGGTGTCGGCGCGGCGAAGTACGACGACAACCAGTGGCGCAAGGGCTACGAGTGGTCGAAGTCCTACGCGGCCATGCAGCGTCACGCTACGGCCTGGTGGGCGGGCGAGGACATCGACGAGGAGACCGGCTCTAGCCACATGGCCGCGGTCGCCTGGCACGCCTTCACGCTGCTCACCTTCATCGCTGAGCACCCGGACTTCGATGACCGGTTTGTGCGAACACTCCTCAGTTCGGAGACGACATGAGCGACACCATCGCCCTGCACGACGGCACAATCCTCGAGGGCGTACACCCCGAGGGAACCTGCTACGGGCCGAACTGCTGCATCCACAACCCGTCCGATCACCCACTGAACACCGCGCCGCTCGCGTGGATGGGTGAGATTCGCGCCATGTTCCGCGTGTGCGAGCACGGCTTCATGCACCCTGACCCGGATGACCTCGCGTTCCTCATGGCGACATGGCGATTCATCGACGTGGAGGCGATCACGAGCGTTCACCTCATGCGGGAGAACTGCGACGACTGCTGCCAGCGTGAACCTTCCAGTGCTGTACCTGATCGGAGCGAGTGATGGACCCCTGGCTGGCGTACTGCATTCGGTTGCAGGAGGCAGCATCCGTCGAGTTGGAAGCGGCTCGTATTCGCCTCGACGCCGCAACGAAACTCGTGCGCGACGCCGAGAAGCAGACATCCGCAAATGCTGTACCTGAGGAGACCCCGTGAAGCCCTATTACGAGGATGAAAACGCGACCCTCTATCTGGCCGACTCGCGTGAGGTGCTGAGCAGCCTCGAGCCCGCTGACCTGCTCGTGACGGACCCGCCCTATGGGGTCGAGTTTCAGTCGAACCGACGTGTCGACCAGTTCGAGCTGATTGTGGAAGATGACGACCCTCTCGGCGTCACGACGCTCGTGGGCGAGGTCATCGCGCGGAACTTGAAGCGATACCGCCACGCCTACGTCTTCGGACCTCTCGACTTCGGCCCACTTGTCGAGGCAGGGATCGTGCAAGAGCCCGTCGCGCTGATCTGGGACAAAGCGATGCTCGGGATGGGTAACCTGCAAATCCCTTGGGCATCGCAGCACGAAGACATCCAGTTCATGGTCGCCGTCAAGAGCAAGGCGAACGTAGCCAAGGGTGAAGGTCGGCTGACCGCTCGACTTCGACGCGGGAACATCCTGCGGCACCAGCGGCCGCACGCGGCTGGCGTATCCCGGCATCCCACCGAGAAGCCGGTCGCCCTACTGCGGGAGTTGATCGAGGCGTCGTCGTGCGTGGGTGAAACCGTGCTCGACCCGTTCGCCGGTTCAGGCTCGACTCTCGTCGCAGCGGCGCTCGAAGGGCGCAAGTCGGTCGGCATCGAGGTTGTCGAGAAGTACGCCGAAACCGCTGCTGCACGCCTCGTCGCGCTGCGCCCGCATCTCGAAAGCCTGAGGACCGCATGAAGCAACTATCTAGCCGTGCTGGTGGTGACTCGTGAACGGCCTGGCCGAACGCATCGAGGATGCCACCCGGGATCGGTTCTCGTTCCGCTACCCGACGAGCGACATCGTGCACCGCGCATCGTGGAAACACGGTGTCGGTGGAGGTGGGCGCATCGTCGCGGACTGCGGCCGCGTCGTCTGGCCGGTGAGCATCGACGACCTGCCCTTCGCGCAGTCCTCAGCGACGTTCGGAGAACCGCCGACGTGCGCCCGGTGCATCCGCGTCGAGGAACGTACATCCATCCATAAGCAGGAGGAATCGTGAACATGCCCAAGGGCTACGAGCCGCGCCCCATGAACACTCCGGAAGAGATCGCCCGGGACGTGCGCGATCTACTCCTCCGGGGAGCGGCACAGCACTACGTCGCCAGCCTCACTCACTCCCTGAACTACGGGCATGTCTCGGACGCATTCCGCGCCGGGGCCGAGTGGGAGCGCACACGGACATCATCAGATGCTGCCCCTGGCGGTGTGTCGTGAGCGACATGGAGAAGGCGATCCTGGGCGCGCTGGCGATGCGCGAGAAGCACGGGCGGCACATGCACCACGCCGAGTGCATCCACAACCTCACGCCCGCGGAACAGATCGAGATGCGCGGAAAGTCCGTCGAGTGGTGGATGACCGTGATCGGTTCGATGCCCGTCCAGATCACCCCGGACGACTGGGAGATCGAAGCGCCGCACCTTCTCGGAGGTACAGCATCACCGAGTAAGGACACTGCCATGGAATCGACCGAACTGCTGACCCGGCAGGAGGGCCGCTGGACCGTCAAGGCGACCGCCGACGCCACCCACGCCTGCATCTCGCGAACCCGCGACGACGGACGCACCGAGATCATCACGCTCCGAGCCGACACCCTTCGGGCCATCGCAGAACGTCTGGATGCCAGCTCGTGACCGCATACCGTTTCTGGACGCTCACCTGCGACACATGCGGGGAGGTCAGCGATGCGGGCATGTCGCGGACCACCTATCAAGCGATCGTCTTCGCTCGCTCCGAGGGATGGGTCCGCTACAAGGAAGGGCGCCTCGACCGTGACCGCTGCGGCAAGTGCGCCGGCACTCACGAGAACTCGCCCACCTTCGGCTCGCTCGTGCCCATACGTTCGGATACTGCGAATGGATGACATCTGCGCTGACGCCACCGGCCCAACGCGCATCGCCTGCCAAAAGCTGCCCGACCACAAGGGGGAACGCCACGGGTTCGACCTGGGGTTTATGAGTGCCGCGTGGGGCTACGTGCCGACCGAGAGTGAGTTGCAGAAATGCTAGGCATGAAGTGGGAGTGTGCCTGTGGTTGCTCCATCGAGGTGACCGGGCGGGACGAGAGTTCTCGGAACGCGGTCGCCGCCTACAAACATGAGCACGCAGGGCATGAACGTATGAGTTCTCTACCTGAGGAGGAATGATGCCGTACTACGCCGTGAAGGGTGAGCCCGAAGAGGGCTTCTACGACATCGAGGAGACCGACGAGGGCTTCCGGTGGACGTGGGGCGAGGTCGCCAAGGGCGAGGCGTTCCATGACGTCGGCAAGTGGCGTGCGACTCGGGCCGAAGCGCTCGAAGACGCAGCCGCAGACTGGGATGACAACGGGACGAGGTACACGAATCCGCGCCTGGCGGGGATGCTTCGGGCTCTCGCTGAACGAGCACGTGGGAGTAGTTCGAATGGCTGACCGCGACGCCGACCTCCTGTCGGCCTTCATCAACTGGAACGTCTACAACGGCGCTCCGGGGGCTGGGCAGGCGATCTACAACTACGGGGGCAACCCCTGGCTGCACGAGCGCATCGAATCGTTCTTGAAGGACTACGCGGCCGAGCAGTACTTCTCCGAGATGGAGCGGATGTTCGGCACCGACGCGAAGCTCATGCAGGCCGTCAAGCGCGCTCGGGGCGACCTCGCCGGAAGGCGTTTACGCGAGAATGTAGGGAGCACCGATGAGTGACGTCACAGATCGAGTCGCTGGCTTTCTGGTAGCTCGCGAGGAAGTTGTGCCACGCGGTTACGACATCCCCGTAGTCGACATGGACTTCGGCTCGCGCGGCCACGTTCGGCTCACCGAGGGAGACCTCCGCGAGACTTTGCGACTCGCGCTGCTGGTCGAAGAGATGCGCGGCCTTTCCCACCGCTATGTGCTCCCTGGCGTCTTCGCCGACATTCTCTGGGACGTGACGGACGAGAAGCCGTCCGGCGACCCTCTATCCCCTGATGCTCGTGTAGGAGATCCTGATGACTGAGTACGAATCCCGGCCCCGCCCGGTGGAGGTTATGCGCTGGGACGGGACCCTCGCGGGCGCTGAGCCCATCATGGAGTGGATTCGGTCGAAGGATGAGGTGGTCGTCCTCGAGAAGCGAGGCGCACCGAACCCGAACACTTGGAACAATGCCCCGTTCCGCGAGAACTACCTGCACATCGGGGACTACCTCAACGCCTCGAAGCGGCATTCAGTGATCGTGTACGACCCCGCCCGCGGACACCGCACGATGGGCGACGGGGACTTCGACTGCTACTCGGAAGAGGCCTTCGCTGAAGAATTCCGAGAGCGCACTATCTGAGCATGTTCGACTTGGAGGAACGATGAGCTTCACCATCTACCCGTGCGATCGCGGGACCGGAACACCGCAGGGCTGGCACAACTTCATCCCGAGCGCGTGGATCGTCGTTTGCTCCTACTGCGGCAAACGACCACCCCGTACCTGAACGCACCCATATCCGTCGAACTGTAAGAAATCGGCCCGATTCTTTCAATGTCCGGCCCACATGCAAAGGAGAGTGACATGAGCGCAATCGCCGACGCGGCCACGAACGCCGCTATCACACTGAACAACGCTGCGCTGCGAGCCCCGGAGCCCGAGTGGCGTCGAGTGCAGAACGTCGTCCGGGAACTCGAAGACCTCGCTGTCGAGCACTCGCCCATCCGGGCCGCGCTGCGCCGGCTAGGCATCCAGAAGTAGTTGCTTAAGGAGCGGCGATGGACGACCTACGCCCAACGGAGTACGAATGATTGACCCGCGCGAAGTTGATGAGGCCCTTGCGCGCCTTGCCGATGGTTTGCCCGATCAACACCCCGACGTCGCTCTCGTCGCCAAGGGACTTGCTCAGGCTCGCGCAGCGGTGGTCACAATGACCGAAATCTGCAACTCGCTAAGCCGCGACTACCGTAACAAACCCTGACGCATCCTTTCACGCAGGAGGAGACATGGACATCAAGGAACTTGGCCGGGTCTACATGGATGCGGTCGATGACAACCACTACAACGGCGACGGCCTAGAGGCTGTGCAGCGTGCGGTCGCGTGGGAAGCCATCACGGTGATCCACGACTTCCTCAACGACGCCGAGCGGTGCGAACCCCTCGAGACCGCCCTTGAGCGGCACTTCGGGTTCGTCGAGGCGAGCACTCAATAGTTCTAGCTTTCAAGGAGAAGATCATGGGTCGAGAGATCAAGCGCGTCCCGGTCGGATTTGACTGGCCGCTCAAGAAGGTGTGGTCGGGCTACCTCATGCCCGAGTGGCTGCACGAGGAATCTTGCCCGGACTGCAAGAACGGCTATAGCCGCCAGGCTGAGGTCTTCCACGACGAGTGGTACGGCAACGCTCCTTTCGACCCGATCAGCACGGGATCTACCCCGCTCACTCCGGCGACGCCGAAGGTGCGAGCGTTTGCAGAGCGCAACGTCGCGTCCGCACCCGACTTCTACGGAACGGGTGAGACGGCCATCGTTCGACAGGCAGAGCGCCTGTGTGGACTGTGGAACGCATCGTGGGGCCACCACCTGTCTCAGGTGGACGTGGATGCCCTGGTTGACGGTGACCGGCTGTGGGACTTCACGCGGGACTGGGTCGCCGGCGAGGGTTGGAAGCCGAAGGTTCCGGCATATCGTCCGACCGCAGCGGAAGTGAACGATTGGTCGATCGGCGGATTCGGTCACGATTCGATCAACTCTGGGATCGTCGTCCGCGCGCGATGCGAGCGCGAGGGTGTGCCGTACGTGTGCGCGACTTGCAAGGGTCACGCCTCGATTCCGAAGTTCAAGGGGCAGCGAAAGCTCGCGAACAAGTGGAGGTCGATCAAGCCGCCGAAGGGCGAGTGGTGGCAACTCTGGGAGACGGTGAGTGAGGGATCGCCCGTCAGTCCTGCCTTCGAGACCCCGGAAGAACTTGCCGAGTGGATCAACCCTGCCGACCCTGCCGCGTCGCTCGAATGGGTCACGGGTGCGGGCTGGGCTCCGAGTATGACCGTGGTGGGTGGCGTGCTCGCCACGTCCTCGGATTATGCCGAGGGAACCGCGAAGCTCTAACGCACTATCTACACGTAAAGGACTACGGCTAATGTTCGATCCCCTCACCATTAGTCACCTGAAATCCAACCCGGCTCTCATGCGCCCCTATTGCCAGATGTGCAAATGGCACGGCTCCTGGTGGACGTGGGAAGGCGACTGTCGAGGCGAATTCGAAGACCACCAGAAGGGCTCCGGGATACCGCGTTGCCGGTGGTTAGTAGCCGCCGAAAAGGCCGGTCATCGTTCGAACATAAGTACTAAACTCTGACGTAAAGGACATGGCATGAAGATCGGTTCAATACCAATTCGCCCCGAGGCTCAGCTGCGGGCAATCGTCGTCAGCGACCTTCGCGTGGCGGGGCTGAACGGCACGTCCGGGCTCAGTCGGGTCGCTGAAAAGATCGTTAGCGATCTGTTGCAGCACCACGAGGTAGCGCGATATCGCGAGGCCCTCGAAGAGATAGAGGAATACCACTCCGGGCGTAAGGGAGTTCACCCCGATATCGCCTTCGATAGCATCACGGAAATCCTCGCAGAGACTCTCCACTAACCGAACGAATATACGAATACTTGACGATGTAGAGGCTTGGGCTGCCGGACGCGACGCCAGATGAAGGCGCGGACGCGGTAGCTGCAAACGGGGCACCTTCTCCCCGCCAAGAACAGAGGTAGAGACCGGAAGTTCCGAAAGGGCTTCCGGTCTTCTCGTTGCGCCCGAACGGAGCCGCATGACCGAGTGCCTGCACGAATACTTCACCGGCCACTACCCGCACGGGTTCATCTGCGACGACTGCGAAGTCGTCTGGGGTGTCCTCGATCCGCGCTGGGACACCTGGCAGGAGCGAATCGACGCTGCCCGCAACCCTCAACCTCCAACCCTGTTCTAAGGAGCATCGTGAACAGATCCAAGCAGCGCGGAACCGCCCTCGAGCGGCTCGCGGCTGACGGCTTCGCTGAAGCCCTGAACGACGACCGAATCGACCGAGCCCCACTACGCGGGGACGGCGACCGCGGAGACATCGCGGGCCTGTACTCACCCTTCGGCAAGGTCGTCGTGGAATGTAAGAACGTCGCCCGCCTCGACCTCGCCGGATGGGTGGAAGAAGCCCGCATCGAAGCCGGGAACGCCGACGCTATCGCTGGCGTGGTGCTGCACAAGCGCCGCGGCAAGGGGAAGTTCCTCGACCAGTACGTGACCATGACCGTCCGCGACCTCCTCGCGATCGGCTGGGGAGTGCAGGCATGATCACCGCTACCTCGGAGCACGTCTGTGAGCGGCACGCGTTGATCGGTGTGGAGTGTTCCGGCCCGGCCGAGTTCATCCTCCGCCGCCACGACAAGACGCACTACATCTGCCGCGCATTCGCGCAACACATCTGGACGATCGGCCGCACCCTCTGCTACGACTGCCGCCGCCGAATCGTCGACCACTGGGACACGGAGCCGATTCGATGAACTACCCAACCAAGCCCGGATCGTCGGTCATCCTCGACCTCCCCGATGAGGCGTACCACTCGATGCCGGAGCTGTCGTCGTCTCAGGCGAAGGCGTTGCTCGAGTCGCCTGCCCGGTTCAATTACTGGCGGAACAAGCGACGCCCGGAGAAGAAGGCCTACGACGTCGGCCATGCGGTCCACGCGAAAGTGCTCGGTGTCGGTATGGGCATCGAAGTTCTCGACTTCGACAACTACCGCACGAAGGCGTCGCAGGAGGAGCGTGACGCCGCCTACGCGGCTGGCCTGACGCCGATGCTCGCCAAGGAAATGCAGCCGATCAACGACATGGCCGAGTCGGTGCTGAAGCATCCGACCGCTGCAACGCTGCTCGCCCAACCGGGGCATTCCGAGGTGTCTGTCCTGTCGACGGATCCGACTACAGAAGTCCCCGTCCGAGCACGGTTCGACTACCTCCCGTTCCCGCGCTCACCGAAAGCGGTTGCCGTCGAGCTGAAGACAACCGATGATGCCTCACCGGCCGCGTTTGTGAAGTCGATCATCGAGTACGGCTACGACCTCTCCCACGAGTGGTATCGCGACACGTACAGGTGGGCGACCGACGAAGAGGTGGAGTTCGCCTTCATCGTCGTCGAGAAGCGACCCCCGTATCTGGTGGCCCACTACCGACTGCCTGAACTGTTCGTCGAGATGGGCGCGCGGAAGGCGCTCGAGGCTCGCGTGCAGTACGCGGAGTACAGCGCATCCGGTGTCTGGCCCGGCTACTCGGACGAGATTGTGCCGCTCGACCCGCCGGTCTGGCACGTCATCCAGCACGAAGAGAAGTACGCCGAAATGGAGATCAGCATTGGACATCAGTAGCACTACCGAGCCGAAGAGTGACCAGCAGAACTTTGACGATTATCTGGGCGGATCGAAGACGGTCACCATCGTCGACGTCAAGAAGGGTTCGTCGGAGCAGCCGGTAGAGCTGCATCTGGCCGAGTTCCCCGGTCGGCCGTACAAGCCCGGGAAGTCGATGAGGAGAGTTCTCGTCGCCTGTTGGGGGAAGGAAGCATCCGAGTACATCGGGCGTCAGTTGACGCTGTACGGCGATCCGTCGATCCAGTTCGGCGGTCAGGCTGTCGGCGGGATCCGCATCGCGGCCATGTCGCATCTGACCGAGCCGAAGTCGGTCAGTCTCACGATTACGAGGGGCAAGCGTGCGCCGTTCGTCGTGAAGCCGATCGGCGCACCGGACCCGAAGCCGCACCTCGCAGCTTTCGCATCCGCGAAAACCCTCGACGAGTTGCAGAACGCATGGGAGATGGCGAAGGAAGCCGGCGTCACCGGACTCGCTGACGTGATCGCCAAGAAAGACGCCCGAAAGGCCGAACTGACCGCCGCGGGTAACTCGTGAGGAAGCAACACCCTGACCGCAAGTGCGGCGTAACCGGGTGCAAGCAGAAGTACGACGCGGGCGGCTACTGCAACGCCCACTACCAACGGCTCCGCAAGTACGGAGATCCGAGAGCGGGCAAGCCGACCTTGCAGGAACTCGCGGAACGTCGCGCATACGTAATCGGCGAGATCGAATGGTTCAAGACGTTCGGCGTCTCCGGTGAACTGATCGCCAGCGAGCTGGGATACACCAAGGTCGAGTCCGTCCGCGATCTGCTTCACCGTTGGGGACGACCCGACCTGGCCGAGCTTTTCATGGACCGCCAGGAAGAGAACTGGTTCCGACAGTGGCTCGAGGGTAAGCATCGGGTCGCATGAATCGGGACTTCTCGCCCGCGGCTAAGGATGCGATCAAGAAGCGTTCGGGGGGGCTCTGTGAAGGGTGTCGGAAGCGAGAAGCGACCGAGTATCACCACCGCAAGTTCAAGTCCCGCGGCGGGATCGGAACTGTCGCAAACGGCCTGCACCTGTGCGGGTGGGGCAATCACACCGGATGCCACGGCAAGGCGCACTCTGCTGAACCGCCGTCCGGTTGGGCTCTCCACTCGTGGGATGACCCGCTACTGGTGCCCGTCGAACTGCACGCTGGCACCTTCTACCTGGACAACGCGGGCGAGTACCGACCGCCCGACGAGATACCGGAGTTTTGATGGGAGGACAGCTTGTCAGAAAGGCGTGGGCGGCATCGTTCCACGAGACACACCGCGGTAGACCTCTCACCGCCAACGAGAGACAGATCCTCGTCTACATGGCGACCATCGCCCATGACACGGACGAACACCCGATCTATTGGGCGGGTAGGGAATCGCTTGCCACTCACGCATTAGGGCGCGCTATTCCCGATGACCCCAAATTGCGTGAATCGCTATTCAAGTCAGTGTCTAAAGCGACGCGGGCACTGGTTAATCGGCGTGCGATTCAGTTGTTCAATACGGCCCGCCCTGGGAAGAACCAGGAGTACGAGCTGACTGTGGACAACCTGCTCCCCGCGAGATGGGTGCCGGAACCTGACGTTCCACCATTCGGAACGTGAGGTTCCACCATCGGGAACGCCACGTTCCACCATCGGGAACCTGACGTTCCACCCGAGGAAACAACTAAACCAACAGACCAACTAGACACCAACAATCACCTCCCAGCGCAAGCTCGCGGAGCCTGTGCAGAACGGACCCACCATGAACGAAACCCCCGTCACCATCATCGGCAATCTCACGGCCGATCCGGAATTGCGTTACACGCAGAACGGAATTGCCGTCGCTAACCTCACGATCGCTCAGACCCCGAGATTCTTCGACAAGAACAGCAACGACTGGAAGGACGGAGACCCGCTTTTTCTTCGAGCGTCTGTTTGGAAGGAGTTCGCGGAACACGTCGCCGGCTCCCTCAGCAAGGGCCAGCGTGTCATCGCGCAGGGCGTTCTTCAGCAGCGCAACTACGACGACCGCGACGGGAACAAGCGATCGTCGATCGAGCTGAAGGTCGAAGCGATCGGACCCGATTTGCGCTACGCGACCGCGGCCGTCACTCGAGCCACCGACAGTTCCGCGAACATCCACGTTCCGACCGCCACGGATCAGGCCGATGCCTGGAACACCCCGGGGCAGTACGACGACCAGAACGCCCCGTTCTGAACACCAGAATGCCCCAATACACGCCGAAGGAGATGACGTGAAGACTCGAATCGAACACATCCGCGAGTACACCGCCCGCAATGGGGTATCCGTGCAGATCACGCGCAGGGCTGATGTTGGCCCAGCGATCATCGTTGACGGGATCGAGATTGCTCCACTGAATGTCGCTGCGCTGCGGGAGTACTTCTCGCAGGACGACGACCCTACGAGCCGTGACATCTGCGCCTCTTGCGGTGTCTACCGCTACGTTCACACTCAAGCCCGGTCGAGGTGCCCCAAGTTCCGCAAGGCCAACCGGATTCAGCGGTTCCTGTTTCACCACAGCATCATCGGTCACATCCAGGCGTGGGCATGGTGGCGACTGACAACTGAGAACTTCCGGTGGCGTGTGGCGAATCGACTGCACAATCGTCGCCCGGATCTCTGCTGGTGCTACATGGTGGAAGCCGTTTTGCTACAAGGTGCTCCGAACGACTACAGCAGCAAGTACTACTGCGGTGATCTCTGCAATGTGCCGTTACTGAGCCAAGCCCGTCCGTGGGTCGAGGGCCGGTGCTACTGCTCAGTGCCAACACCTTCCGATGCTGGGTCATCAAATGGCTAGCGTCGGCGCGCTGGCCGCGATGACCAGTTCTCAGACCGTCGAGTGGCCGACCCCTGAGTGGCTGTTCGCTCAACTCGATCGAGAGTTCCACTTCACGGTCGACGTCGCAGCGAACCCGAGCAACGCCAAGGTGCCCACGAAGTTCTACACCGTGGACGATGACGGGCTCTCGCAGAGTTGGGACGGCGAGACGGTTTGGTGCAACCCGCCGTATGGAGACCAGCTCAAGCACTGGGTCTACAAGGCGGCAACCTCGGACGCGCTGACTGTGATGCTCGTGCCCGCCCGCGTGGACACAATCTGGTTTCACAACGTCGTCCTCAACCGGGCAGAGATCAGATTCATCAAGGGTCGGCTCAAGTTCGGGGATGCGACCGACTCGGCCCCGTTCCCGTGCATGTTGCTCATCTTCCGCAACGCACTATCTGCAAGTACTACCCCGGAGGAATCTTGAACGACGAATCTCCGCTGGCCGGCCTGCTTGATGCGGTCGACCGGCTCACCCTTCCGATCAAGGATCCGGTGTGGCAGGACGTTTGGGACGCGACCAAGAATCGCGTGACCGGGCGCGAGGTGGTCACGGTGCATCGTGACGCGCTGCTGGTGCAGTTGCGTAAGTCGATCGCATCGTCCACTTCTGCCCCGTCTAACCCTGTTTCGGGAGGTAGCGCCATGATGGGCGGCCTCAACATTGCCTCATTCGCCCTCTACGAGACCGTAGACGGACGAATTAGAGCGGCCTGGGCAGAACTGCGTGGGGAGAAATCTAAAGCCCTTAGTGAGGCGATTCTCCGAAAGTGGTTTGTGCGCGTCCGCAACCTCTACGAAGCCGGACAGGTACCTGACTCATTCGTCTACGAATGGCAACGCATCACCCGCGGGTGGGTCCGACAAATCGAGGGCATGTTCAACCCGGAGGTCGTCAAGGAACTCGTGGGACCTTGCCCTGAGTGCCAAGCGACTCGAGCGTCTAACCGTGATGGCGAGGAACAATCGGCCCTCTACCTGCACTACTCGTCCGAGAACACCCCAGAGGCGATGTGCAGAGTTTGCGGGTGGAACGTATCGGGCGACCGCGGATTGCTCGAGCTGGGCTACCATCTCGGCGCAACAGTCGACGAAGAAGCCCTAAAAGACATGGGCGTAATTGTGTGACACGCCGTTAGGTCTTGCGCGAACTACACGAGTGTGATTCAATTGGACCACACAGGAGAACTCTCTCAACTGTGACAAATCTTGTTCCCCACCGTGCTCCGGCCCTGGTGGGGATTTTTCGTGGGGCTGACCCACTCAGAGAATCATGATCCGGGCGCTCGATAAGTTCTCGCCCGGATTTTCTCGTCCCGGTAGCGGTTTAGGTCGCATCCGGTGACTGAACGCACCCGGCCGTGCGTTCACCCCGCCTTCGAGCGGATACAGGCGGCGAGAGGTCGCTAAATCAAAGCGCGTGCGGGCCAAGTTCAATGCTTCGGCAACCTCTGGCCCCACGGCACCACTCCTGTCCCTCTGCGGAAGTTGGAATCGGTGTTTGACCGTCTACTGGTCCCCTCAATCGTCCCCTGCCCGATCGGGAAGCTCCTCGCGGAGACTGACCCAAAGTCGGCAGACAACCTGAAAGCCGCTCTCGCCATGAGAGCCGAAGAACTTCCGAACGCGGAGATTCGCCGCGCTCTCCTCGATGAAGCCAAGTTCACAACCTCGGTTGAGACGATCTCGGCGCACCGCAAGGGAGACTGCCGGTGTACGAAAATCTGACGGTCCCCGACGAGTGGCGTGCGCGCCAGGTCGTCCGGGACGGCGTTACCGAACTCACGACGGGCGCTACGGCGCTGACTGGTACTGACGCTGAGATTCTGCGGCAGTGGGGTTACGACCCGGACCAGATCGAAGTCCTTTCGACATCCCAGTGGCGCAAAGAGCAGCCTGACGGTTCCTGGCTGACCTCCTACTACTTCAAGCACCGTCCCCGGACGGCCAACCTCGACCTTCCCACGCTCTACGCGTCGGCATCCAAGAAACCCCGCCAACAACTCAAGCCAGCCTCGAGCGGCATCGTGACGGTCGTTGTCTTGTCCGACGTTCAGGCGGGGAAGGTGGGAGCGCGCGGAGGGACACCCGAACTGATCGGCCGTCTGGTCGAAAAGCGGGCCAAATTGTCCGAATGGCTCTCACACCGCAAACCCGAACGGACTGTGTTGGCTGAGGCCGGCGATCTGTTCGAGGGGTTCGAGTCGGGTGGTAACCCGATGTTCACTAACGATTTGAGTCTTGCCCAGCAGATGGATCTTGCCGCGGCTGAGGTGATGGAGTTCGTGAAGGTCATGCACCGCCACGGACACGTCGACGTCCTCGCGGTCCCGTCGAATCACACCGCCTGGCGACAGGGTAAGCAGCAGCTCGGACGTCCATCGGATGATCTCGGATTGCAGGTTCACCGGTTCGTTGAGCGTGAAGCCCGTGCGGCCGGATACGACGCATCGTGGACGTTCCCGGCACAGTACGACGAGTCGGTGACGCTCGACGTCGCCGGAACGACTCTGGGTCTAGTGCATGGCAACCAGTACGCGCCTGGTGGCGCTCCCGCATGGTGGGGAAAGCAGACCCACGGCGGACAGCCTGTAGGAGCTGCTGACGTTCTGGTCGCCGGCCACTACCACCACCTCAACATCCTCCCCACCGGACGCAACCCGTACACGGGCAAGTCGAAGTGGTTCCTTCAGGCACCAACGCTCGACAACGGTTCTGACTGGTTCCGCAACAAGGCGGGCGACGACTCCGACCCCGGCTTGCTGGTGTTCGACATCGACGCTGACGGCTTCAACCTTCAGTCACTCACGGTGCTCTAGGGAGCGATGATGAACCTCGAGACGGTCCCGATCAGTCGTGTGATGCTCTGGTTCGGGTACCTCGTCGCGTTCACCGTCTGCACCGGAGTTGCGTGTAGCGATGGATGCGGCGCTGGTGACCCGGTGAAGGAATGGTGCGGCTGCGGTGCAGCCATCCGTGCTTCCAAGGGCGAAGTCGTGAAGTGGCGCAGTAACCACCTCCACGAAGGCAAGCCGGCAGACGAACCGCAACGCCAAGGAGCGTTCTCGTCAAGCGAGATCGGCCCGAACTACTACATGGGTGAGGCTCCCATCGAAGCGCGAATCGGATTCACCCCGAATGTCTGAATTGACAGGCGAGGGTAAGCATTGGGGTTCTGCTGACGGTTGGGTTGTTGAGCCGAAACCTTCACCGGAAGAACTCCATTTAGGTTACAAGGCACCGCCGTTCACAATGTCTGAACCGTTGCGTACAGACACGAACGACATGCTGCTCCTCATCAATCGCCTGTCCGCTAAGGACCGAGCCGCCCTGTCCAAGGTCGCCGGCTGGGCGAACGCACTACTAGACAGCGATGGTGCCTAAAGCCCCTCGAGGTGGCCGACGCTACATGGCAGCCATCGCAGCCATGAAAGCCCGCGGCGACGCCTATTGCTGGCGAGGATGCGGGACCTACCTACTCGCAGACGCACCAAACCACCACCCCCAACACATGACCCTGGGTCACATCATCGCGTGGGAAGACGACCCGTCCCTGTTCTGGGACCAAAGCAACCACGCCCCCGAATGTGCCAAGTGCAACTACGGTGACGGGGCCCGCCGCACCAACGCCAAGCGTGGAACAAGAGCCACCGACACGCGCCGCTACGTCAACAACGACTGGTGACGACGACCAAATCTTTTTAGAGCTGACAGAGCCGGAAGACCGCGACGTTTCCCTTTTCTCTCTCCCGGGGGTTTTGTGTCTACTGAGCCGCGGAAGTCGCTCGCGGATGTCCTCGCTGAGCGCGGCGATCCGATGGCTGGCTTGGATTCGGATTGGGCGCGACATCTTCTGGTGGTGCCTGACGATTCGTCTCCTCCGTTGGCGATGTCTGGCCCTCATCCGCTGGCGGTTGGATCGTATGGTCCGGAGCTGTTGGTGTGGGCGAAGAAGGAACTTCGGTTCACGCCGCGGTGGTGGCAGGAAGTCGCTCTGATCCGGCAGTACGAGCATGATGCTGACGGTCGGCTGGTGTGGCGGGATGTTCTTGAGACTGGCCCGCGTCGTATCGGTAAGTCGGTCCGGCTTCGGGTGTCGGCGGTGTGGCGGACGGCTCATGCTGATCTGTTTGGTGAGCCGCAGTTGTCGATGCTGGTTTCCAAGGATTTGATGATCGGCAAGGAGATTCACGCGAAGGCGTGGGCGTGGGCCGAGAAGCGCGGTTGGATTGTGCAGCGCCGTGCGGGTGGTCAGGAGATCCGGGTTGCGGAGGCTGAGGATTCGGACCGCTGGCTGCTGCGGGCACCGGATGGTGCTTACGGGTACGACGTCTGCTACGGGCAGGTGGACGAGGCATGGGACATCAAGCCTGATGTCATCACGGACGGGATCGAGCCGGCGCTGCTCGAGCGGTTGAGTCCGCAGCTGCACCTGACGTCGACTGCACATGTGAAGGCATCGAGTCTGATGCGCGGTCGGTTGATGAATGCCTTGAACAACATCTCGGGTGACACGCTGCTGCTCTATTGGGGTGCTCACCCCGACGCTGACATTGACGATCCCGAGACGTGGCGACTTGCCTCGCCGCACTGGTCGCCCGATCGGGCTCGTCTGGTGCAGGAGAAGTGGAAGGCCGCGAAGCAAGGCGGAACTGAGGTTGATGACCCGGACCCGATGCGAGGTTGGGCTGCACAATATCTGAACGTGTGGCCGTTCCTCCTCAACGATGTTGACGGGATACTTCCGCTGAACATGTGGATGGGCGGGACGCTGCCGGACAAGCCGGTCGTCGAGACGACGCGTGTCGCAGTGGATGTTCGGACAGGGCTCGATCAGTCGTTCGCGATTGCGATTGCTGGTCGAATTGATGATCAGCGCGACTACGTGGATCTTCTTCAGTTTGAGTGGGGTCTCGACTCTCGTCCCAAGCGTGATCACATCGTCGATGAGGTTTGCGCGGTGCTCGAGCGACTGCGACTGGGTTCGGTCGCCCTCGACACGTTCGGCGATAACGGATACCTGTTGCCGCTTTTCGAAGCCGCGGGCGTGACTGTCGAAGCACTCAACACGGCTGACATGCGTAATGCGTCGGTTGGTTTCAAGGAGGCTTTGGTCAACTCGCGGCTACGGCACCCATCGAACGAGCATCTGACTACGGCGGTGAAGGGTGTCGGCGTGCGGAAATCGGGTGAGGGGTTCATCTTCACGCAAGATCGCTCGCGGGCTGACATCACGCCCCTCCGCGCGGTAACTGCCGCTTGGTGGGCGCTTCAGAAGGCAACCCCGTCAAACTACGACGTTCTTGATTCGGTGTTTTAGTACACGTTTTCGAATCTCGTTTCTCCCAGGTCGGCATAGAAGGCCACTGAGGGCCTACCCCGTGTCGCTAATCGTAGGAGTGTTCGAATGTTCACGACTGTTGTGGAAATTCTGGCGCTTGTGCTGATTGTGGCCGGCGCGGTTGCGGTGGTGTTCGGCGTGCTGGCGGTGTCGGTTCCGCTGGCTTTCATCATCGGTGGCCTCGAGGCTGTCGCGCTCGGCCTCGGCGGGCTCTGGATCAGTAAGCGGGTGAGCGCGTGAGCATCCTCTTCAACAAGTCTGCCGAGTCTCGGGCGATCTCTTTCCAGTCGTGGTGGGGTGCGGGGGACGACAATCCGAATGCGCGCGGTGATGCGATCTCGGTGGCGTTGTCGTTGATCCCTGTGTATGCGGCGACGGGTCTGATTGCTGATCAGATTGCGGCGTCGCCGTGGGCGATGTTTGAGAAGTCGTCGGGCGTGCCGGTGAAGTCTGATCCGCAGCCTGAGCTGGTTACGGGGCCGGGGGTGAACCGCCTCGACGTGTTTTCGTGGAAGCACCAGATGGTGACGTCGCTTCTGCTGCGGGGTAATGCTTACGGCTTCATTGTGTCGGTCGATTCGTTTGGTCTGCCTGATCGGGTGTCGTGGTTGCAGCCGGATAAGGTGCGGGTTGACGAGTCGGGCAGTGCGCCCGTGTACACGTACAACGGTGCGGAGATTGACCGGTCTCGCCTGATTCACATTCCTTGGTATGTCCTCCCCGGGTCTGTTGTGGGGGTGTCGCCGATCGGTCTGTTCCGTATGCAGATCGAGTCGGGTATTGAGGCGCAGCGGGTTGGCAAGAACTTCTTCCGCCGCGGCATGGTCCCGTCTGGGTTCCTGAAGAACACGGCTAAGACGTTGACTGCCGTTGAGGCGCAGGAGACGAAGAAGCGTTTCAGTGCGTCGGTGTCGGCGACGGAACCTTTCGTGTCGGGTGCCGACTGGGAGTACACGGCGATCGGGTTGCCGTCCTCCGATGTGGCGTTCCTCACGGGCATCAAGGCCACTGCCACTCAGGTTGCTGCGATCTACCGGGTGGCTCCGGAGGAGCTCGGCGGCGAAGTGTCTGGGTCGTCGCTCACCTACAAGAACCTCGAACAGGATCAGATCCGCTTCAACGTTCGCACCCTCCGTCCGCTCGCCGCCCGCATTGAGGCCGTCATCAACGGCTACATGATCGATGGCCGCTACTTGAAGTTCAACCTTGACGCTTCGGTGCGGGCTGACATCAAGACCCGTTTCGAGGCGCACGCCATCGCAATTCAGAACGACTTCGAGACTCGCGATGAGGTGCGTGCGCTTGAGGAGCGCCCGCCCCTTACTGCTCAGGACATTACACAGATCAAGGATCTGCGAAAGCCGACGACGATTGGACGCACACCATGACCGCTATCGACATGGAGCGGCGGCACATTGCCCGACCCGTGGAGCTTCGCGCGGGCACAGACGGCCCGGGAACCCTCTACGGGTACGCGTCGGTCTACAACAAGTATTCGCAGAATCTCGGCGGGTTCGTCGAGCAGGTTGCGCCTGGCGCATTTGCGGACTCTCTCGAGAATCTCGGCGGGTTCGCCGAACGCATCGCGCACGGGGCCTTCTCGAAGTCGCTGGCCGATCAGGTTTCCGTGGTGGCCCGATACAACCACGACGACAATCACCTTCTGGGGACGACGGACGCTGGAACGCTCCGCCTCAAGGATGACGGGACGGGCCTGTTCTACGAGGTGGATCTCCCCGAAACGTCGTCGGGGCGCGATGTCGCTTTGCTTTCGAAGCGTGGCGACCTCCGGTATTCATCGTTTGCTTTCCACACGCTCAATGACGAATGGGATGTGACTGAGCGCGGCTTCCCCCTCCGGACGCTCAAGGCGGTTGCCCTCATCGATGTAGCCCCGGTGAACTCGCCCGCCTACCTCGACTCGTCTGCCGGCATGCGGTCGCTCGCCGAGCGTCTCGATGTCGAGGTCGAGATCGTCTGCCACGCGACCACTGAAGAACTCCGCTCGCTGATCCTGGGTGAGCCCATTGACATCCCCGCCGTGGAAGCACGTAGCGAGGAAAAGGAAGTCGAGACCGGGCAGGTAGAGAACCACCCCCTCGCCGACCTCTACAAGCGCAAGCTCGACCTCGAGCAGAAACGCTAACCACCACATTCGCCGGCAGGTAGAGAACCACCGGCATCCGTAAAAGCAATGCCCTCCGAAATCCGGGGGGCATTTGTCATTCCTGGAAGGAATACAGATGTCCGAAACGATGGCGAGGCTTCTCCTCGAGAAGCGCGCGAACGTGTTCAACGCGGCGAACGAGATCGTCGACCGCGCAATCGCTGAGAAGCGTGAGATGACCGCCGAGGAGGAAGTCTCCTACGCGAAGGCTGACGCCGAGATCAACGAGCTGCGCAAGCGTGCGGATGCTCTGGTGGAGCAGGCCGCGAAGGACAAGGACGCCGATGAGGCGCTGCGTTCGCTCGCGAAGGGTTCCGCCCCGGTCGAGGATGAGAACGCCGAGCTGCGGCGGTTCATCAAGGGTGAGGTTCGCAGCTTCGAGCTGCAGCCTACCCAGGCTGAGTCCCGCGCACTGTCGAAGGGAACCGCGACGGCCGGTGGAAACACCGTCCCGACGTCGTTCTACAACACCCTCTGGCAGCACCTGATCGAGTCGGCCACCCTCATGGGCGGCGGCGCAACCGTGTGGACGACCAACTCGGGTGAGAACTTCGAGGTTCCGATCACGCTCACGCATGGTGCTGCGGCTGCGGTCGCTGAGGCGGCGGCTATCGCCGGCACCGACCCGACGTTCTCGAAGCGAACCCTCGGCGCGTTCAAGTACGGCGAGCTGGTCAAGGTCTCCCGCGAACTCGTGGAAGACACTGGCGTTGACCTTGAGGGCTATCTCGCGAAGGCGGTTGGCCGCAACGTCGGTAACGCCTTCGGGGCCAAGCTCATCACGGGTGCGGGCACCACGGAGCCGACCGGTATCACCGTCTCGTCCACCCTGGGTGCGACGTCGGCGACCGGCACGGTTGGCGTGCCGACGTTCGACAACCTGATCGACCTCTTCTACTCGGTGATCGCCCCGTACCGGGATCTGTCGACGTCGAAGTGGCTGATGAAGGACTCGACCGCTGGTTCGATCCGCAAGCTGCGTGACCTCTCCGGCGGTGCCGGAACCGGTCAGTACCTGTGGCAGCCGGCCGTCATTGCCGGTCAGCCTGACCTGCTTCTTTCGAAGCCGGTTCTCACCGACCCGAACGTGGCCGCGACCGCGCTGAGCGCGAAGTCGGTTCTGTTCGGTGACCTGTCGTCGTACGCGGTGCGTGTCGTCAACGGGATCAAGTTCGAGCGCAGCGATGAGTTCGCGTTCGACACCGATCAGATCACCTTCCGCGCCACCATCCGTGGCGACGGTCTGCTGATCGACCAGACGGGTGCCGTGAAGCACCTCGTCGGTGCTGCGAGCTAATCCAGTTCGTCGCATATGCCGGGTGGGCGTGACCAATCGTTGCGTCCACCCGGTGCACCATCCCACGAAAGGAAATGGGCATGAAGGTACGTATGATCGCCGCAATTTCGGGCACACGCGATGGGTCCGACTGGCCCGCGGCTGGCGAGACGCTCGAGTGCTCGAACGGCGAAGGTGCGGATCTGATCGCGGCCGGACTCGCGACGGCAATCACGAAGGCCCCCGCCGAAGCGCCCGAGACGGCGACGGCGAAGAAGCCCGAGACGGCGACAGTCAAGGGTGGCCTGACCAAGGGCAGCACGGGGATCTGACGTGGCGATCGTTGACGGGCTGATCACTCTGGCTGAGGCCCGTTCTTCGATCTATGGGGAGCAGGCTGGCACCGCGGCGACGGTGCGCGACGCCGACATCGAGAAGTACGTCGAGGCTGCGACGCCGGTCATCGAAGACATTGCCGGGCCGCTGATTGTTCGGTCCCGCACGTTCACCTTCGCGGGCGGTTCGGATGCGTACGTGCTTCCCGTCCGGTTCACGTCCGTGACGTCGGTGACGGTTGATGGTGTTGCGTCGACCGATTACGTAGCGGACGCTACGGCCGGCATCATCTACCCCGGCACGACGGATGGCATCAGCGTCTTCTCTTCGGGTGTTGAGAATGTCGTCATCGTCGTGTCGGTCGGATCCGCGACGATTCCGAAGAACGTCTCGCTTGCCGCCCGCGAGTTGGTTCGGTTCTGGTGGCAGCAGGGGCAGCAGGCGAACCGTCCTGGCGTTGCTGAGCAGGACGCTTCCGCCGCACCGCAAGGCTTCCTCGTCCCGCGGCGGGTTATGGAACTTCTGCGGGCGACACCGAACGTTGGTGGCTTCGCGTGACCCAACTTGTTTCCGCCGCCCCCCTGTTCAAGACGGCACTCCACGATGCCGCCGTGATCCTTTGGGCGGGGCAGAACGTCCTCACTACTTACGGGATGCCGGCGTTTGACGCCTTCGATGATGTCGTGTCGTTCGCGTCGGTGACGTCGCAGCAGGAGCCGGGGCCGATGGGTCCCCTGCGTGAGCGTCGGGAGTTTCTGACGCAGGAGGTCATCTTCTATTGCTTCCGCGCGGGCGGGGAGGAGCAGGAACTCGTCGCTATGAACCGCGCCTACGCCCTGTGCGCGGCGCTCGAGGGATCAGTGCGAGTCGGCGCGGCAACCCATCTGGGTTACCCCGATGTCTTCGTGCAGGGATGTTTCCTCACCGACATGGCGTCTGATGCTGCCACCGATCAGGACGTCCTCTCGAAGGGGCGGATGCACGTCCTCCGCGCCACCTTCTCTGCCGAAGCACGAATCACCTCTTAGGGGATGCACATGAAGTTCACCAACATCTCGTCGCTCGGCGACCTGTTCATCCCCGGCCTTGGTGTCGTGGTGGCTGGTCAGACGGTCGAAGTCGAAGGGTCGCTTGCGGAGCAGTTCTCCGCTCAGCCGGACAACTGGAAGAAGGTCACCAAATGACTACGCAGCACGACTCCGCGATCACGCTCAAGAAGGAGACCACATTCGGCACTGCCGCGACGGTGGACTACTCCCCGCCTGGTGTCATCGAAACTGACATCGAGTACATGCCCACGTTCCAGCAGGGCGTCTCTCCGTACGGTGCCCGCGTGGCGTCGTCGGCTGCGCGTGTGATGGTGAAGTCCGAGGTTGGTGGATCCTTCTCGATTGAGGGTCGCACGAAGGGTCTCGGGAAGTTGTTCGAGGCTGCGCTTGGTGTGGGCACGTCGACCATCATCACGGGTTCGTCGTATCAGCAGCTCTTCACCCCACTCGTTGACGACTACCTCCCGTCCTACACGATCCAGGTGGGTGTGCCGCCGATCGGTGGCGGTGCCGCATACCCGCACACGTACGCCGGCATGGTTTGCTCGGGCTTCGAGCTGACGGCCGACAACGCCGCCATTCCGACGATCAAGTTCAACTGGGTTGGCAAGTCGATGTCGACGGCGACATCGTTTGTCACGCCCGCCTATCCAGCGTCGAATGTGCCGTTCTCGTTCGTTGGCGGGTACGTCTACTCGGGCACGATCACGGCTCCGACGACGACTGCACTCGCGGCTGGCAACTCGACCCTTGCCAACATCCGGTCGATCAACCTGACCTACGACAACGGCCTCGACACTGAAGGGTTCAACTTCGGTGCGGCCGGCACCCGGTCCCGCAAGCCCGTCGTTGACCTTCGCACGATCTCGGGGACGATCACGGCAGAGTACACGGACAACACGTTCCGTGACGCGTTCGTGAACCAGACCGATGTCGGCATTGTGCTGCGGTTCCAGACGACGACGGCGATCTCGGGCGCGAACTTCCCCACGCTTGAAATCACGATTCCGGTAACTCGCCTCGAGGGGGAGACGCCGAAGCCGGTGTCGAGTGGTGCGGTGACGCAGACGATCCCGTTCACGGGTCTCGATGGCGGCGTGTTCACGCACCCGATCTATGTCGCGATTGTGACTGCGGAGACCGCGATCTAGTGATCACCATTCAGGCTCCCGAGTTTGCGCGCCTGAAGAGTGAGGCCGACAAGTTCGACCGGGCCATCATCCTTTCGCTGCGTCGCCGCTTGAAGGCGATTGCTCAGGTCGGCGTGGACGCGGTGAAGCGAGCGCTCGAACAGGAGCCGGTGAACGATCAGCCTGGTACGGCCGGTTCGCGGCAGGCGGTCGCGGATGCTACCCGTGCGGTGGTGTCGTTCTCTGGCCGGAGTGGCGGGGTGAAGATCACTGCCACGAACGCGCGTCTGGCCCCGGGGCATAAGGGCTTCGCGGGTGCGTACGAGAAGAAGGTGCTTCGGCATCCGGTGTTCGGTTCTTCGACGTGGGTTGGTCAGCCGACTCGGCCGTACTTCGGTGCGGTTCTGGTTGACGCGCTTGAGGACCGTGGCGAGAAGGAAATGTTGGCCGCGATCGATGACGCGGTTCGAGCCTTTGGAGGGCGTGTCCTGTGAAGTTGATTCTGCGCGGCGAGAAGTACGACCTTGAGTCGGCGATCTCAGATGCCACTCTGCAAACGCTGAAGGTTCTGGCGGTTTCGTCTCAGCGGTCTGGTGGGGAGAAGTTCGACTCGGTGACCATCGGCTCGATCATGGATTGCTTCACGCAGCTCGATTCGACGGACGACTACCTGGGACTGTTTGGCGACCCGGCGTTCCTCTCCTCGTTTCAGGGCTTGATCTTCCTCGCGCGGCGCAAGGCCGGGGAGCCGGTCACGTTCGACGAGTGCGGCGAATTCAGCCTGCAAAACGGCGACATCTCGTTCGACGTTGAGGACGAGGTTTCCGACGTCCCAAAAGATCAGTCGGACCAAGAGCCCCAGTAAACCTTTCGGCCTACGACGACATCGTTTCGTCGGTCGAAGAGTGGCTGCCTCTAGTCCAGTACCACATTCCCGGTTGCGGCATTACGCCGTTCAACGTCTGGCGTCTTCCTTTCCACTGGTGGCGGATTTACCGCGAGCTGGCGGTGAAGGCAACTGAAGACGCGAAGAAACTGAGCAAGGAGACTCGCCGTGGCAAGTAAGTCTCTGAACTTCAACCTGTTCGGTAATGACCGGACTGCGACGAAGGCAATCAAGGGGCTCGGCACTCAGGCTGACATTCTCGGTAAGGGATTCGCGAAGCTCGGCGCGGTGATCGCTTCCGCCTTTGCGGTTACGAAGATTGTCAACTTCGCGCGTACAACGGTCACCGAGTTTGCGGCAGCGCAGGATTCGCAGAACCGTCTCTCGTTCGCGTTCTCGAAGTTCCCCGCGTTGGCTGGCGCGAACGCTGACGCGCTCCGGGAACTGAACACGCAGTTGCAGCGGAAGACGAAGTTCGACGACGACGCATTCGCGGCCGGACAGTCGACCCTTGCCCAGTACGGGCTGACTGAGAAGCAGCTGAAGGACATCACTCCGCTCCTGGCGGATTTCGCGGCCAAGACGGGGACAGACCTTCCGACCGCGGCTGAGCAGCTCGGTAAGGCGATCCTTGGGCAGGGGCGTGCGCTGAAGGCTGTCGGTATCGATTTCGTCGACACTGGGTCAGCGGCAGGCAACTTCGAGCAGATCATGGCCGGCCTGCGTTCTCAGGTGGGCGGATTCGCCGAGTCCGAGGGTGCGACGTTCGTCGGGCAGCTCGAGATTCTGAAGAACGGCTTCGGCGAGATCAAGGAAAAGATCGGTGGCCTGTTCGCGCCGGCTCTGACGCTGATCTCGAAAACGATCTACGAGAACGTGCTGCCCGCCCTTGACCGGCTTGTGGAGAAGATCGGTCCGACGCTCAAGACCTTCTTCGAGCGTGGCGCTGTAGTGCTGGGCAACTTCTTCGACGCCATCTCGAAGGCAGCCGACGAAGGCTCCATGAAGCCGATCTTGGACTTCTTCGACGGTCTCACTGGCGCGGCCCCGGTGTTCTCAATCCTTGAAACGCTCGGACGGGTGCTCGGCCCGATCATGCCGATTCTGGCTGACGGCCTGCGCCAGGTTGGGGACACGCTTCAGCAGGAAGGCGTCCTCGACTCCATCTCGGAACTGATCGTTGACCTTCTGCCTACCCTCGTGGATCTGTTGATCGCGGCTGCACCGCTCATTCCACCGATCGCTGATTTCTTGTCTGGCGTCCTGGTTCCGGCGTTGCAGCTGGCAGCCGGCAACATCGGCATGGTCTCTGTCGCGATCGAACTTCTCAAGGGCAACCTCAATCCTGCCGAGTTCATGCGGGCGCTCGAGGCGCTGCCCGGGATCGGTGGCGCGTTCAAGATTCTGGGCGACTCGATCGTCAACATTACGAACACGGTTGCTGGCGCGTTCAACGGACTCATCGGCGCGATCGAGGGTGCCGTGAATGGTGTCCGGTTCCTGATGGGCATGGGGACGATCAAGCTGCCCCGAGTCGCCACCATTTCGACGGCCGCTTGGCGCGTTCCTGACATGGGACCGGCTTCTGCTGCGGACCTGAAGTATCGACCGTTTGCGGCGGCTTCGGGTGCGCTTGTCCGGGCGACCCCTGGCGGCTCGTTTGGTGTCGTCGGTGAGGGCGGAAACGATGAGGCAGTCCTGCCGCTGACCAACGACGTGTTCGACCGTATCGGTGCTGGCATTTCGAAGAGTGGCGGTGGTGGGAACATCACGATCGAAGCGCATGGTGTCGACCCGCACACCGTCACTCAGATGATCTACCAGCGCCTCAGCTCACGGTTGGCGGTCATCTGATGGTCAACCTCGTCCATATCGGCGACCTCACGTTCGACGCTGAGGGGACCAGCGGTTTCATCTACACGAAGTTGCAGGGCTGGCTGTCGTCGCCGCCGATGCGGGCAGTTGTGGAGGACCGGCCGAACGGTGACGGTGCGTTCGATGTATCTCGCGACTATCGCGGAGCGCGAGTCATCACGTTCGATGGTGGCCTGGTCGGTGCGACAACGGAGGACGCTGAGGAGAACTTCTTCAACGCTTTCGCCGGCATTCAGGCGTCAGGCGAGCCGATCACTTTCTCTGTTGAGCGGGATTGGGGAACGCGTTCCTGCACCGTCTCCCTTCAGAATGTTGCCGAGGTTGAGGCGATCGGCGACGGTCTTGTGGCCGGCGTGTCTGCGCAGTTCGTCGCACGTGACCCAGTCAAGTACGGGCCCGAGGTGGACTACTCGACCGGTTTGGCGTCGGGTGGCGGTGGGCTCGAGTACGAACTGTATGAGGGTGGCGCTGGTGGTGCGCTCTACTACGGTGCGCTCGGGAACTTGGGGCGCGTCACTGTCACCAATTCGGGAACTGCTGACACGTGGCCGGTGTTCGAGGTGGCTGGTGAGCTGACGACCGGTTTCTACATTCAGAGCCTCAACGATGGTTCGGTGCTCCGGTATGACCGGGTTGTTCCGGCTGGTTCGACGGTGACGATCGATTCGCGTACAGGGTCGGTGTTGGTTGACGGGGTTTCGGATGCTTCGACGTATCTGACCAGGGATCAGTTCTTCCCGATTCCGGCTGGGAGTTCGGTTCAGATTCAGTTCAATGCGATCTCGACGTCTTCTGGTAATCCGATGATGACGGTGACTGCGAGGTCGGGCTGGTGGTAGTCCGCTTTCTGGTCGGGGATCTGCTGACGGGGCAGCGCATTCAGTGGTTGCAGCCGTTGACGGGTTCGTGGTCTGAGGTTTTGAACGATGCCGGCGAGGTGTCGTGTTCGGTGCTGCTGTCGGATCCGGTGAACGCGGCTCTTGGGTTGCGGGAGTCGGCGGCTGTAGGCAAGGCGTTCCTCGCGGCGGTTGACGGGGATCTGGTGTTGCAGGCTGGCCCGATCTGGACTCATGACTGGGACGACGATTCGCAGAGGCTCACGCTCACTGCGGCCGGGATGTGGTCGTACTTTGATCACCGCGTTTTGCTGCCTGTTCTTGCCGGACGGCTGCCTACTGATACCACGACGGACACGCGTTTCTCAGCGATCGTTTCTGACCCTGACGCGGTTGGTTATCCGTGGCCGACTGATACGCGACAGTCGTTGCAGACGATCGCTAAGCGTCTGGTGGAGCAGGCGCAGACGTGGACGAACGGCGACGTGCCCGTGATCCTGCCTTCTGAGGTAGCGGGCTCGAATGAGCGTTGGTACAAGGGCTCGGCGCTCGCGTTCATCGGTCAGCGGCTACGCGAGTTGACAGGTGTTGTGGGTGGACCCGACATCATGTTCACCCCGCGTTGGACGTCAGATCGCCTGGGCATTGAGTGGGTTATGCGGACAGGTACACCGTCGGAGCCGTTGCTGTATTCGGCGCAGCGGCAGAAGTTCCAGCTCGGCATTGCGGGGTCGTCGTTGTCGAACCTGCGGGTGAAGGTAGACGGGTCTCGTTTGGCATCCACCGGGTTCGCGTCCGGTGGTAAGTCGGATGGTCAGGCGATCGTCACCGTGTCTGAGGATGCGACTCTGACGGATGCAGGCTACCCGGCCCTAAACGGCGTCGACTCTTCGCATTCAACCGCTTCCGAAGAGGCGACAGTACAGGGATATTCGGACGAGCTGGTGCTGTACGGGAAGACTCCTTCGACGGTGTGGTCGTTCTCGCATGATCTGTCGCAGCGGCCGTTCTTGGAGGCTTTCAATGCGGGTGATTTTGCGACGGTGAGCGTGCGGGGGAATGCGTATCTCGAGGAGGGGGAGTCGTCGATGAGGCTGCTGGCCCGTTCGGGTGACATTGAGGGCGAGAAGGTTGCGTTGCAGTTCGCCCCGGAGGTGGTCTGAGTGGGTAACGGGTATTCGTTTGAGCCGAGTGATGCGCTTGACCAGCTTCGCCAAATCCTTCAGCAAGCGCGGGCCGGGTTGCGTGAGATTCAGGCACTCGACGGGTCCCAGATTTACAACACCGTTCAGGACCTTCGGAACCTTCTCGACGGGCTGCTGGACGCGACCGAGGTAAACGTGTCGGGGAACATCACCTCTACAGCGGGCAATGTTACCGCGACGGTAGGGAATGTAACCGCAGGCGGGAAGCTGTTTGCGGGCAACTGGTACGGGAACAACATCACGGGATCAGGGGGATATCGCGCGGCGTATGTCTCGATCGCTGGTGAGGCCGGCTACGTCCCGTCGTCACGACAATTCAAGCGCGACATCGAGCCCGCTGAGATCAACGGCGAAGATGTTCTCGGCATTCGACTTGTGAAGTACCGCTACAAGGAAGCGGTCAAACAGCATGGCAACGACGCGCCCACAGACGTAGGCGTAATCGCTGAAGAAGTGGACGAACTTGGCCTATCGTTCTTGATCGAATACGACGAGGAGGGACGACCGCTCGGGTTCAAGTATGAGCGACTTGCGCTCGCTGTCCTTGCCGCAGTCCAGGCGATCGAGAAGCGGGTGTCAGCCCTCGAGGCTTAGGCGCAGACCGGGTTTCCGTTGGCGTCAGCAGTTCCCGTGCTCGAGGCGCATGCACTGGTGTCGGGCTGGTCGGTCCCGGGAAGGTTCGGCATCGTCGCCCCCGGCGGGTAGTTCCCGTAGGTGTATCCCGGCGTAGCGGGGGGCTCGGGTGCGGGCGGCGGCGGGGGCGGCGGTGCATCCAGCGTCACGTCCGCTGAGAACACTCCGGTAGCCCCGGCGTCATCCGTGACGGTGAGCGTGACCGTGTAGGTGCCGTAGTCGCCGTAGGCGTGGCTTGAGGTTGCCCCGTCAGCCGTCTGGCCGTCGCCGAAGTCCCAGGCGTAGGAGACCAACTCTCCGTCGGGGTCGATCGAGTTGGATCCGTCGACGGAGATGGTCAGTCCATCGACGGTCAGGAATGAGAACGACGCCGCGGGCTCGACGTTCGGCTCGTCGGTCGACTCGGACGCTACCGAGATCGTTTCGGGCTGGCTGAGGTTCTGCGCAAGCGCGACGCCGCCGAACGACATGCCGATGAGCGCGGCGACTCCCGCGGCGGCGATGCCGGCCGTGCGGAGTGGACGACGCGGCTCGGTGAGCGCGTCTGAAGGCTTCTGCTGATCCATGCGGCGAATCGTACACCCGTTCCGAACGTATGTTCTACCCCCATTTTGAGGAGACACGATGACGGCTACTAAGCCACTCGGCACGTATGGCAATGCCGCAGGTACGGTGACGCCGCTGGATCACAAGATGGCGCAGTCTGGTCTGGTTGCGAAGACGACCACCGCTAACGTGGTCCGGGCTGGCCTCTTCTACAACGGAACCTCGACGATCGTGTCGGGGACCGCGAACATGAGCTACAACGTGGCCGCATTCTCTGCCGCTCATTCGCGTGGCGCGACCGCTGGTACGACGCTGCTGACGAACGACGCGACCTACAACGTAGCCACGACGGCCGCGCCCGGGTCGAACTCGCGTTACGACGTCGTGTACGTGTGGGCGCGGGAGTATTCGATTGATGGCACCGACTCGAACCCGGTGATCGGCGTCGTGCAGGGCACCGCGGCGGCGTCGCCGACCGTCCCGTCGCTCTCCGCCTACCCGGGCGCAATCGAGTTGGCGCGCATCCTCGTGCCGGCGGGTGTGACCGCGACGAACTCTGGTACGACGTTCACGCAGACGGCACCTTTCACCTCGGTTGACGGCGGATCAGTAGCCTTCCGAACCACCACGGAGATGAACCTTTGGACCACCGCCCTCAACGGACAGCGGGCCCGGGATCTCGCTAACGCTGTCGACTACAAGTACGACGGAACCGCTTGGCGCGCGTTCGACACCTCATGGCAGGACGCCTCGTCGCTTCTGACGTGGACGAACCTCACGATTGGCAACGGAACCATCGAAGCCCGCATGTTCCGCATGGGACGTCGGATGAAGATGAAGACCCAGATCACGATGGGGTCTACGACCTCCGGCACGGGTCAGATCACGATGACGTTGAACAGCGCCATCCAGGCCGCCTCGACGTACGCCACAGCTGGCAGGCAAACCTACTTCGGACGCGGCCTGCTGCTGGACATCGGTACGTCTCAAACCGAGTTCGTTCTTTGCACAGTCGCGAGCCAGACTGCTGTTCAGTTCTTGACGACATCGGGTGGTGCTGCTGGGCGTAACACTCCGGCTACGTTGACCGCCTCTGGCGACCAGATCACGTTTGAGATCGAATACGAACTCGCCTGATGGCTCGTAACGGGTATCTCGCTGAAGACGGAATCGCCCTCGTCACAGTAGAAGACGACGACCAGCTCATCGCGACCGCCGCGGCCTCCTACCTGGCGATGAAAGCCGCTGCCGCCCGCGACAGGGTTGCCCTCGCGATCGTGGAACCGGCCGGTGCGTACCGGCGCGCCTGGATTCAGAACGACATGGTTGATCATCCGGAACGGTACAACCTGAACCCTGCCTCGACGATCCTTTTCGGCCGGTATGGGCAGTCGCACGGGTGGGGCAACCGCATCGACGTCAACTCTGCCGCGTTGCCGTGGATGCTGCGGAACGCCGCCCGCTTCGGGTGGACCCGCGAGTACGGGACACGCGACCCGAACCACTTCAAGCACGACGGAGTGACCGCGGCAGGCGGCGGTTCAACCAGCGGATCCAACACGCAACCCAACGCGATCATCGACGTCCACCAGGAGGACACAGACATGCGAATCATCCACAGCATCCGTGCTGGCGTCGGCGAATACATCGTCTTCGCTTCGCCTACCCGGGTCGAACTGAGCCCGGAACTGTCGACCCTCCCCGCGAGCGAGCGGCAGTTCCATATCAACGTCGCCGCTGCGCAGAACGGAAAGACGCTCGACGTTTGGGACGAGACGGCTAACGGGTCCTGGTATCAGCGGGATCAGTTGGCGCGGACGATGGCGGGGATGCCGGCCGATTTCCCGCTGTCACCGACAAACCCGTGGGAGCGTCCGACTGGCGGCAGTGGTGCCGTGTTCGACCAGGCTGCACTTGTGGCGGCTCTCGCAGCAACCGTCCCGACCGAGGCTGAGATTGCTGAGGCTGTGGCTGACGAGCAGGCCGAACGGCTCAAGTCGTGACGGCCGCGAAGACTCCAGAAGATCCACTCACCACTCTCGCCGTCGCCATCGGACGGCTAGAGGAAGGACAGAAGCATCTAATGGAGGGCTTCAAGGATGTCAGCGAGTCTGTCCGCGACGTCCCTGTCATCCGCCGCGACGTAAACGATCTGCTCGAGTGGCGCAACGAGTGGCGAAAGGCGTCCGAGGCGCGCAAGCCCCCGTGGACTGCCATCGCCGCCGTGGTCATCGCCGGCTTCACCCTCGTCAAGCAATACCTCGGCTTCTAGCCGCCCACACAACTAAGGAGCATCATGCCCATTCGTGAACGGTTCGCCGCTCTCATCCGCACCATCGTCCCCGCCCTCTACGGCGTCGGCATCTCCTGGCTGGTGTCTAGATTCCCGGCCGTTCAGGATGCACTCGACTGGCTCAGCGAAACGGTCGGCGCTGACGTGTCCGCCGCGATCAGCCTCGCCGTCACCGCCCTCGTGATCGGGGCCTACTACTGGGCTGCACGGAAGCTCGGCGCGAAGTTCCCGGCGCTCGAGAAGTGGCTGCTCGGTTCGTCGCTGGTTCCGGTGTATCCGACCGCGACCGTGCTCGTCGTCGGGCAGGACACCGGGATCGTGGACGACTCCCGCGGCATCAACGAGTGAACGACGTCGACACGGTTGGCGGGTACTCGGTGCCGGTAGATCCGATGGACGACATGCAGTGCGAGTCCTGCCAGTAGAGCACTGCAAAGTATTGACACACCAACCCGTATGACTTGAAAGTCATTTTTCAAGGGTCGCCCAGTGCAACATGGGCCGACCAGAAACGCCCCGCCTCGAGCTGCTGGATAGCTCGGGGCGGGGCGTTTCGTCGTTGGGGTGGTGGTCAAGCGGCAATACGGGTGAGTCCTCCCGCCGTCATCAGATCATCGTCTGCAACATCGAGGTACTGCTCGGTCGTCGAGGCTTGGGCGTGGCCGAGGAACACTTGCGCGAGCCGGATGTCGTTGCCGGACTTGCGGTAGACGATCGTTCCGGCGCGTCGGCGGAGGGAGTGCGGGTTGGAGTTGAGCACGGCGGTGATGTGTCGCCATGCGGTGGATGGGTGGATGGGGTAGATGCCGGACTTGCCGGGGAAGTAGTGGCCGTGCCTCATCCGCGTCGACTCGATCTCATCGAGGATCGCGGCAAGCTCGGGGGAGAGGTGGAGGGTGCGCTGCTTGTTGCCCTTGCCGACGACGTTCAACCATTCCTCGGAACGGTTCGACTTGTGCAGGGTGGCGATTTCGGTGACGCGGAGGCCACATTCGGCTCCGAGGAGAATCATGGCCCGGTCGGAGATATCGTCGCATCGGATGGCAGTACGGATTGCCGCCTCTGATGCCATCCGCTGCCGGCGTCGGTGGACGGTGATTCCGGGTAGATCGCGAGTCGGGTTCGCGGGGATGAGTCCTTCACGGTGCGCCCACCCGTAGAACGATTTCAGGGTCGCCGTGGCGACTTGCTGTGTGCTCTGTGACCACTTCCTGTCGGCATGAATGTAGGCGTCGAAGTCGTCGTGGGTGGCGGTGAGTAGATCCTGCCGGAACCAGTTCGCGAACTTGCAGAGGTAGAAGAGGCGTAGGCGGATGGTGTTGACGGTGCGGCGTTTTCGGTGCATGTGCTGGATGTACTGCTCAATCATGTCTCCCCCTTGAGATGGGAGAGACCCTACGTGGGGTGTCTGGGGTGGACTAGGCCGTTTACTGGGGTCTGCCCTACGTTCAGGAAGAAAGAGAAGATCGCCCACGGGGTCAGGCGGCGCGTCTGCGACCGAAATCGACGTGATGGACGTTGCTCTCAGCCGATTGCAAGTTACCAAAGCGTTATTTTTCTGGGACTTCGCTTTGAGCCCGCCCGGCCATCCTGTGAGGACGCGTCCCGGCCGCTGCCTAGGGTGGGTGGGTGCGCGCTGACGACGTGTCCTGGGGCATCCTCGGCGACGGCGATGTCGACGACCTGACCGCCCTCGCCGCCCGCTGCCAGGCGGCCGACGGCGGACTGCCGCTGACCGCGGAGCCGGCCTTCGTGCGACGCCGCTGGACGGCGGACGGCTCGACGGTGCGCCTCGGCCGGGACGCCGGCGGTCGCCTCGTCGCCGCGGCGGGAGTGCGCATCTCGGGCGACACCGCGACGGTCGCCACGCTCGTCGACCCCGCGGCGCGGGCCGGCGACCATGCCGCCGAGCTTCTCGACTGGGGTCTGCGCGACGCCGCGGGCCGCGCCGGGACGACCGTCGTCGAGACCGAGGCGCTGACGCCGGAGCAGGCCGCGCTGTTCGCGGACCGGGGCCTGAGGCAGGTGTTCGCCGAAGACGTCCTGCGCATCGACCTGACCTCGCCGATCGCCCCGCCGAGCCGGCCCGCGGGAGCGATCCTGCACACGTGGAGCGAGGAGACCGCGGCGCGGTTCTTCGCGGTCTACGAGGGCGCCTTCCGGGAGCGTCCCGGCTTTCCGGGTCAGTCTGCCGCGGACTGGATCGCCGGTCTCGAGGACGACGACGGGTTCCGGCCGGAGGCGTCGCTCCTGGTCGAGCTGCCCGGGGTGCGCGATGCCGGCTTCGTCACCGCGGCCGTCGGCTGGATCGATCAGGTCGGGGTGGTCCCCGAGGCGCGCGGACGCGGCCTCGGATCCGCGCTGACCGCCGAGTCCCTGGCGCGGCTCCGCGCCGACGGCGACGACGAGGCGTGGCTGAACGTCAACGTCGACAATCCCGCGAAGGCCCTCTACCTGCGGCTCGGGTTCGTCGTCGCGGCTCGTCGCGCGCGCTTCGTGGCCTAGTTGTAGTTCCCCGTGAGGTTGTGAACGCGGGAGGCTGGTGTTGATCCGCC
>CAZPJC010000002.1:0-58431 GCA_964586645.1 uncultured Schumannella sp.
GGACGATGTCGAGAACTGGGTCTCGCTGACCACGACTGCTAAGGGTTCGATGGCTCGACGGCTCCTGCTCAACAGTCGGATGGGGACTCTCAAAGACGACACTCCGGTCGTCGCTGCGCTGACGCCTGAACAGTTCGCCGGTCCAGGCGTCGCGCACGTTGGTTACGGCGAGTACAACCAGCGTCATCTGCTCGATCGTTGGGCCGACTACCTCGACACCGATGACGAAGTCGAGGTGCAGGTCGCGAGCATCGGTACAGGCATCACCAACAACGGGGAGGCACCCGCATGATGAACACCGAGACCGGTGTCCAGATTTCCGGGCAATCGCCTCTCGGCGCCCACGCCACGCGCGCCGATCGAGTCGGGCGGTCCCTACTGTTCTCCGACGAACTGCATCTCGAGGCGCATCGTTGGTTGATTGAAGAGGCTTACACCCTCGACGAGCAACGGTACGAGCACTGGCTTGAGACGCTTACAGAGGATATTCACTACATCATGCCGGTGCGTCAGACGACGGCTCTCGGGTCTTCCTTCACGACGGCGAGGGGGATGTCGCACTGGGACGAGAATAAGTACTCGCTCAGCCGCCGGGTCGCGCGATTCCTGACTGAACACGCTTGGACGGAGGACCCTCCCTCACGCCTGCGTCACTACGTGACGAACGTGCGTGTGTTCCTGTCCTCGGTCGAGGACGAGCTCATCGTCGACTCCGCCGTCCTGCTGTTCCGCAGCCGGGGAGACGTCAACGAGCCGTCAATCATCTCCGCTCACCGCGAGGACGTATTGCGTCGCGTCGGTGACGACCTGCAGTTGGCACGTCGGGTGATCATGGTGGACGAGTCGGTGCTCCGCACCCAGAACCTGGCGATCTTCCTGTGAGCGGCCTCGACTGGGAGGGTGCCGACGTCGATCGTGATGCCGCGGCGGCTGCGGCGGCGGAGCGCGAGCGTCTTGTCGCCCGCACCGTCGGGGAGCCGCTCGTCATCGCCAACGAGTTTTCGGAGATCGAAGTGCGCCGTGTGGAAACTCACAACGGCACGAGGCTACTGATCGACGCCCCGAAAACTGGCCAGTGGATCGCAATCGACCCCATGGAGCTCGAGGCCCTGACCTGGCAGACCACGCAGACGTTCTCCGAGATGATCGCGCGGCCTGACCAGCCGATGTTTCCCGAAATGCGACCGCAGTAGAAAAGGAGAGACCGATGGCACGGATCATCGCCGACCGCAGCGCCTGCCAGGGCTACGCCAATTGCGTTGTCGCCGCGGGCGACTACTTCGACCTAGATGACGACGCCCTGGTGATCGTTCTGCGCGAGGACCTGCCCGACAGTGACCGCAAGCGAGTAGAGGAGGCGGCGCGCAGCTGCCCCGTCTCCGCCTTGGTTGTGGAGGACTGACGTGTCGCGGGTCGTCATCGTCGGCGCCTCTGTTGGTGGGCTCAAGACCGCCCAAGCTCTTCGAAGCGAGGGGTTCGAGGGCGAGATCGTCCTGATTGACCAGGAACGCCATCCCACCTACGACAAACCTCCGCTCTCGAAGAAGTACCTCACCGGTGAGACGGCGCGACACGAGATCGAACTTCTTTCCGAGCACGAGACGCGGGGGATCGGAGCCATCTCAATCTTCGGCACGCCCGCGGCATCCCTCAACCTCGAAGGCCAGGTTGTGACGCTCGCGGACGGTACAGCCGTCTCATACGACACACTCGTGATCGCCACCGGGTCACGCGCCCGTCGCTCTCCGTGGGGTGAAGGTGAGCATATTCACTTGCTGCGTACCAGCGGCGATGCCGAGCGCTTGCGGGATGAGCTGGCCACAGCGCGGCACCTTGTGGTCATCGGCGCAGGCTTCATCGGGGGGGAGGCTGCCGCGACCGCGATCACGGCGGGCGTGCGGGTCAGCATGGTTGACCCGTTCCCGGCGCCGATGTCGCGGGTGCTCAATGCCGAAGTCGGCCAGATCTTCAGCCGCAAGTATGCCCAGGAGGGCGTCGAGGAGTACTTCGGAAGGACAGTCGAAGGCGTCGAACAGACGGCAGACGGGGTGCGCGTGGTGCTCGATGGCGGCGAGATCATCGAGGCCGATGCAGCTCTCGTCGGTATCGGAGCTGTGGTCAACACGGAGTGGCTCGAGGGTTCCGGCATCGAACTCGACAACGGGGGGATCTGCGACTCTGGGCTGCGGGCCATCGGGCATCCTGAGATCTTTGCCGTCGGCGATATCGCACGTTGGGCGAGTGCGTCGCGCAACGTCTCGCTGCGCCTCGAACATTGGACCAATGCCGTTGATCAGGCTCGCGTCGTCGCACACAACATCGTCCACCCTGATGATTGCGAGGACTACGACACGACCGAGTATGTCTGGAGCGACCAGTACGACTGGAAGATCCAGGTGGTCGGGCGCACCGGCGCCGACGACATCGTCATCATCGGGTCCGAGGAGGACCAGCGCTTCGCCGTGCTCTACTCGGAGAGTGGCGACTCGCTGACCGGCGCGCTCGTCGTCAACTGGCCGCGGGCGCTCGTTAACACGCGGCGAGCGGTGGCTACGAGAACCGATCGAGCCGAGGTCGCGGCGCGCCTGAGCGGCGACGGCGCGCGGTCGGTCACGCCCGCGGTCTGAGGATGGTCCCCGTGACCACAAGAGGATACGATTTCTGTTGTGCAGAAATCGCCCGGCGACGGTGTAGCGCCCCAATACCCGATCGAGTCAGTGGACAACGCACTGCGGTTGCTCCTCCTTCTTGGCGAGCGTACGGAGGAGGTAAGGCTGACCGACGTCAGCGCCGAACTCGGGGTGGCGTCTTCGACGGCGCACCGCATCCTCGCAATGCTCATCTGGCGCGGATTTGCCCGTCAGGATCCGCGCACGAAGACCTACGGTCCGGGTCCGACACTCACGAGCGTGGCCTTCTCGATTTTCCGGCGCATGGATCTTCCGCGCCTGGCGCAGCCGATCCTCGAGGATCTCAGTTCCTCGATGGGCGAGACGAGCCATCTCGGCATCCTCGAAGGCGCGAACGTCCGCTTCATCGCGGCGTCCGAGCCGGCGGCGGCAGTCCGCGTCGCCTCACGCCTCGGACGGGAGATCCCGGCGTACGCGACCTCGACCGGCAAGGCGATGCTTGCCAGCCTGCCGGCAGAACAGCTCGGGCGCTTGTTCCCAACGGACTCGCTCCCCGCGGTGACCTCGCACACCGTTCAGTCCCTTGCGGACCTCGAGAAGGAACTCGAAGCCGTTCGGCGCCAGGGCTACTCGACGAACCGCGAGGAGAGCGAGGACGGTGTGGCGTCGGTCGCAGTCTCGGTCGCGAACTCAGCGGGCATCAATCTCGCCATCAACCTCGCTGCCCCAGTCCATCGTCTTCCGGTCTCGAAGGTCGCGACCTTCGGGCGAGCACTCAAGGACGCCTCGATGCGGCTGAGCGAGGCGTTGGGCTAATCACGGGGGTGCTCCGGTGAACCCCGCCCCGATCCCCCTCCTCCACGGACACTCGATTCCGCGTCTGGGTCTCGGCACGTGGCCGCTCAAGGGCGACGCGGTGCACGAGATGGTCGCGCTGGCGCTCGACATCGGCTATCGACTGATCGACACGTCTCACAAGTACCTCAACGAGGAACCGGTTGGCGCGGCGATCCGAGAGAGCGGGATCGCTCGCGAGGAGATCTTCGTCACCAGCAAGTTCAACAAGGAGGATCACAGCGTAGATGGTGTCCAGCGCGCCTATGACGAGAGCCTCCGACGGACCGGGCTCGACTACCTCGATCTATTCCTCATTCACTGGCCAGTGCCTTGGCTCGACACCTATGTTGCGGCGTGGCGGGGTCTTGTAAGACTCGTCGAGCAGGGGCGGGTCGGGGCGATCGGCGTCTCAAACTTCAAACGACCACATCTGGAACGGATCGTCGCCGCTACCGGACGCGTGCCCGACGTCAACCAGATCCAACTGAGTGCCGACCTGGCGCGCGACGATATCCGTGATCTGCACAAGCGGTGGGGCATCGTGACCGAGGCCTGGAGTCCGCTCGGGCGCGGCGGCCCCTTGCTCACACATCCCGTCGTGGTAGACATCGCAGACCGGGTCGGTCGCACCCCCGCGCAGGTGTTGTTGCGGTGGCATGTGCAGCACAACATCGTCCCGATTCCGCGCGCGGACGACCCCAGACAGCTGCGGGAGAACGCGCAGATCTTCGATTTCAACCTCACTCACGACGACCTTGCGGAGCTGAGGAACCTCGATCGCGGTGAATCAGCGGCACGAGATTCCGACTCAAAAGAGAACGGACATTAGCGCGTTTCTCCCTGACTCGATCGCGTTTCAAGTTTCAGGGGCCGAGCGATCACGTCGAATCCGGAAACGATCAATTTCGGGATGCGTGCGGAGGCTAACCGTTGTCGAGCAGTTCGAGCAGCCGTGTAGTTACGCGCCAGGTTCGGACTGTCATCTGTTGAAACATCGGCATAGCGAGTACGCGCTGAACGCGGGTCTTGGTCGCTTGCGCGGCTACCCGCGAGAAGTACAGGACACCCGGCCCGATTGCCATCGCGTCGACGCCCTCGCGCATTTCGGGAAGATCTGCAAACGCCGCTTCGGCCGTGAGGGGATCCTTTACGAAGAACACTTCGCTGCGTAGCCGATCTGATCCGTGGTCCGATGGTGCTTGGGCGATAATCGCTGCTAGCTTCCAACAACGTCGCCGGCCAGTACGGTCGGAACCAAGACAGTGCTCAACGCTGTAACCGGGCTCTATGCAGCCCCACGAATTTTCTGCCCGAAGGAACAATGCTGACGAGCTACACGGAAGATTCAAACTCGATGCTGGAGTCGGCTGGCGATGCGGCAGAGGATGACTGCTCGGCTTCCGATTCGGAACCATGCGAGAGGTCGCCGGGGGCCGGTTAGGCGCACCTTGCGGGCGCGGGTCGTCACTGCGATCACGGTTCCCTCGTCGAGTACCTCTTCCAGCGAATTCAGCATGCCGTCGAGGCCTCGTGCAGCATCCGGTCCGTGCCACGCTGTCTGCTCGCCGTAGGGGATATCGGTGACCACGACATTGGGGCGTCGCCCGTTCAACGCGCGCCGGAGTTGTGCGGGGTCGAAGACGTCGGCTGGTGCGATGTTGTAGTCGAATGAGCCGTCGCCTGACGCGAGCCGGCGAGCGAGTCGCTGTGCAGCGGCGGCGGCATCGAGGTAGGCGGGTTTGCTCAGGCGCTCGGCGCGGGCCTGCAGTTCATTCGCGCGGGCGGTCATGCCGTGCTTGCTCAGAAGGGCGAGGTTCTTCCGGGCGAGTTCCAGCGCCGCGTGATCGACGTCGGAGCCGAGGACGCTGGTGATTCTGTCTCTATGCAGGAGTGTGAGAGTGGTGAGGAGGTGGCCGCTGCCGCAGCATGGATCCCATACCTGGGCGGTGGGGTTCGGGGTGAGCGCCAATGCTCGCTGGAACATCTCGCTGGCGAGGCGTGCGGGGAAGGCGGGGAACCCGGGGGCAGAGTGGAGCACGCCGCCGGAGAGGTCGGCGTAACTCTCTCGCGTGACGGCGTAGCGGTAGGCCATTCGCGTGCCTATGCCCGTCCGCGCTGGTGGCGCTCCGGCTCCCTCGGCATCGCGGGTCACGCCGCGCTGCTGGGTCGGCCGACCGGCGCCGTCCCCGGACCGGTGACCTCAGCGGCATCCGCCGGCACTCACCGACTCATCCGCGATCACGGCGCGACCCTCGTCACCACCGCGGAGGAGATCGCCACCTTGCTCGGCTGACCGTTCCGGGAGGGCCGCCGCAGCGCGGCCCTCCCCTTCCGGCGAAACCCCGTCCGATCTGAGCACCGGCGGGCACCTATACCCCAGGGAAGAACCTCACCGAAAGGGCCACCATGAAACGCGCACTTCCGATCCTCGCCGCGACGGCGATCGCCGTCCTTGTGGCGCTCGGCGCCGGGAACTACTGGACCCGCATGACCGCACCACAGCACACCTCCCCCACCGCCTCAAGCACCAGCGCCGAGCTCCTCCTCGAGGCCGGGCTCGCCGACGAGATCGACGGGCGCATCGTCGTCGACGCCGCGGCAACCCTCGACGTGCTCGAGCAGATCCCGACCGGCGGGACGACCACCGCCGACTACGACCGCGACCAGTTCGGGCAGCGCTGGGCCGACACCGACCGCAACGGATGCGACACCCGCAACGACATCCTCCGCCGAGACCTCATCGACCTGCAGCTCAAGCCCGGCACCAACGGATGCGTCGTGCTCACCGGCACCCTCGAGGACCTCTACACCGGGCAGACGATCGACTTCCTCCGCGGGCAGGGCACCAGCGAGCTCGTGCAGATTGATCACGTCTGGGCGCTCTCGCTCAGCTGGGATCACGGTGCGGCGACCTGGTCGATCGAGCAGCGGGAGCGGTTCGCCAACGACCCGCTGAACCTGCAGGCCGTGGACGGCAGCGCGAACGCCTCGAAGTCCGACAGTGGGCCCGGGGAATGGCTGCCGAGCGACTCGGACGCCTGGTGCGAGTACATCGCCCGCTTCGTCCTCATCGCCGACGTCTACGCGCTCACTCTCGCCCCCGCAGATCGGGTCGCGAGCGAGTCGGTGCTCACCGGATGCAACTCGCCCAAGTGAGTTGACACCGATCAGATCATGTCGTTATATTCGTAGTTGTCAGGTTTACTAATAGAAGGAGGGGTCATGTCCTACCCGCTCACCTCGATCACCGTCACCGACGAGCACGGCACCGACTACACGCCGTTCTTCGCCGACCTCGATCTCGACGACTTCGATCTCATCGGCGCCACCGGCATCACCGCCGTCGACGCCGAGATCCCCAACGTTCCCGTCAGCGCCCGAGCCAACGTCGACGGGCCGCTCGGCGCGCTCATCGAGGTGTGGATCGCCTCGCAGTCCAGGCACAGCCGCACGGTCTTCGGGTGGCAGTACCTCGACGCAAACGACATCCACACCATCGCCTGGGAGGAGCAGGGACAGATCTCGTTCCTGAACATCCACGGCTACTCCGCCGACGGACGCCGGGCCTACCGGCTCCGCTCGATCGCCCGCGCGCTCGGCCTGCTGGTCGAGCCCAAGTTCGCGTGAGGCCGAGCCATGACCGAAACGATCACCCTCATCTACGCCGGTCGTCGAATGACCGTCGACCACAAGCTCGCGTACTTCTACGCCGGCATCGGCGACAGTGATTTGCGCGGCTTCTCGAAGGCACTCGTCGCCGGCGTACGGGTCGGCGCGGTGGTGGAGGTCCGCGCCGACGACGAGGGACGCTACTGGACCGGCGGGCCAGACGCCCCGCGAGTCACCGGCTACGCCGACGACGACGCTCGACTGCTCGAGTGGGCCGCGCTAGACCGCGCCGCGAGCATGGAGCAGTCGGCCCGCGCCGAGTCCCGCCGGATCGCCCGTGCCGGCGCCGATCCCCTCAAGGCACAGCTCGAGCCGGTGCGTGAAGTGCTGCGGGGCATGAGCCCTGATCGACGCGCGGCGACGACCGGCTGGATCCTGCAGTACCTGCTCTCGGGGGTGACCCGATGAGCGACACCCTCGCCACGATCGCCCACGGCAGCCCCGCCGGGTACGACCTCGGCTGCAAGAGCGCCGGCGGGTGCCCTAATCACGGATCCGCCGAGTGGCTGACCTGCAAGGAGGCCGCGGCCGCACGCCGCGGCGACTTCGCCCTCACCAAGCTGCCGCTCGACGAGCCGATCTCACGCAAGGCGCTCGAGATCCCGAAGGCCCCGAAGAGGGTCGCGCCCACCCCGACGGCCACCACGGCGCCGACCGAGACCGCGCCGAAGCCGGCACGCGCGATCGCGGCCAAGCCCGCACGCATCCCCGCGCCCAAGTCGCCTCGGCATGCGCCGGCGTCGCGCGCAGCCGCACAGGCGCCGGTCCTCAGGTCGACCGAGACCATCCGCACTCCCCGGCGCGCGACCCAGCCCAAGGCTCGGATTCCGCGGGAAGAGGTGCACGGGACGGTGTACGGCTGGCGGCGCGGCTGCCGCACCGCCGAGGACTGCCCCAGCGCTCTCGCCGGCGGCAAGTCCTGCACCGAGGTCAAGCGGGAGTATTACGCCGACTATCGAGCCGCCCGCCGCGCCGGCGCCGGTCCCGAGATCAAACACGGCACCGCCAGCGGCTACCAGCTCGGATGCCACGACCGCGCGACCTGCCCGGGAGGCACCGACGGAACGACCTGCCCCGACGCCTCCCTCGAGGCCGAGCGGCGCCGACGTCGAGCGCGTGGGATCCCCGAGCAGCGCACAGTCGTCGACTCGAAGCCCGCGATCGAGCACATCGCCGCGCTGCGCGCCGCCGGGATGCCGATCACCGAGATCATCAGCCGGTCAGGCGTCGGGCGAACCGCGATCCGCACGCTCATCTACGGCCGCGACGACTACACCCCCACAGGGCCGGGGCCGCGGCACCGCGAGATCCCCGCCCACATCGAGCAGCGCAAGGCCGAGCAGATCCTCGCGGTCCAGCCGTCGCGCACGGTCCAGCTGCGAGGGGAACCGCGCCGACTGCAGGAGGCGTCATGAGCGCGCTCGACGGCGTGCTCGAGGTCGGCGACCTCGTGTGGCAGCAGATGTACTCCCCCACGCAACCGCGCTGGGAGGCCACGCTCGAGGAGCGCATAGAGGGCGGGGTTCTCTACGGCCCCCGCCGCTTGATGCGCCTGGTCTGGCTACACCGCGACGGCATCGACGGCCCATGCCCGCACGCCGACGACAGCGGCCTCCACCCCCTCAGCGGAAAGCCGCTGCCCACCCACTCGCAGCACTGGCACCTCGCCGCACCTGGCCGGGAACGGGACCGAGACCACTACTCGATCGTCGACGACAACTGGTGCCTGCTCGAGCACGCCGAGGACGAAGGAGCGCTGTTTTGATGAGACGGACGCCGAAGCGACAGCACGACGCCCGCGCCGCGGCGATCGCACAACTGACGACGCGCGCTGCCGAGCTGCTCGAGAAGAGGGCGGGCTTCCTGCGAGCAGCCTGGTTCGCAATCGCTGTCGCGGCGACCATGATGGTCGGGACCGCCGCCGCCAACGGGTTCCTGCCCTCTACGCCGCCCCTTGGCGCCATCCTGCTATACGCGCCTCTACTGCCCGGGGTCATCGGTATCGCGTGCATCGTTGCGGCGGCCCGAGCACGCTGGCAGGCCGAAGGCATCGACGCCCAGATCCGGCGGCTCGACCCCGAGCGGCGGCTCTTCAGCTCGCCAGCCGTAGAGTTGGGAATCGCCCTCCGCACGGCTCTCCTTGCCCGGCTCGACGAACGCTACGGCCCACCCCGGCGCAAGCGCGGGCAGGCGTGATCGTGAGGGCGCGCGACTACCATTGACCAAGAGCACCCGGCTCGAGTTGATCTCTTCCCCCTCGGGGGTGGTTTCTCCTCTCGGTGTGATTAGTAGACCTGACAGTTTCTGATCCTCCGGCCGGGTGCTCTTCTCTTTGCCCCGCGCCACCTCGGCTCGCTGGCGCCGCGCGTACTGTCGAAGGATGTGCGGGCGGTTCGCGATGAACAAGGAGACCAACGACCTCATCGAGGAGTTCGTGCTGCAGGGCAACGACTTCCGCGACTGGCGCCCTTCCTACGCGATCGCGCCGACCCAGACCATCCCGATCATCCGTGAGCGTGCCGGCGACGACGGCGAGATCCGGCGCACGGTCGTCCCGGCGACCTGGAACTTCCGGCTGAGCAAAGGCAAGCCGCTGATCAACGCTCGGCTCGAGACAGTCGCGGAGAAGGGCGTCTGGAAGGGCGCGTTCGCGGCCGCGCGGTGCATCGTTCCGATGCGCGGCTACTACGAGTTCACCGGAGAACCCGGAGCCAAGATCCCCCACTTCATCCAGGGTGGCACCGAGCAGCTCGCCGCTGCCGGCCTGGTCGCCGCGGTGAAGGTCGCAGACGAGTGGGTGCTCACCGCGGCGATCATCACCCGAGCCGCTCGAGACGCCTCGGGCGAGATCCACGATCGCATGCCGGTGTTCCTCGCCCCCGACGTCTACGACGCTTGGCTGAACCCGCAGAAGATCGAAGATCCCGGACACATCCAGGAGACCCTCGCCATGCTCGACGCAGTCTCCACCGAAGAGGCGCGAACGATGCGAACGCACGTCGTCGATCGCAAGGTCAACAACTCCCGCACCGCCGACCCGACCGACCCATCCAACATCGAGCCCGTCACCACCTAGGGGCCTCAGGCTCCGTCCGGTGCCGACACCGGGATCCCGTACAGGTCGGTGGAGCGGTTGAGCTCAGACTGCTGCGAATGCCAGCGGAACGAGTACCCGACGCGGCGAAGAACCTCGAGCGCCTCGTATGCGACGACGCCGATGTCGAGGTCGAGTACCCGCGGCTCGGCGTTGCGGCCCACGGCGCCCGAGACGCTGCAGCCGGCCGCCTCGAGGAGGCTGCGCAGCTCCCGCGCCTGGTCGACGTCGACGGCCCACAGCCACGTCGCGCGCGGGCTCGTCGACAGCTCCACATCCATCCGCCCACGCTACGGGCGGAGCGCGGCCGCCGTCGACCAGGTCGCTCGTGCCGGGCGCGCGATCTACACTCAACCAATCGAACAAACGTTCGAGTGAACGGGGAGGGGCCTACGGTGACCGTCACCATCGTCGACCAGATCTCCACGCCGACGACGGCGACGGTGACGGTGCGGCTCCTCGTCGCCGGCGAGCGGGTACCAGCAGGGTTCCCCTCCCCCGCGCAGGACTACTTCGACGGCACCCTCGACCTCAACGAGCACCTCATCAAGGACCGCACCTCGACGTTCATCGTCCGAGTCTCCGGCGACTCGATGATCGGCGCCGGGATCTCCGATGGGGACGAGCTCGTGGTCGATCGCTCGATCACGCCAACCCACGGACACGTCGTGGTCGCGATCCTCGACGGCGAGCTCACCATCAAGCGACTCGACCTCGAGGGCGCCGGCGGAGTGCTGCTGCGGGCGGAAAACCCGGCCTATCCCACGATCCACGTCCGCGAACTCAGCGACCTGCGAATCTGGGGCGTCGTGACGGTCTGCCTCCACCGTGTCTGAGGCCCGTCGGCGCCGCATCGCGCTCGTCGACGTGAACTCCTGCTACGTCTCCTGCGAGCGGATCTTCGACCCGTCGCTCGAGGGGCGACCCGTGGTGGTGCTCTCCAACAACGACGGATGTGTGGTGGCCCGCTCCGACGAGGTCAAGCGGCTCGGCATCAAGAACGGCACGCCCTGGTTTCAGATCGAGCCGCGGATCCGCGCCGGCCAACTGCCGCCGATCGAGTACCGCTCGAGCAACTACGAGCTCTACGGCGAGATCGCGTCCCGCACCGTCGAACTGCTGAGCCGGTACAGCGCCTGGCAGGAGGTCTACTCGATCGACGAGTCGTTCCTCGGCGTAACCGGGACGACGCGCGAGCTCGCTGCGCTCGGCCGCGAGATCCGCACGACGATCCGGCGCAACATCGGCCTGCCGGTGTGCGTCGGCATCGGCCCGTCGAAGACCCTCGCGAAGCTGGCGAACAAGGGGGCCAAGAAGCATCCACGACTCGAGGGCGTCGCGGACATCGAATGGTGGACGCCCGAGCAGCTCACCGCGATCCTCGACGCCACCCACGTCACCGACCTGTGGGGCGTCGCCGAGCGCACCAGCAAGCGGCTCGCCGCCCTCGACATCCACACCGCACGCGAACTCCGCGACGCCGACCCCAAGCTCATCCGTAAGAAGTTCTCGGTCGTGCTGCAGCGCACCCTCTACGAGCTGCGCGGCGTCGACTGCATCCCGCTCGAGCAGGAGCGCAGCGCCAAAGATCAGCTCATCTACTCCCGGATGTTCGCCACCCCCGTGACGAGCGTCGCGGACATGGAGCAGGTGCTCTCCGTCTACGCCCAACGGGTCTCACAGCGCCTTCGGAAGCAAGGCAGCGTCGCCAAGACGATGACCCTCTTCGCCGGCACCTCGCCCTACGCCGACGCCCCCTATCGCTCCGCAGCCGCGGCCGCATCGTTCACCCAGGCCACGGACGACCCGATCACGATCTCCAAGACGGCGATCGCCGCCCTGCGCCCTCGCCTCGAGCACGGCGCACGGTACGTCCGCGCCGGCGTCGTGCTCACCGGGATCACGCCGAAGCGATCGCACGCCTACCTCGAGCTCTTCCAACCCGACTACGACACCCGGGCCCTCGGCGAGACCCTCGACGCGGTCACCCGCCGCCACGGCGCCAACGCAGTAGGGCTCGGGCTCGCCGGCATCCGCAAGGGCCCGGTATGGACGATGAAGCGCGGTCGGCTCTCTCCTCGAGCGACCACACACTGGGCCGAGCTCGCGGTCGCCCACGCCCGTTGACCGGCACGCCCCAACTCGTCAAACCAAGTAGGTTGACAGTCCCTTATAAGAGTCCCTATATTTGTAATCGTCAGGTCTACAAATACCGATTAGGGAGGACAGTGCCTTGCGCGCTTTCATCGTCAACCGAGACACCATCGATTTGCTCATCACCCTCGCCGTCACTCGGCGCATCCGGGCGGGGCACCAGGAGCCGGAACAGGTGCTCACCGCGGTCGTCGACCACGCCGACCACTACGGCACTGTGCTCTGGGAGGCCAACCACGCCGCCCATCGACAGAGCACCGGCATCGCCCTCGAGACGCCGCCCTACGAGTGGCGGCCGGTCATGGAGCTGATCGTCGGAGACGTCACCGGAGAGCAGCTGGTGCAGATCGAGCGCAGCCGACGCACCCTCGTCGAGCAGGCCCAGGCCGCGCCGGACTGGGAGGGCTCGGTCGCCGCCACCTTCCTCGACTTGCTCCGTCGAGTCATCGAACAGGGCCTCAGCACCTGGGTGCGCGTGCCGACGCTCGGTGTGCCGACCCGAGACGACTACGCCGGCCTCCGCGCAGCCGAACCACACTGGACCCGCAGCGTCGGGCTGCCCGTCGGGGCGCTCTTCGACGACGCCGCCAGTTGAGGCCCGCCATGACCATCACCCTCTCGCACACCGCGGCCGCCGGCTCGCTCGCGATCGGCACCTCTCGAGGCGACGGATCCGCCGCGGCTCTCAAGTCGAACGGGTGGCGTTGGTCCCGAACGCTCAGCGCCTGGTACCTGCCGACCTCTCGCGATCGCGAACCACGCACCACAGTGCTCGAGAGCACCCGTGAGCAGCTCCGCGCGGCCGGCCTCGATGTCGAGATCGACATCGACTACACGCCGCGCACCACAGCAGAGATCGAGCGCGATCGCGAGGCTCGCGCCGAGAAGCGCGCGGAACGGTTCGGCCAACGCGCCGAGACCGCCTCGGCGACCGCTGCGGCAGCGGAGGCCCGCGGCCGGGAGATCTCGGCCGGAATCCCTTTCGGGCAGCCGATCCTCGTCGGCCACCACAGCGAGAAGCGTCACCGGCGCGACCTCGAGCGGATAGACCGGGCGACTCACCAGGCGATCGACGCCGACCAACTCGCCAGAGAGAGCGCCCGCCGGGCCGAACTCGCCGCCACCGAAAGCGCCCGCCGACGTACCCCGCTGCAGGTCGCCCGCCGGATCTCGAACCTCGAGAGGGAATCTCGCCGGCTTCGGCGAGCGATCGACGGCTACCGCAACGCCCTCGGCGATGTCTTCCCGCCGGCGACCGGCGCCTACCGCGACCGTCTCGGACGCGAACTCGCGACCACGCTCGAGCAGCTCGAGTACTGGCGAGGGATCCGCCGTGGGCAGGTCGAGAGCGGGCAGGCGACCAACTACAGCCGCGAGACCATCGCCAAGGGCGACTTCGTCGAGTACCGCGGCGCCTGGCACCAGGTCGTGCGCGCCAACGCGAAGTCGGTCTCGGTGCGCAGCCAGGTCGGAGGCAGCTGGACCGACACGCTGCCCTACGCGGAACTCACCGGGCACCGGGCACCGGAGTAGCAGGGACCTGGTCCGATGCGTCACGTCGTCAGTTGGCAGCAGACCACCACCTTCGCGGTGGCGGTCGAGATCTCGCTGCCCGATCTCGCGAAGTGGGCGATCACCAACGCCCCTCTCGGCTCGCTGGCCTCACCCGACGTCGATCGGCTCGCCGCGCTCACCACCTCGCTCGAACTCAATCAGCACCTTCGCGCGCGGCTTTTGCAGCTCTACGCGCAGGACATCACCGACCAGGAGGACAACGAAAAGACGAAGACCCGAACCACGAGAGGGCATCGCCCCACTCATCCGCAATCCCATACTTGGACCGAACAGGGGGAATCATCATGACCGCAACCACCGAGGCGGGCACCGCCTCACCCGAACCCGCCAGCCGCCGCGATCGCTTCGTCGACTGGATCCGTAGCCACCGCTTGCTCTCCGCCGGTATCGCGGCCGCGACCGCGATCGTCATCGTCGGCGCGACCATCGGCGGCGTCACCATCAACGCGCAGATCCGGCACGATCAGGCCGTCGCCGCGGCCGAGACGGCGCTCGAGGATCTCCGCGCGGCCGAGCAGCAGCTCGAGTCGTCGACCGACGCCCTCACGGCCGCGACCGCCGATGCGATCGCCTACCGAGACGCAGTGAGGGGGGTAGCCGCCGGGAACGACGCTTACCTTGGCTCGACGGCCGACAGATTGCTGAGCGAGGTCGAGGAACTCACCGAGCTCATCGCGGCCACCGCGACCGAGGCGTCCACGGCCGACGACGTCACGCTGCTCATCAGCTACGACGCACCCGACGTCGTCGACGCGATCGACACCACCGCGACGACCGAGGATCTCGACGTCCTCTCGCGCGAGCTCGGTGAGAGCACCTCGGACCTCGACGACCTGGTGCTCGACGTCGACTCGAGCACCAGCGACCTCGAGGTCGCTGGTGCGGAGATCGCCGAGCTGCTCGCGGAGATCTCCACCGGGATCCCGGAACTCGCGCAGCAGCTGACCGCGGCGAACCCCAGCGCGACCCAGGAAGCCAAGGATGCATTTTCGGGCGCGGTCGCCGCGCTCGACGGCGTCAAATTCGTCACGCTCGACGACGTCGCGCTCCTTGCCGGCTACGTCGACGCTGCCAAGGCCGTCGAGGCCGCACACGCAGCCGAGGAAGCCCGCAAAGCCCAGGAGGCTGCCGGTCCCGGTGGATCCCCCGGCGCCGGCGGGAGCAACCCTGGCACCGGCGGATCGCCGGGCACCGGAGGCGGCAACCCTGGCACCGGCGGCGGCACCCCCGGCGGCGGGACGGTCGACAACAACCGGTACGTGCAGACCAACGGGTACTACGTGCCCTTCGGCTCCTGCACCTGGGCGACGCCGCACTCGACGCATGACCCGGGCCCCGGAGGAACCAGCACGCCGGGCTTCACCGTGCCGTGGAGCTACCAGAACATGGGCACTTACATCCAGTTCTACGTCTGCTAGCAACCCAGGCGAGCAGCAGGAGACCCCCGGAGGGATGCAGCACCCTCCGGGGGTCTCCCTTTGTCGCGGCGGAAGGCGGCCCGAGCGCCCCCGCCGCGACGCCTCGCTAGACCGCCCCCGACGGTCCCGGCGAGGTGGTACGACGTGGACGCCACGCGAGCAGGAGCACGCCCAGCACCAACAGAGCTCCACCGGCCCAGCCGAAGCCGGCCACAACCGCACCCGTGAGCGCAAGCGGGGGCGACGCGACGGTGGTCGTTTCTGCCGGCAGACCGCACTCGCCGACGTGCACCTCGATCAGGTCGCCGGTCGCCTCGTCGACGAACGACAGCGTCTCGACCCAGTAGTACCGGCCTGCGCCCGGCAGCACGGTCGCGGCCGACCGGAAGGTGCCCGGCTCCTCGATCACGATCGGGTCGTCAGCCGTGGAGAACACGAGTTCGTCGTCGGTGCAGGTCGGCTCGTCGGCGACGGCGCGGAACGCCGCGAAGGTGAGCTGCGCCTGCAGGCCAGTTTCGGCCGGGTCCGGGATCGTGCCGCGCACGATCGCAGTGTCGAACGCCTCCGACCCGCTCACGATCGACGTGGTCGCCTGTGTGGTGACCTCAACGGTTCGCGTCGTCTCATTCGGCAGGCCGCACTCACCGTCGTGCTGCCACACGACGGTGCCTTCGTCGTCGAGCACGGATGCCGTCTCGACCCAGAAGATCGTTCCGACGTCGTCGGAGGTCACGGGGAAGTCCTCGCTGCGATGCTCGCCGGGCCCGTAGGCGACCGTCGGCTCGGTGCTCGAGTAGACGAGGGTGTCCGGGGTGCACACCGGCGCCGTCGCCTCCTCCGGCTGCAGGAAGCCCTCGAAGGTGACCCTCACGCCGGAGGTCGGCACGAGCCCGTCGACGATCGCGACGTCGTAGATCGTGCCGCCCACTCCTCCGCCGACCACCGCGGCGGTCGTCACGGTCGGCCAGGCGATCGTCGTCGTCTCATTCGGCAGGCCACATTCGCCGGCGTGGACGACTTCGCCTGTTCCCGGCACGCGCAGCGTCTCGACCCAGTACACGGTGCCGACGTGCTCAGGCAGCACGGCGAACGTCTCGCTGGGGTACTCTCCCGGCCCTGTCACGTCGATCGGGCTGCTGCTCGAGAAGACCCGCTCGGAGGGCGTGCACACCGGCGCCGTCGCGCCCTCCGGCTGCAGGAACCCCTCGAAGGTCAGCTGCAACCCGACGGTGGGCACCGGCCCTTCGACGAGGGCGATGTCTCGCACCCCGTCAGTCGGCACGGCCTGTGCCTGCGCCTGCGTGGTGACCTCGGGACCGTCCAGCCGCAGCGTCTCTGCCGGCACGCCGTAGTCGTCGCAGTAGGCCTCGACGTAGACGCTTCCGGTCGAACACCACTGCACGGTGACCCATCCCTCGCGGTAGGGCAGCTGCAGCGCGTCGGACTCGACGACGACGCCGGGGCCGGTGAGGGTCTCCGTCTGAGTCGCGATGACCTCGGCGCCCGTCGGAACGGTGGCCGACCGCTGCGGCTCGGTGCTGCTGTAGTACCAGGTACCGGTGAGCTCGACGGGCACCCGGGTGCCGCCGTCGCGCAGCCACGCGCCGCCCATCAGGCGAGGCGTGAGGTAGTCCGTGACCTCGTCGCCGATCACCGCCTCGTTCTCGGAGAGCTGGGTGCCGAACTCGAGCGAAAACGGGACGATGCTCGTCTCGAGGAGCTGCCCGAAGTCATCCTGGAAGTGGTAGCCCTCCGGAATGAACGACTGCACCGGCGGCGCCGCCGGCGACTGATCGGCCCAATCGATCTCCACGACCGCGACGTAATAGCCGGCCTCCTGAAGCGGCTCATCCGACTCCACCGGATACGGGATCGTCGGCCCGGCCTCGGCGGTGGTGCTGACGCTGAAATGCCCAGCAACTGGGGCGCCGGCGGGAACCGTCGTCGACTGGATCGGTCGGTCGGTGAACGGCCCGTAGACCGTGCCTCGAGCGACCACCGGCAGGTAGGCGCCGGAGGCGCTTCGCCGCCACTCGTTGACCGTGCCGTCCTCATCGGCGCCAAGACCGAAGGTGATGACGTCCTTGAAGGTCTCCCCCACGGCGACCGACTCCGAAACGACCGTCGTAGAAGCGATCGGCTGAAACAGGGTCGAGCGGTCAAACGGGTCGGTCGCCGTCAGCTGGAAGGACACCGACCCGGACTGCCCTGGCCCGCCCAGCGCTTGAGCGGCGCCGGTCGTGTAGACCGAGACGTTGCCGGCATAGCCGCCAGACGCGGTGAAATTGCCGACGGCACTGATCTTGTACGGGCCGCCGTTCTCCGGCGCCACGCCCCGGATCTGCAACGACGCGCCATTGGTGACGCCGGCGATGGTCGACGAGTCCGTGGCGAGGAAGACTCCGTTGGTGAGCGAGATCGAGCCGGTGGCGTTGCTGGGGCTGAGAGTCACCGACAGGGTGCCGGCGTAGTTGTTGAGGTGGTCGACCTGGAAGGTCATCTGCCCGGACCCACCCGTGGTGCCCGCGAAGATCGCAGCGGAGGCCGAACGCAAAAACGCGAGGTTGGCGAGGATCGCCGGGCGAGCCGACGACGGTGCTCGATAGATGTACCAGGTGTCACCGGACTGCCCGTGCGAGTTGTACCCGCCCGGGTCGGCGATGCTCCACACGAACATGTTGACCGCGGCGGTCCAGTTCGGATCTGCGGATTGCCCGTAGGCAGTGATCGCCCAGTTGAGCCGCGCGTTCCCGTTCGCGTCGAGAGTGTGCCACGGGTAGGTGCCGGCGTACGACGATGCAGCGAGCGGCGCGCCCTTGTTCGCCTCGAGGCAGTACACGTTCGTCGAGCCGACTCGGTAGGCGCCGAGGAACCCCTGGCCGATGTCGTAGCCAGGCCCGTGCGTGGCGGCGAAAGCCGCTTCGCGTGGAGCGATCGCGTCTATGGCTGTGCCGCCAAGGACGAGAACGAGCAGCGTCGTCAGGCCGGCGATGAGTCGCGTTCTCACACTCACCTGGGGACGATCGCGATAGGGGGCAACGGTAGTCATTCGGGTCGGGTCCTTCCGGGTTGTCGGGCTTGCACCTCTGTGCAGATGAATAGGTGCCGACCGGCGCCCAGCTGAGGACATGACCCGTTGGCCCTAGTCCGGGGGACGCTCTCTGAGCGAGACCCCCGCGGCCTGAGAAACCGGCAGAACCCAGCACCACCGGACCCCCGACCAGAGCCGAGAGTATCTCTTATATGGAACACCGCCTAGGTGCTCACGTCCCCAGTCCGTGGGTCAGGCCACATGGGATTAGCCGTCGCTCTCCGGTGCCGCCGACGCAGCAGAAAGGCCCCGGGTGATGCAGCTCACCCGGGGCCAGTTCTCTGGCTGAGGACCGTTCCCCCCAATCCGCAGAAGCGCGGCGATGGATGTGTTGCCCTCGCCGCCAGGGTATCCCTTATAAGGATGTTCGGGGCCAAGTCGGTTGACACGCCATGACGCGGTGCCTATATTTGTGTCTGTCAGGTCTACTAAATACCGAAAGGACAGGCCGAATGAAGGCACTCGCTATCGATCCCTCAGGCACGATTACCGTCATCGAGCTCGACGCCGCCAGGTCGCTCGAGCAGCTGCAAGGCGCCGTTGGCGGCTACATCCAGATGCTCGACCTCGCCGACGAGCTGGTCATGGTCATCAACGAGGAGGGCAAGATTTACCGCCTCCCGACGAACGACATCGCGACCCGGCTCACGCAGCACTACGCCGTGGGGTTGGCGCCGTGGGACGAGATCAACGGCCCGGCCGTCATCGCCGGCCAGAACCGCTCCGGCGTGCTCGTCGACGTCGGACACGCAGTCACCGAGACCCTCGAACGCCTCGGATTCACCGTCAGCCAGGAAGGGTAACCCCGCACATGTCTCAGCAGCCGCGAGCCCGCCGGTCCACTCCGGCGGGCTCGCCCGACACCCAGCGCACACGGATCCGTGAGCTGCGCGACAGCCTCGCCGCGCGCACTGAGCAGCGCCGAGCAGCCCAGGCCAGCCGCCTCGAGGCGGCCGCAGCGGCCGCGGCCGCTGGGGCGACCATCCGCGACATCGTGGAGGCGGCCGGGATCTCGCGCGCTTACCTGCACAAGGTCGGGATCCGCGCCGGCGAGCGGTCGCCAGGCGGGGACCCCACGAGCGCCCTCGAGGAAACCAGGCGGCTCCGTGAACAGCTCGCCGATCTCGATGCCACCGACGAGAGCGAGAAGGACGAACGTCGACGCATCGCCCTCGAGCTGATCGACTCCGGCGCCGGGATCTCCGAGAAGGAACTCGCCGCCGACGCCGGCGTGACCGCCGAGTGGGTTCGCCGGCGGTTCAGCGACGGGTGACTGGCGGGCGGCCGCCACGTCGGGCGAGCAGGACGGCCCCGACGGCGATCGCCGCAGCAATGCCGATCACCGTCAGTCCGGCGCCGAGGATGTCGGCCCTCGGCGGCTCTCGGAGCGACCAGGTGACCAACCCGATCACGGTGAGGAAAGCGACGGCCCCCGCGCAGAGCGCGAGGGCCAGCAGTCCGGTGCGCACGACCGCGCGCCCTGATGTCATGACTGGGCGCCTGTCGGCAGGTTGATCGTCGTCGGGGTGACCTCGTCGTCGACGACGCGCGAGTAGCGGCGGCGCCGGCGCAGGACGACCAGCGTGACCACGAGCGGCACGCCGACGATCAGAAGGCGCACGAACGGGAGCACCATCACGCCCGCGGGGCCGAAGAACTCGGCCCGCAGCGGCAGGTAGAGCGCGGCGATGGTTGCTGCCGCGGTGACGGCGAGCATGATCCAGACGTAGCGGCCCCAGCGCTGCACACGCTGCACTCCGATCTCGTGGACTTGGTCGGAGACGAGGATGAGCGGCCTCCACTCCACCCCTGCCGAGGTGGGCATCGCCTGCCACGCCTGACCCTCGGCATCGCGGAAGACCGACAGCGGCTCGACGAGGCGCGGATCTGGGAGCCGGACGCCGCCGGCGAGGAACGCGGGCTGCCCTAGGGGCTGGTCGCTCATAGTGCTCTCACTTCTCCTCGGCTTGCGGCCATTCTCGTCGGATTGGGCCGGTTGGTCACTGGCAGCTTTCGCACTGCAGGAGATCCATCGGATCGTCCGGCACGGTGTATTTGGCCGGGATGGTCAGCTGCGGCAGCGGCGCGGTGGGGATGCTGTCGGTCATCGGGCTACTCGCAGCCGATCGAGACGGCGCCGCCAGTCCTCGAGCTCGCGCTCCACGATCGCGTGATGGGCGACCGCTGTTTCGGTGGTGGCCGGCGCCGCGAGTTCGACCTCGTATCGGTGCACGAACTTGGTGACGAAGGCGATCGCCCGACGACGCTTGACCGGGTCGAGCACTACGTTGGCCGGGGACGGGGCGAGCGTGCTCATCTCTTAGCTGCCTCCTTCAACCGCCGGCGTTCCCGTTCGCTGAGCCCGCCCCAGACGCCGAAGCGCTGATCGGTAGCCAGCGCGTAGGCGAGGCACTGCGCCTTCACGTCGCAGGAGGTGCACACACGCTTGGCATCGCGGGTCGCGCCGCCCTTCTCCGGGAAGAACGCATCGGGGTCGGTCTGAGCGCACAGCGCGTCATCACTCCACCGCGGATCGGTGAGCGGGGCAGCGAGGTTGGCGGCCGGCGGATCCGCGGCGTGGTTCAACTGCCGCAGCTCCTCGATCGTCTCGGCCGAGAGGTTGGGGCGGGTCATGGTGTCCATCGGTCGCTCCCCTCATCCCTTGACGGCGGCGCGCACCGCGGCAATGTTCTGCTCGGTGCCCTCGGCGCCCTGCTCCTCGAGCAGTTCGCGGATCTCCGCGTCGTCGGGCTCGTGGCCGTTGATGCCGGCGACCGCGGCAATCGCGGCGGCGACATCCTTGATCGGGTCGGGGCTCTCCCCCGGTCCTAGGTGCTTGAGCTCCTTGGTCATCATTCGTTCCCTTCATTCAGGCTCGCGATGCGATCGCGGGCGGTGGTGCTGACCTCTACCGAACTGCCCATCTGGGCGTCGTAGAAGGCGACTTGCTGGTGCTGCACGGCGAGCGATCGGGACTGCTCGGCCGAGGTGGTCTTGACCGACACGTCGAGTGAGACGACGCCGGTCTCGGGGTCGTGCCACGCCCCCATGTAGTGCCCCTCCTGCGCGAACAAGTCGGCGTTGGCTTTGGCGAACCGCAACAGGTGGATCGGGCGAAGTTCGTCGACTGGAATCGCCTGCTCACGCTCGGGGTAGGGCGAGACGAAGAAGCCGATCGTCTCCTCCCGGCCGGTGTCGGCGTGCCGGGTGAAGCCGCCGTCGGGATGCCGCAGTCGGTTGAGGGCCTTCTCGGTCTCGAGGTTCTCGGCATCCACTGACTCTCCCCGAGAACGGGCGAGCGCGCGCTTCTGGCCGATCCGGGTGGCTCGACCCTGGTAGAGCCGTGTGCGGAGTTCGTCGACGTCGGCGCCGTTCGGGTCGGTACTGTTCGCGATAGCGGCCGCGAGGTCGCGCTGCCCTCGAGGTGAGGAGTCGTAGGCAGCGGACTTGATAGCGAGCTTCTCCTGCGCCTGCTGCAGCCGACGGGTTGCCGACGGGTCGCTCGGGTGCCGGTCCAGATCAGCGCGAGCGGCCGCGAGTCGGCGCTCCGCCTCGCGGAGCTCCTTCGCGGTGTCCGCGCTGCAGCGGGCGCCCGGCTTCGGGTCACACATCGCGGCGCATCCGCTTCCGAACGACGACGACCACGAGGATTAGAAAGAGCAGCAGGGCCCCGCCGACGATTACGAGACGTCCGAGATCGAGGCCGACGTTCTGCTCACCCCAACCGAGGATCACGCTGTCGCCGGCAACGAGGACCTTGACCTCGACGAGCCAGTCCTGCACTGGCGCCAGCAAGGCGCTGAGGCTGAACAGGCCGAACCCGCTCGCTCCCGTGAGCAGCAGCAACAGCATGATCGTGTCGTCACTCACGTCACCGCCACCGTTGTTCTGAGCCATGTCACTCCCTTCCTTCTCCGGTAGATAGGTGCCGACTCCCCGCTCCTGCGGACAACCGATCCGTCTTTTTCCTGCGGCCAGAGTATTCCTTATAAGGAACACTGTAAAGACGAAAGCGTCTTTTCTCGCGACGGCCTATTTAGGCGTTGACGTCGTCGGGTCGGCGCACCGAGACGCGATCGGCTTCGGGGAACGAGACCGTGTTCGGCTCGCCGCTCTCGAGGTCGCGGTAGTCGATCGACATATACCCGTCCTCGAGCAGGTCGACCTCGCACTGCTCGACCACGCCCCAGAGGTCGAGGCTCTCGTCGACGAGCACCAGGTCGCCCGGGCCGAGCTCGGCGATCGTCGCCGGCGTGGGCTCGCCGTAGCCCTCGAACAGGTTCCCGTCGGCGATCGCGTCGACACCTGGCACCTCCTCGTCGGAAGGCTCGAAGTGAACGCCGCGGCCGCGGCCGTCCTCGATGAGTTCCGGCGCGGGGATCTCGTCGGCGTCGCGGGCGCCGGCGGGGTCGTAGCCGACGATGAGCGCGGAGGCCCACTGGCTGTAGGTCGGCTCCTCGATGTCGCCCTTGTCGTAGTCGATCTCGGAGCGCGGCTCCTTGATCATCTTCCGGGTGTAGCTGGTGGTCTTCGGCTTGAGCTGCTCGAGCAGCGCCCAGTCCTCGGTCTTCTCCGGCGTGAGCTTCGCCGGGTCGGGCGTGTAGAAGGTCTGCACCTCGACCGGGTTCGACTCCGAGTTGAGCGCGACGCCGCGGCCGCGCTGATTGCGTGGGATCGCGACGCCGACCGCGAACGAGTCCCACATCATGTTTGCGCCCTGGGGTGACAGGCGGCCGAGCGAGAGGCGCGCGCCGAAGTTGTCGCGCATCTCGCCGCCGAGGAAGTCGACGTCGGGACGCTGGATGCCGATGACCATGTGGATCTTCGCCGTGCGGGCAAGTCGGGCGAGATCGGCGACCAGGTCGAACACCGGCGGCTGGGTCGGGTCTCCCTTTGCCTTCACCGTCTTGTACCAGCGCACCACCCGGGCCTTGAAGGTGGCGTACTCGTCGATGATCAGGGCGAGCGGCTCGAAGTCGGAGATTCGCGCCTTGCCGGATTCGATCAGGCTGTAGCGCTGCTCCATGAGGTCGTGCGCCGCGTGGATCATCCGCACCTGGTCGCCGACTTTCGAGGCAACGAGCTCGACGTTGGGCCAGTCCTTGTAGCCGGCGAACTCGATCCGCTTTCCGTCGAGCACCCACACCCGCCAGCCGTAGAGCGCGAGGTCGGTGAGCAGAGTGTGCTCAGCTGCGGTCTTTCCCGATCCGGTGCCGCCGATGATGAGCATGTGCGGCGACACCGACGGCTGCCAGTACTGAACGTTGCCGTCCTCGTCGACGCAGTACGCGACCTTGCAGGCGTCGTAGCTCTGGTGGCTGAGCTCCGGCCGCGGCGGGCCGGGAACATGCGCGACCATCGACGGCATCGTGGGTCGGATCTCGAACCGAACCCGGTCATGGACGGTGTCCCACTCGGAGCGCCACCGTCCGGGCAGCATCGACGACAGCGCCTTCTCGATGCGCTGCCGGTAGGACGCGAGGGAAAGTCGCGGCGAGGTGTCGTACCGGACATCAATGCCGATGACCGCGCCGGCGTCGTCCAGATCGCAGCTCACCTTCGCTGTCGAGCCGAGGAGCTCCTTGGCGACCTTCTCGGCGCGCACGACCTCGGGGCTCTCCCGCTCGGGGTCGCGGAGGTCGAGCTCGACCATGAGGACGCAGCGCTTCGGGGTGTGCCTCAACACGCGGTACTCAGGCCCGAGTCGCCGGTGCAGGTTGTCGAGGATCGACTCGACGAAGCGGGGATCTCCGTCATCGACGGTCGCCGCGTACTGAATCCGAAGTCGCCCGGGGATGCCGATCCACCCGCCGGCCCACCTCGAGGCACGCACGAGCTCGCGACTCGGGGTCCGAGCGCCGAGCATCGGGAGGATCGATTCGGTGGCGACGTCGAGCAGCTCGCCGCGACGATGCTCCCGGATGCCGAAGGTTGCGATCGCGATCACGATCACCAGGGCCACCGCGGCCGCGGCGACCCCAAGAGGAACCCGCTCGAGGACGAGCGAGATTCCGACGGCGATCGCGCCGGCCGCAGCGACACCGAGTGCTCGCGCCGGCCAACGCACCCGCCGGCGCGGGAGCACGCCGGCGGGGTTGGTGGTGAAGTTCGTGCGCCCACGGTTTGCGAGTCCGGTCATCTTCTGTGCTCCTCCGCCTTGCGTGGTACTGGCATCGCCAGTGCCCTCTAGATGCGGATAGGTGGCGCAAGGGCGGCGCAGCGGACACATCGGGACCATATTTGGTCGGCAGCATGCCTTGCGCCCTCTTGACAGCAGGAGTACGCTCGCCCGTGTAGCGAAGCGGATGCGGAGCGAGCGAACCCCCGCCGCCAGGGCTATATCACCCCGATACCAGGCCGGTTCAATCCAGACTGCAGGCCGGTGCCTGGTCGGGGTACCTCACCGCCGCGGCCCACTCGGCCTCAGCCTTGTACCGCCGGCCGAGGAACCACCACTGGCCGGTGCCGTCGGCGTCGAGGAATGCCGGACCGTCTTCTCGGTGAAGCTCGCCGAAGCGGTACCACGCCTCTGCGCCGTTGTGGGCGACGCGGTGCTCGTCGTAGCCGCCGCCCGGTCGCTCCTCGAGCACTACCCACCCGTCATCAAGCTCGGCGGGGTACCCGCCGCGCCAGCGAGTCGCCAGGCTCGCCGCGATGCGGTCGTGCTCTTCGATCTCGCTGATCACCTCGGATCGGTTGTCCCCCGTGACCGGCACCCAGGTCTTGCCGTCGCCGACCCACTTCGTCTCGATCGTGTCGCCGCTGCCTGACCCCCACACTCCGACGCTGCGGTTCCCCTTGACGACGTACTTCCGGGCGCGGGTATCGCGATCGCGCTTGAATGCGAGCCGCTGCGCGACGCCGAGCTCGCGCAGACGAGCGAGAGCCGTTCGGACCTCGGCGATGTCGCGCCAGTCGGCGCAGTAGACGATGACGACGTGGGAGGCATCATCGCGGGCGAGCGGGTTCCCCGAGCCCGTGGAGACTTTCGCGGAAACCCCGAGCCGCCCTTCGACGACTTCCCTGCTGACCGCCGCCCAGAGCGCGTCGACGTGCTCGCGCGACAGATACACCAGCCACTTGCCGACGCGATCCCCGTCAAGTTCCGGCTTGTGCGGGGGCTCGGCGTAGAGCCACCCGCCCTTGTGCTGGGACGGCGGTTTCTCCATCGACGGGCCCCCTCTCGCTGCTCGAGCCTATGGTCCAGGTGGCAGGGGGCAGCGCGTGAACGACTAGCCGAGTGGCTCGGCGGGCTTGCCGCCAGCGCCCTCGCGCCGCGCCGACCAGTACTCCTCCATGAACTCGCGCTGTCGCTGCGTACCTTCGCCGCTGATCCCCCGCGCGTTCTTCGGCGCCGGCGGGAACGGCTTGCCGCCGTTGAACTTCTGCTCGAGCCGCTCGCACTCGATCTCGAACAGCCGCACGACCTTGTTGCCCAGGGAACCGGCCCCATCGGGCTCCGGCTCATCTCGGGTCGCCCACCACGCGGCCTTGAGGCGCTCGTGCAGTTCGATCGGCAGGTAGTACGCCTGGGGCTTGTACCGCTTGCCGGCGGCGGCGTCAGGATCGGTCTCGTCGGATGCCGACAACCTTGATCGCCTCCTCGAGAGTCTTGAAAGATCCAGAACCGCGGAGTGCGTTTCGTCTTTTTTCTAAGGGTGCGGCGAGTTTACCGCCGCGAAGCTTGCGGGCGAAGAACCCGGCTCAGTAGAGGCGTCGGCAACTATCGGGCGGGCAGATCTCGACGCCGAACAGGGACATGAAGTCCTCGGGGTTGACCCAGGGGCCAGGAGCGTTCGCGGGGATCGGCAGCTGTGCCACCGCTGGGTTCCTGTTGCCGGCGACGTTGATGCGCAGATCGAGGTGGCAGCCGCTCGACGGGGGGACGCTGCCGACGGCGCCGATCGGCTGACCCGCCTGGACGTGATCGCCGACGTCGACGAGGCGCTCCGACTTGTACATGTGCAGGTAGCTGACGACAAAGCCGTCGGCGTGGGTGATCGAGAGGTAGAGGGTGTTGCTCAGCGTCACCTCGCCGGGGAGCACGGCGTAGACGGGCTGCCCGCAGCTGTTGGGGTACCGGTTCTGCAGGTCGATGCCGGCGTGGAATGAGTTGGTGGCGCAGCCGCCACTGGAGGTGTAGACGGGGCAGTCGCGCAGACCGAAGTCATCGGTCATATTCAGGGGCAGGTCGAGCGGGTAGACGGCCTGCCCCGCACTCCCCGGCTGTCCGCCGCTGCCGGCAGCGGCCGAGGTGATCGTCATGGTGATGAGCAGCACGTAGCCACCGAGCAGGAGCCCCGGCAGCAGCAGCAGGACGATCCCGCCGATCAGCCACTTCTTCATGAGCCCGACGGGCCCGCAAGGAGTTGGCGCATCTGCGTGCTACGCGGCGACGGCGGAAGCGCCGCCTGCGGCCGGGTCGGCGGCGGAGTTGGGGTGGCGTTGCGACGCTCGATGTGGCCGACGCCGGCGGAGTCGACGACGATCCTCGAGCGCACGTCCGGAGCTCGGGTCGCGCTGGCCTCGATCACACGGGGCGCCCGACGCAGAGCCGCTCCCCCGAGCTCGATCGCCGCGGCGCCGGCGACAGCGCCAGGGCCGCCCGGGGCCGCCCGAGCAACCCGAACGACAGTCGCGGTCGCCTGCGCGGCTTTGGTGCCTCCCGAGAGGGCCTTCCTGGCGGCGTCGCCGCCCGAGAGTGCGTGCTGGCTCTGTGGTGCCGGCAGGGGGGCGCTCGACGTCTTCGGCAGCTCCTTGACAGACGCTACCGAGGCTACGGGGGCGGCACGGCCGCCCTTCGGCATGAAGCTGATCGCCGTGCGCGCGAGGTCCGTGGCGGTCTGCATCTTGAGCAGCCGGTTCGTGCTGTCTGCTCGCGATGGGGATCCTGCACCCATACCGAGCTTGCTGAGCTGCTCGGCCATGCTGCGGCCGGCCTTCTTGGCGGCCCTACGGAAGCGCCAGAGCAGGAAAATCAAGACCACCATGAAGAGGCTGACGATCTGCATCTGCATCACGATCCCGAAGACGCTGGTGACCTCGAGGATCGCCACGACGATCTTGAGATAGGCCGCCATGATCACGGTCATCGCGACGATGCTGACGAGTCCCATGAAGGTGTCGCCGAGCGACTTCCACAGCGGGTACCGCGAGACCGGGAGGATCGCGAGGTAGACGTTGATCATCGTCTTGAACGCCGCGATGAGGAAGAACACCACGGTGATCAAGAAGAAGATCGCGATCGCGATCGCGAAGACGAACAGCGAACCGCTGCCGACCATGACGACCGCCATTGTGTAGACCTCGCCGAAGTTGGGGTTCTCGACGTACGCCTTGGCGCCGGCGTCGCAGTTGCTGACCGCGGTGCGGACGGTGTTGTCTCCGGTCGCCACCGGCGGGGAGGAGATCATGGTCGAGTCGAACTGGTCTTCGCAGTCGCCCGTGAGCACGGTGCCGAAGGTGACCGTCTGGGCGGGGATGCGGATGAAGATGTCGACGAGCTGGGTAGTGACGGCGTCGGTGATGATGTCGTCGGCATCGACGCTGCTGTCGGCCGCGTTGATGTCGTCACTCACGACAGCAGCCGCGAGACCGGCTCCGTACTGCTGCGCGGTGTCGAGGGCGCCGTTGGCGGCGGTCAGCGAGGCGATCGGGTTGGCGAGGATCCCGGCGGCCATGACCGCGATGCACGCCGAGACCAGCATCTCGACGCCGCCCTTGGCGACCTTCCCGGAGAGAAGCGTGAGCCCGCCGACGACTGCGGAGATCATCAGGGCGAAGGGGATCCAGTTGATGTCTCCCAGCGCCCGCTCGAGCAGATCGGCGAAAGCGGCGAACGGGGTCGAGATCCACTCGACCCACTCGAAGGACAGGACGAACCCGAACAGCTCGAGCAGCATGGCGATGACCCCGAGGTGCCCGGTCCACATCGGGTCGACGATGAAGGCGATGAACATCTTGCCGGGGGTGAAGGCGTCGCCCCGGTCCAACGGGAGCACGATGTAGTTGGCGACCGGGATCCCGGCGGAGTCGTGCAGATCCCCGCCCGCGAGGAAGGGTGCGTCGTAGGCGCCGGATGCGTAGGCGTAGGTGTTGCCGGTGAACACGATGACCATGTCGATCGCCACGACCGCCAGCACCCGCGCCCACCGGGGGTGCACGTACGCCCACGCACGAAGGGCGGATGCCACGCGTGCGATGCTCGCGAAGCCGGAGCGGTAGTAGCCGATCACGGTCAGACCACCGTCAGCTTCCGAGGACCGTCGCTGCTGCCGGGCTTGGAGGGGGTGGAGAGCACCGCTTCGCGGCGATCGAGCCGCTCGGGGAGGGTCTTGCGGAACTTCCCGATCCGCCCCCGGACATCCCGCATGAGGCCCTCACCGCGGCGCTCGGGAGCGACCCTGCCGTCCGGTCCGAACGGCGAGAGGTTGTGCATGACCTCGTGCAGGTTGGTGTCGTCGCCGGCGTCGAGGCCCAGCCAGTCGAGTGCTCGGCGGGCGAGGATCGCGTCGCCCTGGCGCATCACGAACCGGGTCTTGATCAGACCGCGCGTCTCGACGTCGCCGAAGTCCGCAGGGTCGTGCGAGCCAAGCCCGGCGGCAGCGGCGTGCTTGCGGCCGTCGCGGAGGAAGATCTTGAGCTCGCGCTCCCCCTCGGGGGACGCCGTGACGTGGTGCGTCTCGTCGACGAGGAACAGTGCCAGTTGCGAGCGGTCGAAGCACACCTCGCGGGCGATCGCCGTCAGCAGCGTGTACATCGCCCGGCCGTAGATCTTCTCGAGCGGCATCTCGTCGAACAAGTGGGCGTTCTCGAGCTCCGTGCGGTCGGGCAGCGACAGGCCGTGGGTGAGGAACACGATGCCGGTCGACTGCAGCTCGAGGGCCGGCAGGCCGTCGTTGAAGAGCACCTCGCCGAGATCCTTCGAGGCGATCAGCCCGATGAGGCCGAGGAGTTCGTCGACCTCGGCGGTGCCGTTGAGCTCGCGGAGGTGGGCCAGCATGCGCCCGAGGCTGGTGATGCCGTGGGCTGCGACGTAGTCGGGTTCCAGCAGCCGCGAGAGAGCAACACCGCGGCTGTCGCGGGCTTTGACGCCCAGCATGACCGCGAACAGCGACTGCACCATCCGAGCGCCCAGGCGCGGCCCGAAGACGCGCAGAGGGTCGAGCGAGTAGCTCGGGTTGAGCAGATCGACGATCGTGGTGCGGTCGGCGACCAGGCTGCGGGCGAAGGTGGCGTACTCGGTGCTCTCCGTCCGGTCGATCGCCACCAGGCGGCCGCCTCGGTCGATCGTGTCGCCCGCCTCGCACTTGAGCAGGACCGACTTGCCGGCGCCGAGCTCGGCGACGACGCCGAACGAACCGGAGGCATCGGCTTCGATGTTGCCGTAGAGGTCGCGCAGGATCGGCGTGCGGCGGCCGCTGGTGATGTTCTCCCCGAACCGGGCGCCCTTCTCGTCACCGAGCTCGGTGACGACCATCGGAACGGCGGAGGCGAAGTCGCGACCTGTCGTGATCTGCGTGAGCTCGCGCACCAGGCGGGTGGTGGGGCTGCCGGGCTGCATGGCCCACCAGAGCTCCTCCTGACCACCCAACGGCGCCTCGAGCAGGAACTCGGAGCGCTTGTAGTCGTCGGCGATGAACTGTGCCTTTTGCTTGGCCAGATCCGGGGTGTCGGCGCCGACGGCGAAGAGGATCGTGGCCTGCACCTCGACCTCCTTGTCGGAGCGGTTCAGGGCCGCGTGGAACGCCGCGAGGTTCTCCGCGACCTCCGCCAGGTCGGAGCCGCCGCCGGTGATGCTCGGGGTGCCCTCCTGCTGCTCGTACTGGTCTTTGAGACTCGCCTCGGCGCGCTTGTTGCGGCGCTTGACATCCTCCGCCGGCGACACAGTGAGGCGCAGCGCCCAGTCGACGTCGATGTTGAACTGCTCGACGTGGGAGATCCATTCGACCCCGGGCACCGCCCACCCGGCGCGCGGGGCGCCGACGAGGGCCTGGACCACCTGGTACGACGCTGCGTCGGAGTGAGGGCTCTGGACCTTGAGGTACCGGCGGCGGAAGGGGTTGAGCAGCTGCGGCGAGTTCTTTCCGAGGTCGGACTGACCGCCCTCGTCGAGCCACGGGTTCGGCATCGCCGCGGGCAGCTGGAAGTCGGAGAGCTGCAGCGAGTCCTTGTTGAAGCTCGAGGGCGACGTCTGTGACGCCGGCACCGGAGCGGTCGCGTCGACGGCGAGGCCGCGGTGCTGCGAGTGCAGGGCGATCCAGACCTGCTCGGCCGCGGTCGCTCGAGCGGGCTTGAAGACGGCCGGGATGCGCTCCTCGATGTCGAGCGCGACCCGCATCGCCGCATCGATCTCCGCCTTGGTGGGCAGCTGACGGGGCAGGGCGAGGGTGTCGCGCAGTTGAGTGTCGGCGGCCCTCAGCGCCGACAGGGTGCGGTTCTTGATGCTGCCGGCAGCCAACGGCACGCTCAGCCAGTAGGCGCGGGTCCCGAGGGGGACCTGCTCGAGCGAGTCGAGGGTGAGAGCGACCTCCTCGGCCCATTCGGGGTGCTCGGAGATGTTGACGCCCTCGAGCATCCGCTCGACGATCGAGACCGGGTCGAGCTCTGCGCACAGGCCGAGCAGCAGCGCCTCGCCCTTGAGACCTTGGAAGAGCGCCTGGTGGTGGCCTCGGACGAGCGCTTTCATATCTCCGGTGCCGTAGCCGTAGGCGAGGCCCTGCAGGCGCCAAGTGGCCCAGACGACGCCGGAGCGCGTCCACATGAGGTGGTTGGTCATCGCGGTTGCGGGAATGCGCATGGTGGGGTCCTTACTTGGTGCGGCTCTGCTGCAGCAGACGCTCGACGGCGGTCACGGCGACGGTCCGCTGAGCGGGCGCGGCCTCGAGTTCACGGGCAGGGGTGGGCTTGACGGGTTCAACGGAGGCGGTCTCCGCCGGCGGCGTCAGTGGTGACGGCGCGGCGACAGAAGGTGCCACCGGGGCGGCCAGAGCGATCGCGACCTTGCCGGCCGCCTGGTGGGGCTTGTTGAGGCGCAGCGGCCGCTCGCGGTACCGGCCCGCTGCCGGCTGGAAGGCTGCGCTGAACGCTCCGATGATGACGGTGAGCAGGTTGCGGCGAGTTGCGGGGATGCGGCCAGCGCCCCACGCGGCGCCCCAGGCGATCGCGAGGGAAAGCGGCAGGTCCAAGAGGATCGAGCCACTCCCCCACGCGCCGCGGGTGGTGATCGCCACGAACGCGACGGCGCCGCCGATCACCACCTGCGCGACGGTGTAGGGGCCGCCCGGGATCTTCGTTCCGTCGTGGAAGCGCCCGATTACCTTCGGGAACTTCCGCGACCGGGTGTAGAACCGGGCGGTCTCGAACTCCTGGATCTCGCTCATGTCGGGTCAGGCGCCCTCGACGAGTTCGATCGTGGTCGGCGCCGGCAGAGCCGCCTCGTCACCGACTCGGTCGGAGATCCAGTTGAGGCCACCGGATGCGGCGAGCCAGATGACGAACCCGGCGATGAGCCCGGTGATGATGGTCTTGCCGATCGCGAATCGGGTGCTGATCGCGACCACGAGGAACACGACGATGCACGCCAGGATGACGAAGGTGCGCAGGGTGGTCTGCGCGTCAGCCAGGAGTCCGTTGATCCAGTCGAACATGGGTGGGTTTCCTTTCAGTTGGGTCCGTCGCCGGTCGGCGACGGGGTCGAGCTCGGTGCGGGGTCCTCGTCGGCGGCGGTGGGCTGCAGTGGGGCGAGGTCGATGGCGCTGATCTCCCAGCGGGAGTCGCGGGCGGTCAACGTGAGCGCATAGGTGGCGGAGAGCCGCTGGTCGTAGACGTTGGCGAGGGTGACGCTCGCCAGGACCCGGACGGTGTCGCCGTCGCCCGGATTGGCTGCTGGCTCGATCTCGGCGATGAGGTCGACCAGGTCGATCGACACGTACGGGGCGGGATCCAGCGCTGCGAAGTCAGTGCCCGGTGTGCTCACTCGGGTGATGTCTCCCGAGCCGGCGAGGTAGGCGTTGAGGAAGGCGAGGACGCTCTCGGCCACCGGGGTGGAGTTGTCCAGGCGGGCGGGGTACTCGAGTTCGACGGTGTCGTCTGCCGGCGTCGGCGGTGCGATGGGTGCCGGCAGGCCCACGACGCCGAGCGCGCCGCCGTCTGAGACGTTGACGACGACCTGGAAGTAGCGGCGCGGCCACGCCTCTCCATTGCCGCCCTCATCGTCCGTTGTGAGCTCTCGCACGCTGGCCCCGACTACGACGGTGATGAGGGTGCTCCCCTCGGCCGGGGACAGGGAGGCAATCGCGAGGTCTCGGTACTCCCAGGGGGTGGTCGAGATCTCTCGGACTGAGGCGGCGTCGATGTACTCCTCGAGTTCGACTGTGTCGTCGCGGGATGCTCCAAGCCAGGCCCCCACGTAGCCGAGGGCGTAGTCGCCGGCTGCCTGCTGTGCGGCGGGCAGCGCGGCTGCCTGCGTTTCAGGCGCTGCGACAACGGTCTCGGGCTGAGAGGCGAACGCGACAAGCGCGACAGGTCCACAGGCGATCGCTGCGAACAGCCCAACGGCGATCGCGCGGCCGCCGAGGTTGCGGCCGGCCGTCCAGCTGCTGCCCTCCCCTACCGGGTCGGTCTTCGTCTTCTTTCCGAACAGTCCCATGTCAGGCTCCTTCTGCCAGCGGCGCCGGCCCAGTGACGATCCGGTGTGCCGCCGCGGTAGCGCGGCTCAGACCGTCGGATTCGAGAAACTCGCGAAGGCGGCGCTGGGCCTCGATGTCGAACGGCGCCTCGACGAATGCCGGCACGGTTTCGTGCAGCTCATCGAGCGCGGGCAAGGCCGCGGCCGCGTCCGACACGAACTGTTCCCACTGCTGGTCGGCAGGTCCGCCACTGGTCACTTCGACGCCTTTCCCTCTGCTGGACGACGGCACTGCTCGGCCGTCTGCAGGGGAATAGGTGGGCTTGCACTGACCTGGCGGACACCTTGCACCACACTTTTTTTCGTCTCTTTTCAAGCCGCTGCGAAGTCCCCTCTGATCAGGAGTTTTCGTCCCTGATCAAGAGCGGGTTTCATGGTGCCCACGCGCGAGAGCCTCCACGCGATCAAGAAGTCACACCAGAGCGGCTGAGGAACGTCGACCCCGTCATCTACCGAGGGGGCTCGTCATGACTTCAACCACGTTCACCAGCTACCGCACAGACCTCGCGACCGGGGTGCTCGGCGGAGTCGTCGCCGAGTGGGATCGCCGCCACGCCAACCGAGGCGCCGACTTCGGCAGTCTCGGTTTCCGCTTGGCCGGCGAACTCGAGGCGGAGATCCACAACCTTCCTAAGGTCGCCGCCGACGCTGCGCTGCACGAGCTCCTCAGCCTCGAGCACAAGGGGCATGAACTCGCCGGCCGACTCGTCCTGCAGCTCATGCTCCCCAAGGTTGCCCACTTCACGAGCCGCTGCACCGGCTTCACCGCCCGCCGGATGTCAATCACGGAACGGCAGCAGGCATCCCTCGAAGCGATGTGGGAGGCGATCCGTACCTACCCTTTGCGCCGGGCCCAGTCCGTGAGCGGCAACCTTGCCCTCAATGCACTCGCGCTCATTACGAAGGAGTACGGCACCTACCTCACTGAGCAACCCGAGCTCTCCATCGGCGATGAAGCGGTGCTCCAATCCCTCGCCGACCGTGAGGCCGTTGCTGAGTCCTCAGAGCCCGCTTGGGGTGACTCTTCTTACGAGGAGCTCGTCATGCTACTCAGCTGGGCTGTCGAGTCGGATGCTCTCACCCGCGACGAGGTATCGCTACTCGCTCGGTTCGACCTCGGAGAGCAAGAGGAGCGCGCCGACCTTGCCGCGCAGCTCGACGTCTCCCCCGCGACTCTCATCAAGCGCGTCTGGCGGATCCGCACCAAGCTCGTCTCGGCCGTTCGTTCCCACATCGAGACCTTCGGTCGCTGGTAGCCCCTCCCCCATCGACCGAATCACACTCTCAACGGCCCTCAGCGCCCCCCTGAGGGCCGTTGAGCTTGTCCGGGACCTGTTCTACCGCCCGACCCCCTCGGCCCGCCTGAGCGCCATACCCCGCTGTGCCATGCTTGCGTGGGCCTGTCATTCCTCAGTCGTAATCATTGCGCTTCACTGGCTTCTATTGCGCGTTCACCTTGCGTCACCCTCGCGCGTCCGTTGCTATCAGTTGGCAGCCTGTGTTATTCCCAGTTGCGCTACACATGCGCCTTACGTGCGTCTATGCGATACGTTCCTGACCTCTATTGCGCGTACTTCTTGCGTATACCTATCGCCTACCTTACGCTTACATTGCACCAGGGTTGCATCACCCCGGTATATGTCATGCGTTGTACCTGCGCGACGGTAGCGGTAACCTGCATTCATGCAGCTATCACACTTTCGCTTCTCTGGCACGGGGGGGACGTCATGCTGACGACCACCCAGCGCATGGCTAACCGCAGAGTCATTGCGGTCATGAACCGGAAGGGGGGGGTCGGCAAGACGAGCATCACCGCGAACGTTGCAGGCGTCCTCGCCGCAGCCGGTTATCGCGTCCTCACGGTCGACCTCGACGCCCAGGGCAACCTCGGCGACGACCTCGGCTACCGGAACGTCCCCAGCCTCAATGACGAAGGCATGGCACTGTTCGTCTCACTCGGACAGAGCAAGCCGCTCAAGCCCGCGAAGAACATCCGCGAGAACCTCGACGCGGTGCCGGCTGGCCCGGCGACCACGCAGCTCGCCGACATCCTGCAAGGTGAGGCAGCTCGAGGGATGGACCCGAGCGATCGGCTCGGCGTCGCTTTGTCGGAGGTCTCAGACGACTACGACGTGATACTCCTGGACTGCCCACCTGGTGACGCGGTGCTGCAAACTCAGGCCCTCGTCGCTGCTCGCTGGATCCTCATTCCCACCCAGCCAGACGACGGCTCTCTGCAGGGGCTCGCACAGTTGGCCGAGCGGGTGGTGTTGACCCGGCCGGCGAACCCGACACTGGGTGTTCTCGGCGTGGTGCTGTTCCCGATGGTTAGTTCCGCTAAGAGGGTGCAGCAGGAGGTACGGGAGAAGCTCGCCGCGATCATGGGTGACGTCGCCCCGGTGTTCAGCTCCACCATCCGATTCGCGCAGGCTGCCGGCGTCGATGCTCGCGGTCGAGGCCAGCTAGCGATCGAACTCGCGAGGGATGCCGAAGGGCAGGACCGGTTCGCGTGGACGAAGGCCCTCAAGAAGGACCGCACCGAAGAGGAAACAACCGACGCACCTCGACGACTGGCTGACAGCGCCGGGGGAGTGGCGGGCGACTACCTGCAGCTCTCACACGAACTGCTCGCTCACCTTGCCGAGCAGGAGTCGCTGACGCAGCAGGAGGTGGCATCGTGAGCGACGCCCCTCTCGGCCAGGCTCGGCCGGCACAGCACGCTTCGTTGGCAGACAAGCTCAAGCCCACCGACCTCGGCGGAATGCTGGCACCCACCTCCCGCGCCCCGCGGCCGGTGGCAGTGCCACCGATCGTCGATCAGCCCACGGAAGAACCGGCGCCGGAGCAGCATCTCGAGGCTGATGTCGTCGCGGAGCCGATGCCAGCAGTCGAAGAAGAGGCGATCCCCGCAACGAAGGTGACACCGAAGTCCGGCAGCAGTCGGGCAGGGAGGGGGTCAAAGGTGACCACCGCAACAGCACCGCAGGCGACCGAGACGACACCCACCGGAAAAGCGGACCAGCCAATCCAGGTCAGCCTTCCGCGCAGTCTCATGGAGCGGCTCGAACGCTTCAAGAAGGACAAGGGTCTCAGTCACCCGACGATCCTTTTCGACGCGATCGAGAGCAACGCTGATCGGCTGCCTGACCTGGTCAAGGCACGGATCGTCCATGTCGGCGGTACGACCGGCAAGAGCCTGTTCAACCGCCCTCAGACGGTGGTTCCGCGCTCCTCTGACAACGAGCCCAAAGAGACGTTCATCATCCGCGTCAGCCAGCAGAACAAGGACATCCTCGACCAACTCGCGCAGGACGCCGGAGCCCCGAGCCGGACTGTGCTTCTCGTCGCCGCGTACGACGCATACCTGCCCAACTGAGTGTGAAAGGCCAGACATGACCACCCTTGCCGACGAGACCAGCACTCCCCGCCGTGGAAGCCGCGGCGGGGAGGTGCCCGCCCGCCCAACAACGCCGCCCCCTACAAAGGGGCGCCGGCGTCCCGCGCTGATCGCGCTCGGGGTGGCTTTGGTCATCATCGGCGGCCTCACCAGCTGGTATCTCATCCAAGGCGTCAGCGACACCGAGACCGTGCTCGTCACCGACACAGCGGTCGCTCGAGGTGAAGAGATCACCGCCGAGGACCTCACCACCATCGAGGTCGCCGGCGGGCAGGACCTCGATGCGTTCACCGCCTCACAGTCGCAGAGCGTGGTCGGGCAGATCGCGCTCGTCGACATCCCCGCAGGCTCAATCGTGACCTCGGGCAACGTCGGGGAAGCGATCGCGATTGAGAATGGCGAGTCGATCGTCGGTGTCGCATTGAACACCTCGCAACTCCCGAGCTATCCGCTCGCCGCCGGTGACGTCGTGCGGATTGTCGAGACGCCAGTCTCCCAGGGTGAGCCGCCGGCGACGACGCCGGCGACCTTCGAGGCGGTTGTCTTCACCACCAGGTTCGACGAGGCCACGAGCCAAACGATCGTGGATCTGATCGTGCCGGAGAGCCGCGCTGCTGACATCGCCGCTCGTGCTGCCACCGGACGCATCGCGCTCATCGTCGACGCGGGAGGCAACTGACATGTCGGTGATCGCGTTGGCGAGTTTCTCGGGCGCGCCGGGCGTCACCACTTCCGCCGTCGGCGCCGCCTACAACTGGCACCGTCCCGCGCTGCTCCTCGAGGCGGACACGTCGAAGCCCAGTGGGGTTCTCCCTGGACTCATGCGCGGTCAGGTCGATCACTCAAAGGGTCTGACGCCGCTCTCACTGACCCAACAGCGCGGCGAGCTCAGCCCGCAAGCGCTCGTCGGTGAGTCGATCCTGCTCGCTCCCGAGCGCTACTTCGTTCCGGGGTTCAGCAACCCGGCGGCCGGCCTCGGGACGACCTCACTGTGGGGTGCGCTTGCGACAACGATCGGAAGTCTTGAAGGAGCAGGGACCGACGTGCTGATCGACCTCGGTCGCCTCGCGCCCAACGATCCGAGGAGCCCCCTGCTGCAGGTAGCCGATGCAGTCGTGATCGTCCTGCGGCCGGTCCTCACCGAAGCCGCGGCCGCGGCCGCCCAGATCGGTGAGGTCCGCAACACCCTGCGCCTTGCCGGCAGGGAAGACACCCTCGGACTGTGGACGATCGCCGCGCCGTCGCCGCTGTTCAACTACTCGGGGCAAGAGCTCTACCAACTGCTCGGCGTGCCAGTCATCGGCGAGCTCGGCCACGACATCCGCTCCGCCGCCGTCTACGGCAACGGTGCGATGACGCCCTCGCGCTTCGAGAAGAGCAACTACATCCGCGAGCTGCGTGCAGCGCTCTCCACCACGACCCAGCGGATCACCGAACGAGCCGAGAAGCTCGGTCTCCGTCCTACCAGCTCGACCACCACCCAGGAGGTGACGGCGTGACCGACGAGCGCGACTTCACGAGACTTCCGTACTTCAACGGTCCCGCATCGGATCCGACGTCGGTCCCGCCGAGTCTGGTGCCGCCGGCGCCGCGCGGCCCGGGAGCTCACCTCCTCGCCGCAGCGCAGCAGCCTGCGGTGCCGGCGGTGGAGGAGGAGCACTTCGTGGCCCCCGTCCCGCGTACCCAGGAGCCGGCTCGACTCCCCGCGATCGACTGGTCGACCGTCGCGGTGCTGCGGACCGAGGTATCCAACCTGCTCACCGCCTCCCTCGAGGCCAACCCGAACCAGACCGAGGCTCGGCGTGTGGAACTAGCGAGGGCCCACATCAAGGAAGTCATCGACCGACACGTCGAGGGCATCGTGCGCACGGTCGGCGACAGCAGCGCATGGAACGAATTCACCCGCCAGGCGATGCAGAAGGCCGTTCTCGACTCGCTCTTCGGCCTTGGCCGGCTGCAGCCGCTCGTCGACGAAGAGGGCGTCGAGAACATCGACATCACTGGCTACGACAGCGTCTTCGTGAACTACGCCGACGGCACCTTCAAGCAGGTCGAACCGATCGCGGGCTCCGACGCCGAACTCCTGGCCGAGCTGCAGTTCCTTGCATCCCGCGGGGGAGAGAACGGGCGACCCTTCTCCGCGACCAACCCGATCCTCGACATGGATCTTCCGGGCGGCGCACGTCTGGCCGCCGTGGCTCCGCCGATCTCCCCGCGACCGAAGGCCGTCATCCGCATCCACCGCTTCGTCGACATCACCCTCGATGACCTGGTCCTCAAGCACGGCACGATGACCGCGGCCATGTCCGCACTGCTCGGTGCCGCCGTTCACGCCGGCAGGTCGATCGTCGTCTCCGGCCACCCCGGCGCCGGCAAGACGACCCTCGTGCGTGCCCTGTCGAACAGCATCGATCCGCTCGAGCCGATCGTCACGATCGAGAAGGAACGCGAGCTCCACCTCGATCGCATGGGCGATCGGCACAAGATCGTCACCGCTCTGCAGTACCGACCCGGGCAGGGGGAGCGGGCGGCCGACGGAAGCCAGCCAGGCGAGGTCACCCTCGTGCAGCTGCTCGAGGAAGCCCTCCGGCTCAACGCCCAACGCATCGTCGTCGGCGAGGTACGTGGTGGCGAGATCGACGCGATGTTCCAGGCGATGCAGGCCGGCGTCGGTTCGCTCAGCACGATCCACGCCGACTCAGCAACGAACGCGATTGAGCGCATGGCGACCCTGACCCAGCGAAACATGAACACCAGCGACGCCTACGCCTACCGGCAGATTGCGCAGCACATCGACTTCGTCGTGCAGATCAGCAAGATCCGGCAGGAGGACGGCACGATCCGTCGCCAGGTCACCGAGATCGCCGAGATCCAGCCGGGGGAGGAGTCGCGACCGATCGCATCGATCCTCTTCGGCATCGACCCGATCACCCGCGAGCAGGTTCCCCTCGCGATGCCGACGCCGGCAACGCTGGCGCTGCTGCGCAACGCGGGGCTCGACGAGAAGATCTTCCGGGCGGTGGCGTAATGGCTGCCGCGATCGCGCTCACGGTCATGGCCGCACTGCTCGGCGTGATGGTCATCGTGCTCGGGATGGTCAGGACCGACGACAACGCCGCCGGCCGACCACCGAGCCGACTTCGCGGCCGGTTCAACGCCTGGCGCGGCCAGTTCACGCGCCGACGTCAACTGATCGCCCTCGCTGGTCTCGCCGGAGGGGTGCTTCTGTGGTTCGCCACCGGCTGGTTCATCGCTCTCATCGCGGTGCCCGCCGCGGCGATCGGCATCCCGCTACTTCTCGGCCGTGGCGCCGAGCCGGCCAACATCGAACGCCTCGAGGCGATCGAGCAGTGGACCCGCAGCCTCTCCGGGCTGATCATCGCCGGCGCCGGCCTCGAGCAGGCGATCATCGTCTCGCTCAGCAGCACGCCGGCGCCGCTGCAGGAATCGGTCAGCCGGCTCGTCGCGAGGATCAATGCGCGTTGGGCGACCCACGACGCCCTGCAGGCGTTCGCCGACGACCTCGCCGACCCGACCGGCGACCTGGTGGTCGCCCACCTCAAGCTCGCCTCCACCGAACGTGGCCCCGGACTCGCCACCGCGCTCGAGGATCTCGCCGCCGACGTCTTCGACGAGGTCAAGGCCCGCCGGCAGATCGAGGCCGACCGAGCCAAGCCCCGGCAGAACGTCCGGCTGATCACCTACATCACCCTCGGCGTGCTCGCCCTCATCCCGTTCGGCGGCCAATTCTTCGCCCCCTACGGCACCCCGCTCGGACAGATGCTGCTCGCCGTCTGGCTCGTGATCTATGTCGCCGTACTCGTGTGGCTCAAGAGCTTCGCATCGGGCCGACCGACCCCCCGCATCCTCATCAACGCCCGAGAGTCTGGCTCATGAGCAGGGGTCGGGGAGTGCGGGGAAAGGCGCAGCGCGCGCTCTGCCCTGAGTGCGGGCGGAACACGGCCGTGTACGTCGACCGACACGCACTCCTCGCCGGCGCCGGCATCACCTATCTGCTGCAACCCCACAACGCCCGCCCGGGCAAGACCTGCCGAGGGTGGCGCGTTGGACGTGCTGCGCTCGTCACTGCCACCTCATCCGCTGCTGTCAGAACGGAGGTCTAACTATGTGGCAACTCATCCTCGTCCCCGGCGTTCTCGCCGGCCTCGGACTCACACTCATCGTGGCGCAGCTGCTCCCGCGACAGCCCAGACTCGCGGACGCTGTCGCTCGACTCGGCACCACCACCTTGACGACCGCCACGTCCCAGCAGGGCGACGTCGAGGAGCGGGTTGGCTCCTGGGTGCACTCACGGCTCCCGGAACTGCCCGGATTCGCGATCCCCACCAAGGATCTCGCCCTCGTCGGGATGCCGGTCAACACCTTCCTGTACCAGAAGGCCCGGTACGCGCTCATCGGCCTACTCGCCCCCTTCGTCATCGGTCTCCTCGCTCAAGTACTCGGCTTCTTGCCGCTGTACATCCCGGCGCTAATCGGGATCCCTCTCGCGGTCGTCTTCTGGTTCGCGCCGGATCGGGACCTCAAGGTGAAGTCGGGGGAGGCTCGCGAGGAGTTCTCCCGAGCGGTCGCCGTCTACCTCGAACTCGTCGCAGCCGAGCGCAAGCGTGGCGCGCCCGCCGGTCACGCGCTCGAGACGGCCGCCGCAGTCGGTCGATCGTGGGTCTTCGTTCGGATCCGCCAGGAACTCACCCGCGCTCGGTATGCCGGCGTGCCGCCGTGGGATGCGCTCAACGCCTTCGCAGAGGAGATCAGCGTCCCCGAGCTCGCCGACGTCGCAAAGATCATTCGACTTTCGGGCGAAGCCGGTGCTTCCATATATGAAACACTCCGCCAGCGGGGTCGATCCCTCCGCGTGCAACTTCTCAATAACGAACAGACGCGAGCCAACGAGGTGAGCGAGCGAATGACCTCTATTCCGCTCGCTGCTCTCGCCTTCGTCTTCTGCGGCATCATCCTGACGCCGCTCCTTCTCACACTCGTCAGCGGGTGATGTCCGCGGCAGACCGAAACACGCACCTATACAAAATCAAGAGCACCACCAAGTCAGGGATTGGAGCACCACCTATGAAGACCCTCAGCAAGGCAGCCGCCCGGCGGCTGCGCCACGGCTACGACAACCTCCGCGCTCGAGCAGAGGCAGGAGACCAGCTGGTGAGCTGGATCCTCGTCATCCTCGCGGTCATCGCGATCGCCCTCATCGTCGTCGCTGCGGTCAACGGCTGGTTCGCGGGCCGCATCGGCGAGCTCGGAACCTAGGCAACCTCTCCATGCTCCGCCGACCGCTGACTCGCCGCCCCACCCTGCTCGAGAAGTTCATCGAGCAGGGTGGGCGCGAGCGTGGCGACTCCTCGGTGGAGATGGTGCTCGTGTTCCCCGTCTTCGCGGCGATGTTCTTCGCCGTACTGCAGGGGGCGATCTGGTTCGACGCCGGCAACATCGCTCAGGCCGCAGCGAACGCCGCCTACAACGAGGCCCGCTCCTATGACGGCACCTCCGGCACCGGCACCACCGCCGGCTACGACTTCCTCGAGGGGCAGAACAGTCTCCTCAACCCCACCGTCACCGTCACCCGGACCGCGACCGAGGTTACCGTCACCGTCACGGGGGAGTCCCTCACGCTCATCCCTGACTGGTTCGGCACCGAGGTCGAGCGCACATCGACCGGCCCCGTCGAGAGGTGGGTGGACTAGATGCGAAGCATCCGCCGCACTCTCGTCCGCCTGCGCGATCGCGAACAGGGCTCCCTCTCGGCCGAGCTCGTGATCCTCGCCCCGATCATGCTCGGCTTCGCCCTCTTCCTGATCGCCTGCGGACGAATCTCGCTCGCCACGATCACCGTGCAGGACGCGGCCAACGCCGCCGCCCGCAACGCCTCCCTCTCGCGCACCGTCAGCACTGCAACAAGCAACGCGACCAACGCCGCGAACGGCTCGATCACGCTGGCCGGCCTCGAGTGCGTCAACCTGCAGATCAGCGTTGACCCCTCCGGGCTCACCTCACCCCTGGGCACGATCGGCAACGTCACCACCACAGTGACCTGCACCCTCAACCTCTCCGACATCGCCCTTCCGGGACTGCCGGGCACCTACACCGTCACCGCCACCGGCACCTCGCCGGTTGATCCGTATCGGGAGCGGCCATGACCACCCTTCGCCGCATCCGCGATCGCCTCCGCGAGGAAGAGGGCTCACTGAGCGCCTTCCTCCTCGTCGTCGTCGTCGTGCTCGTCGTCGTCATCGGCCTGGTCGTCGACAGCGCCGGCAAGTACTCGGCCGACTCGCAAGCCGAACAGATCGCCGCCAACGCAGCCCGCACCGCCGTCAACTCCATCAACGGCGACACCGTCCTGGTCGGCGCCACAGCGCTCAACGCCGCCGAGGCACAGACCGCGGCCGAGCAGTACCTCGCTGCCGCCGGCGTCACCGGAACGGTAACCGTGAGCGGTCAGGTCGTTAGCGTCGAAGTCGAGACCACCTACACGACCAGGTTCGTAAGCCTCGTCGGCATCAACTCATTGACCGGAACCGGCTCGGCATCCGCCCAGCTCATCACCGAGTAAGGAAACAGCACCATGACCACGACCCACCGCTACCGCCTCACGATCGCCCTCGCCGCGACCGTAGCCGCCAGTGCGCTCGTGCTGACCGGCTGTGTCCCCGAGCCCACGCCCACCCCGACCACCACCGAGACGGCCACGCCTACGCCCACCCCGACGACCGACCCTCAGCCCGAGTCCGAGTCCGAAGCGATCGACGCCGCCGAGCTCGCGATCGACGACTACCTGTACGTGCGTGGTGAGGTGAACGCGGACGGTGGCACGGACGTCGCCGCGCTTGAGGAGGTAGCCAGCGGCAACGCACTGCAAATCGCCGTCGAGAGCGCCAACCGGGTGGTGGAACTGAACTGGACGACAGAGGGACAACTGTCGTTCGATCCCACCGATTCGTACGCCACCACACTCGAGGGCGAAGGTGTCGCGATCCCGTTCGGATCCGTAAGCGTCACTGGATGCCAGGACGGCAGCGGATACAAGGTCTTCGAGGAAGACGGCACGCCCGCACAGCAACCTGCCGAGCTGCGCAATGTGCTCGAGTTCCGCGTCATTTGGGAACCCACTCGCGAGCTGTGGTTGGTAAGCGATGTCTTGGCAACGGGGGAGACGTGCTGAGGCGGTGGATCGCGGCGATCGCCGTCGCGCTCCTCAGCATCGGGCTCGTCGTCGTCACCTCCGAAGTGGCGCGAGCCGACTACACGGTTTGCGACCCGGTGACCGGTGAGTGCTACATCGTCATCGAGCAGCCCGCGCCACCGGACCCGCCGCACAACCCCGACCCCAGCGGGTTCACTCCCGGACCATCGCAGTGCCTCTACGAGAAGGGCACCGTCGGCACGGTCGAGATCCCGTGCACCGACGGCCCCGGAACCTATTGGAGCAACGGCCGGCAGTGCTATGTCAGCATCCAGAATCCCCAGGAGCCACCGAGAGCCGGGGGAGCGCCGACGGGCGCCTGGTACAACTGCAACCCATACACGGGGCCACTTCGCTGTGACCCTGCGACCGACGGCATCTGCCGCGACCCGTGGGGTGCGACGTTCTGGTCTGACGTGCCGCCTCCCGGGATCAATCAGCTGACGCCGGCGCAGGCCGCGTACATGCTGGTGCGGACCTTCCAAATCCGCGGCGTCGAGATCGGCTTCGCCCCCGACCCGAACATCCCGGGCGCTCAGAGCTATGTCGGGGTGCCGATCTGGATGTGGGTGAACAACCCGCAGCCACTCACCTTCGGCCCGTACACCGAGACCGCCACCCTCGGCGGTGTGACGATCACGGCGACTGCTCGAGTCACCTCGATCCTGTGGAACATGGGGGACGGTCAGACGGTCGCGTGCGGCAACGCCGGCACCCCGTTCGTGGTCGCCTACGGTGCCGTCGACTCTCCGACCTGCGGCTACCGCTACAGCCAGACCTCCGACGACCAGCCGGCCGGCCGCTACACCGTAACCGCCACGAGTCAGTGGTCGGTGACGTGGAACGGTGGAGGCCAGGGCGGGACGATCCCGCTCACCGCGACGAGCCAGTCGACGGTAGAGATCGGCGAGCTCCAATCCGTCGTCGTCAACGGCAACACCGTCAACGGCGAAGACGGCTGAGAAAGGAACCCATCATGAGGAAGTTCGTCGCCGGCATCGGCTCGCTGCTGCTGCTGGTCGTGCTGCTGGCCGGGGTGCCTACCGCCCTGGTGCTACTCGCCGGCAACCCGCTGCCCACGCTCGAGGAGCTGCAGCGCGTCGCCACGATGCCCGATTTCGGGGGAGAGTTCCTCATCGGGTCGCTGCTGCCGATCATCGCGTGGATCGCGTGGGCGTTGTTCGCCGCCGGCGTCCTGGTCGAACTTCCAGCGCAGATCCGCGGGATCCGTGCGCCTCGTCTGCCGGGCATCGTTCCGCAGCACAGCGCCGCCGTCCTCATCGCCGCGGTGCTAGTGCTCTTCACCGGCGCCAGCGTGATCGGCGGTCCAGCGACGTCAGCGACGGCGCTCGAGCTGCATGACTCGCAGACCACCGTCGCCGCGGCCGCCGGCGCGCAGCAGGGGCACGCAACTGCCGAGGCATTCCAGAAGGTCGCCGAGACGCCGCCAGCTCCGGTCGCCGAGACCCCGCCGGCACCTACCGAGGTCGAGCGCACGATCGTGCCCGGCGACACGCTCTGGGACATCGCGGAGCAGGAACTCGGTGACGGCAACCGCTACCCCGAGATCTACGAGGCCACGAAGAACGACCAGCAGCCCGACGGCCGCTACCTCACTGACCCCAACCTGATCTACCCCGGCTGGCAGGTCAACGTCCCGGTCGCCGCTCCGGCAGCGCCGGCGCCAGCTGCGGTCGCACCCGAGACTGCTCCGGTTACACCGCAACCTGACGCGGCCGCCGACGTCGACGAGGAGACATCGACCGCCGAAGCGGGAGCCGGGGCCGGCGGCACGGGTGCCGGCCTGGCGGGAGCATCGGGCGCCGAGGAATCGGGCGACCTCGCCGGCGTCGGGATCTCGTCGACGTCGGGGGAGAGCGCGACGAGCGGACATCAGGAAGATGCCGCGCCGGCCGCTGGCGACGTCGACGACGCCGACGACGCCGCCTGGGACGACTCGAGCTTCCTGGTGGGCTTCACCGCCGGCGGGATCTCCGGCTTCCTCGCGGCTGGGCTGCTCACCGTGCTCGGCATCCGCCGGGTCAAGCAGCGTCGACGTCGCAAGCCTGGGCAACGAATCAGCATGCCCAGCGAAGAGATCACGCCGATGGAGCTCGAGCTGCGCACCGTCGAGAACCCGATGGGCATGGACGACGTCGACCACGCGCTGCGGCACATCGCCGCATGGGCACAGAGCACCGACACCGTGCTCCCGCCGATCTACGCCGTGCGGCTCGCCGCGACAGAGATCTCGATCTACATCGACGTGCCCACCGACCTGCCTGCACCGTTCGTCGCCGTCTCCGACGACCGCATGGCGTGGATCGTGGACCCGGAAGAACTGCCCGCGCTCGAGCGAATCCCCAGCGCCCCGTACCCGGCGCTGGTCACCCTGGGCCAGGACGCCAGCGAGGGGCACATCCTCGTCGATCTCGAGCACCTCGGCGCGCTCAACCTGTCAGGCTCCAAAGAGACCCGCACCGCGGCCCTGACCGCCCTCGCGGTCGAACTCGCGACCAGCCAGTGGGCCGAGGATCTGCAGATCACCCTCGTGGGTGTCGCCGAGGGCCTGCCCACCGCGCTCGACACCGGCCGCATCCGGCACGTCGACGACGTCGAGACGCTCGTGCGAAACCTCCGCGGTCAGGCCAAGGCCACCGAGGAGGCCCTCGCCTCGCTCAACGTCGCCACGATCGAGGAGGCCCGCTCGCTCACCCCGGACGCCGATGCCTGGATCCCGGAGATCGTCATCCTCGGCGAACTGCCGTCGGAAGAGCTCCGCGCCGAGCTCGCTGAGCTCGTCACCAGGCTTCCCCGTGTCGGCATCGCGTCGGTGACGGCCGGCCACCTGGTAGGCGACTGGTCCCTCGAGCTTGGAGACGATCACACCGCCACCCTGCAGCCGCTCGGCCTGCAGTTGACGCCGCAGCTGCTCGATCAGAGCGAGTACTCGAAGATCCTCGAGTTGCTGCGCGCCACCGATGCCGACGCCGTCGACGGTCCCGCAGTGTTCGAGCGCGAGCTCGATCTCTCCGAGATCCCGTCCGTCACTCTCGAGGCACCTGTCACGGCCCACGCGCCGGCAGCGTCCGGCCTCGCCGCGGTGCCGCCCCTCGAGGAACTTGACGACGAGAGCTGGAAGGACGAGCTGCGTCGCCTGCTGCCTCCCGAGTCGTTCGCATCGCGCGCACCCAAGGTCGAGTCGATCGACCATGTCGAGCCCGCCGCGGCGATCGCCGAGGACGTCGACGGTGAGCCGACAGCCGCCAACGTCGACGAGCACCAGGTCGTGCCGGCGCCGGCGGATGTTGTGGAGGCTGAGGTGCCCCAGCCCGACGCCCCCTACATCCGCCTGCTCGGCACCGTCTCGCTGCACGGCGCGCGTGGTGAGGAGCCTCGGACGCCGAAGACCTCCGAGGTCAACCGGTCGGCCGTGGCAAGGGCAACCGAGCTCGTCGCGTTCCTGAGCCTCAACCGCGGCGCCAACGCCGTCGAGGTGCACCAGGCGTTCTGGCCGGCGGCGGACCCGAGTGGATCGAAGGCGTCGACCAACCGGAACGCGCTCACCCACAAGGCCCGCAAGTGGCTCGGCAACAACGACGCCGGCGAGCCGTATCTGCCGCCCGTCGGCGCCGAGGGCTACCGGCTCCACGCGGATGTGCGCAGCGACTGGGATCTCTGGCTCGAGCTCGTCGGCGACAACCCCAGCGCCGCGTCGACGGAGAGCCTCGTGCAGGCTCTCAAGCTCGTCGACGGGCAGCCGTTCAGCGGGGTCAAGGATCGCTACTACGTCTGGGCCGAGAGGATCCGGCAGGAAATGATCGCCTCGATCGGCGACGCTGCACACGAACTCGCGACCAGGTCGCTGCGCGCCGGCGACGTCGCCAACGCCCGGCTCGCGGCTGCGGTCGGCCGCCAGGTCGACCCGGTCAACGAGACCCTCTGGCGGGACGCTCTCCGCGCCGAGCACCAGGCGGGGGATCTCCGCGGCGTCGAGCGGGTCGTCACGCAGCTCGAGGACTACCTCGATTCCTTCGAGGACGGCTACGAGGCCGAGCCCGAGACCCAGCAGTTGATCGCCGAGGTGCGTCAGCTCGCCCGAGCCAGCTGAGAATGACGGCGGCCACCCAGGCTCCGGCGACCCCCTGGTCGCGGCTGGCGATCGCCGCCGCGGCCGCGGCGATCGCCGGTGGGAGCCTCGCGGTGGCTGCCGGGACGCCCTACGGCGCAGGGTGGGTACCGACGGCGCTAGACGCACTCCTGTTCGCTCTCGTGGCCGCCTGCGGCCTCTGGGCGGCCTACATCGACGCGAGGGAGCACCGGCTGCCTAACGCCGTTGTGCTGCCGCTCTACGCCGCTCTGAGCGTGCTCCTGGTCGCCGCGGCGATCGCCACCGCCGATCCGCTTAGGCTGCTCGGCGCAGCGGCCGCCGGCGCGATCGGCTTCCTGGCGTTCTTCGCGATGGGCTTGGCCGGGGGAGTGGGCTTCGGCGACGTCAAACTCGCCGGCGCTCTCGCGCTCTACCTCGGCTGGCTCAGCTGGTCGGCGCCGATCGTCGCCGTCGTGCTGGCCTTCGTCCTCGCCGCACCGCACACGATCGCGCTCCTCGCGCTGCGCCGCCGCGACGCGCTCAAGCGACGCCTGCCCTTCGGCCCGTACCTCATTGCCGGCACCCTGCTGAGCGCCGGCTGGTTCCTGCTCGCCTGAGATCCCGCCGGCAGCTCAGACGCCGGGAAGCCGGCCGAGATTCCTCGCGGCACGCACGTAGGCGTCAAGGTTGCGCCGCTCTCCAACCGCGACAGCCTCGACGGCAACTGCACGGATCTCGCTCGGCGTGAGCCGGTAGACCAGCCGGTACCGCGGCTTCTGATTGTTGTCGACGTCGAAGTAGATCTTGCGGCAGTCGCTGAGATCTCCGGTCGCGACCAGCTCCTCGAGCGGCTGCCCGGTCAACGTGCCCTTGGACACCTCGACGAGCAGCGTGAGCACCCGCTCCATGAGCTCGCGAGACGGCAAGGCGAAGAGATCAGCCTCGAACCCCTGGGCCTTCGTCAGTTGCAGCGGCACGGGTCAGAGCGAGCCCAGGTCGATGCCGAGCTTGGCCGCCGTCTCGTCGAGGGGCGTGGCCGGCCCGGCGGCGGTGCGCTCGCGAACGATCTGCGCGATCTCGAGATCCTCGATAAGCGGCAGCAACGAGGCGTAGAGCTCGAAGGGGATCACGACCGCCTCCGGCTTACGGTGCGCGCCGAACACGATCGGCGCCGCAGCGATACCGTCCTGCCGGAACCGCTCGAGCGCCTTGGGCAGCTCGGTGCGGATCTCCCGGCTCGGGAGGACGGAGAACGAGGATGCGATCGACATGTATCGAGTCTACGCCGGTGTGACACAAATGTGTACACGTCCGTGCGACGCACGCTGTTACACCGTTACACCTTTCGCCCCGGCCACTGCTGGAATCGCACCAACGTTAGAAGCAACCCCCCAACTCCCGGGAAGAGGTACCTGGCTAGGCGCCGCAGCAGATCCAGCTCGGCGCGGCCGCCGTGCGATCCGCGGTATCGGCGGACCGCCCCATAGCCGACGCGGGCACCCGAGCGCGGAAGCCCGACGTTGCCGGCGGGGCCCCCGATTCGCGATCGAAAGCCGGGACGAGATCTCCCGCGTTACACCTAGGGCGCGAGGTCGACACCCGTGAGGTGTAACAGATTTCGGCCTGCATCCGCTTCAAGAACCGCTGATTTCCAGGGCAGAACAGGGCTGTTACGCCGTTACACCTCTCTCACGACAAGTTCTTAACAGTGCACCACCAACCCAGAAAGTCGGCGGTTTCGTCTAAAAGTTGTGGGGCAGATGTCCGCGGGGGCGCGGTTGGCCCACCTATCGATTGGCATGAGGCAATGTGCTGAGCGCGACACGCTGAATCTCGCCGCCTCTGCATTTCGGGTTCAGGTTCGCTATAAGGTGACGACATGTCGATCGCAGGAGGCCCAGGGCGCAAGCACCTCGGCGAACGCGGCTACGTACCGGTTCGCCCTCCCATCAACCAGAAGCTCGTTTACGAAGAGCGTGCTCGGTCGATGGGCATCTCGCTCGGCAGCTGGGCCGTCATGCGCCTCGCCGAGGCCGAGAACCTTCCCGTGCCTGAGTACATCCAGGACGAGATCGCTCGAGCAGAAGCACGCCGCGACGGCGCTCTCTCGCAACCTGTCCTCGACATCGGAGACGAAGGGAGCGAGCGGCCTATGGCTCGCGCCGGTTAAAACCAAGATCCCCCGAGGTTTGGCGACCTGCAGGGGGATCTTCGGAAGTTGTGAGGCTCGATCGCACTCTTGGCGGGGTAGAGATCGAAGCCGATATGTGGGTCTTGGCGGACCGTTTTCAAACCCGGAGGGGTTCCACCCATCTGCGCGAACAGGAGGTGATGTGCTCGATGCTACCGCAAGTTCGTCTTTTTGCTGCTGATTCTTGGCTGACAGCCGTGTCACCCCTTCGCGCGCGTCGCGAGGGGAGTGGACCGCTTTGACCCTCGAATCCCCGCCAGCAGTCGTCTCGAGGTCGTCGATCGACCGTGTCTGGGAGGCCCTTGATCGCGGCGGCTTCAAGCCCGAGAAGCGCGCCGACAAGTTCATGGCGCTCTGCCCGGTGCACGGCGACACCCACCGCTCACTGAGTGTGAGGTGGGATGCCTCGGGTGAGAAGACGCTCCTGCATTGCTTCACCTGCGACGCCACGATCCATGACATTGCCGGTGCCCTCGGTCTGAGCGTCTCAGACACCTTCGACCGCCCGTTGCCGCCGCGCGATGACCGCTCGCCTCGAGGTAAGCGTCAGGTCGCCTTCCGGCCGCCGCACCGCGTGCCGGCACGGATCATTCAGGGCGCCGCGGTCGACGACGAGCTGCGTTCGGCCAACTGGGAACGGGTCACGACCTACGACTACGTCGACGTCGCCGGGACCGTGGTACAGCAGGTATTCCGCGAGCAAGCGGTCGTCGACGGAGTCACGCACAAGAGGTTCACCCAGCGCTTCCGCAACACCTCGACCGGCCGGATGGTCGCCCGCAAGCCCGAGGGCTTCACGCCGGTGCTGTATCGCCACGGCGACGTCGTCGACGCGATCGCCGCCGGTAAGCCCGTATGGCTGGTCGAGGGGGAGAAGGACGCCGACAACGCGGCCGCGATCGGACTGATCGCCACCACGAACGCTCAGGGCGCCGGCTCGTTCCCCGAGGAACTCGCCGCGGTGCTCGCCGGCGGCACGGTGCACGTCATCGCCGACCAGGACACCGCGGGCTACAAGCGAGCGGCCGCGCTGCACGACCTGCTCGTCAAGGGCGGCTCGACGGTGCGGATCCTCCTGCCCGCCCTCGACGACGACAAAGCCGATCTGACCGACCACCTCGAGGCGGGCTTCGGCGTTGAACAGCTCGAGGAGATCTCGGCCGCGGATGCCGTCGTACTCGGCCGCCTCGGCGACGCACGCAAGGCACTGGCCGGCATCGAGCTCTGCCTCACCGAAATCGAGGCCCACCGCGCAGCATCCTCTTCCGACGCCGACCCGCAGCACCTGGTGGACATCGAGGCGTGGGCGCATGAGGCGGAGATCCGCTACCGCCGGCTGCTCGAACTCGCCGGCGGCTCGACCCTCTTCGCCGATGAGTACGGCCCGCGCGCTCGATCGGCGGTCGACCGCATCCGCGACGTCGTCGACGAGGCCGCAACGATCGCCGCGAAAGCCCACGACCTCGCCGGCATCCCGGCTCCGACTTCGATCGTCGAGCGGGTCAAGCGCCGTGACACCCCTCGAGTCGTCGACCTCGCGGGCAGTGGCTCAGAGCCGCCAGTCTTCCGGGGAGATACCTTCATCCGCGGCGATGACGGCAAAGACCCGAACGTCGGAACCGAGTACCTGGTCCGCAAGGGCGAGACCGTACAGCTCAAGCGGGAACGCGACGGCGACGGGTGGCGTAACCGCTACCACCGCATCCTCCGCGGCTGGGCCGAGGTGCAAAGCCTCTCCGTCGACGACGACGGATCCGAGACTTCCACGACCCGAGCGACCCACCAGATGGTGGTCAAGTTCTTCCGCTGGGTCCGCGACGACCGCGGACAGCCGGTCCTCGACGACGAGGGGCAGCCGCAGGTCGAGTCGAAGGATGTGACTTGGGACGCTGACCAGCTGCGAGACGGCTCCTGGGCCCAGTCGCTTCCGTGGCCCGGGATGCTTGAGTCGGCCTCCCGCCGCGGCAAGGACACCGCCTGGGATGCGATCTTCAACGCCCGTCCGGTACCGAGCACCCGCACCACGGTGTACGTCGCCAGCGGCTGGCGTGAAAGCGAGACGGGCCCGTTCTTCGTCCACGCCGGCGGCGCGATCGCCAAGGGCGGCACACTGCCGGTAGCGACGTCGTTCCCCGGTACCTTCTCGCCCTTCAACCTGCCCGACCCCGTCGACGACGTCGCCGGGCTGCGTGCGGCGTGGGATGCCGGCACCGTGCCGCTGGTCGAGCAGCTCCCCGCCCGGGTCATGGCGCCGCTGCTCGGCGTCGTCTGGCAGTCCGTGTTCGAGCGGGTGCCCTTCATCACACACCTGGTCGGTGGCCGCGCCGCCTACAAGACCTCAACCGCTCGACTCGCTTGCCAGTACTTCGCCCCCGAGCTCCACTTCCGCGGCCGACGCGAGATCCTCTCCGGCGCCAACATGGGCGGCACCACGATCGGCCTCGTCCGGGCGCTGGCGATCACGAACTACCTCCCGGTACTCATCGACGATGTCGCCCCCGACGGCAACGCGAAGAAGGCCCAGGAGAAGCTCAGCCAGCTCGCCCGCCTGATCTACAACGACACCGGCCGCGTGGTCGGCCGACAGAAGGGCGGTATCGCCACCGACGAACCCACGAAGGCGACGGTCATCACCACCGGCGAGCTCGCTGTCACCGGCTCGGCTCAGACTCGCATGCTGTCGATCCCGCTGGACCCGGGCGCTCTCGCCAAGGGCAGCGAGACCTTCGCCGAACTCGAGCGAAACAGTGCCCGCAACGCCCGCGGTCAACTCGGCGCCTCGCTGATCCGTTGGATCGCCCAGCACCGGGACGCACTCAAGGCGGAGGCCGAGAACTTCGAGGACGACCCCAACGGTGGCGCTACGTCGCTCAGCCGCTGGCGCACCCGGCTCTCGGATCTGCCGCACGACGCCGGACTCAAGGACCGGCTCACTGAGGCGGCGATGACCGCCGACCACGGCATCCGGCTCATGCTGCGGATGATGCGAACCTCCGGGGCGCTCACCGTCGACGAGGCCAACACGTTCTACACCTGGGCGGAGGCCGGAATCTACGAGGCGATCGCCATGCAGGACTCCGCTGCCGGCGACCCCGCCGAGCAGATGCTCAGCTACCTCCGCGAGGCCCTCGCTTCCGGGGCCGGTCACCTCACCGTCGAGGACGGCGGTCGGCCTGAGCACCCCGGCGGTGTCGGCTGGGTCGTCAAGGGCTCGGGAGACTTCGCCCAGTGGACGCCGAGCGGGCCGCGTATCGGCATGATCAAGGTCGACCGGGTCTACCTGATCCCCTCGACCGCGATCGGCGTCGCCAACCAGGTCGCGAACCGCGCCGACGAGACCTTTGCAGAGACCGCCGTCTCGATCAGCTCGGCGATGACCGCCCGCGGCTGGCTCGAGGTCGACAAGTCCGGCAAGCGCAGCGTCGGGCGTCGGATCGACGGGTCCCTCATCCGCGTCTGGGACATGCCCCTCAACGTCATCCTCGGCGCCGACGACGACCCCACCCACGGCGGCAGCGGCAACACCGACCCCAACCCGCCCATCCCGCACCTGTTCGACGACCTGCACCCGCAGAGCGACCCTAACCAGCCCACCGCGCCGACGGCGCCCGCAGCCTCTCAGACCCCCGCGGCAGGCACGGAGGCGCCTAGTGCCGCCGCTGGGCCTGCCGCGGCCGCCACGACGCCCCAGCAGGCCCCGCGGACCACGAAGGCCACGACGTCGCCCTTCCGGGCCGCGGTCGCGGTGCTGCACACCGACGGCGTGTGGCTGCCTGATGGTGAGCGCGTCGAGCTCACGAAACCGATCGAGCACCTCGGCGACGTCGCCAAGCTCATCGCCACGCTGCGCCTGGGTCACAAGAACGGGTGGAAGACCGAGGACGGTCAGCTGTTCGTCACCGCGGCCGCCGCGGCCGAGCTCGGGATCCCGATCGAGCAGCTGCCGAAGTACGAGATCCCGAAGGCGCTCAAGGAGCTCACCGCCGAGCACCCCCTCGTTGTCGGCGCGATCGAGGCCGGTTTCGAGGTGGGCGGCAAGGACCGCTCGCTCAACGCCACCACCCGGGTATGGCACAACGACAACCGCGAGCTGCGCGGCCGGTTCGTACTCATCCCCGCGCTCGGCACCGACTTCCAACACCTGATCGACGACGGCCCCGACCCGGTGACGATCGCCCGTCGGCTGCAGCGGTTCGCCGACGCCCTCGGTGCCACCTACTCGATCAGCGCGTCGACGACCGGCCTCGACCTCATGCAGATCCTGCACTGGAAGCAACGCGAAGAGTTCTTCGCTCCCTCCCGCCCGGTGCCGCCGGCGGAGATCTCCACTCTCGAGGCGGATATCGACTGGCACCGCGCACCGAGCGAGGCGGAGCGGGAGCACCTGTGGGTGCACGCCTACGACCGCGGCGGCAGCTACCTCGCCGGCGTCAGCGGCCTCGAGCTCGGTATCGGCCCGGCCACCTATCACCCGGACGGCCACGAGTTCGACAAGCGGCTTCCCGGCTACTGGCGCATCACCATGCCGGAGAAGGCGGAGTGGCTCGCCCCGAACCCGATCGACCCGCGCAACCGCGACATCTCCGGTCAGCTGACCTGGGTGACCACCCCCACCCTCGACGTCGCGATCGCCTCCGGCTACGACCCTCAGATCCACGAGGCGTACGTCTGGGAGAAGCACAGCCGGATCTACGACACCTGGTACGAGCGCATCCGCGACGCCCGCACCGCGCTCGACACCGGCGACCCGGACGACACCCGCGCCCGCGACGTGCTCAAGGAGCTCTACGTGCGCACTCTCGGACTCACCGCCTCGTTTGAGCACCACCAGGGACGTCCCGGATTCGCACCCGAGCGGTACCACTTCATCCAGGCCCGCGCGAAGGCGAACATCATCCGCCGGATCCAGCAGATCGGCGCCGACACCGGTCGCTGGCCGGTCGCGATCTCGAAGGACACCGTCCTCTACACGAGCACCGAGAGCGATCCGATCGCCGCTTGGCCGGGCAAACCGGAACACTTCGGCCGCGGCCTCGGCCAGTACAAGTACGAGGGCACAGCGTCGCTCGAGAAGCACCTGCCGTTCCTCACCGGCGAAGGCCGTTACGAGGGCAAGGGCGAGTTGGAGGAGCTGCTGTGAACACCCCGATCACCGATGCTCTGCTCCCGCGCTGGATGAGTGACCTCGTCTGCAGCCCGGAGGATGCCCGGGCTGTCCTCATCAGCGACGCGGACGGGTGGCGCCATGTCTACCCCGAGGATCTCGGTCACCTCTCCGCAGCAGCTGCCCGGGCCCAGCTCCGCACAGAAGCTGGTCATTCTGCCGAGACCCCTGAGGAGGCCGCCAACTTCGCAGCGGTGCTCCGCGAAGCGGGCTACACCGACGATCCGATCGGCAGCTGATGGTCGACGAGGAGAACACCAGCACCAGGCGCACGGCGCTGTTCCGGGCTCTCACCGGCAACACCAATGCCAACGTCGGCGGCGGCGACGTCGCCGGCATGCTGCGCACCGTCTACGGCACCACTCGCCGCGGTGAGTTCCGTGTCGACACCCGCGAGGCTGCTCAGCGGCTCGGTGTGAGCCAGCGCACCGTGCAGCGCTGGCTCAAGAGCACCCACGCGCCGGCACCCGATCACTTCAAGGCCCTGCAGACCAAGAGCCGGCAGGCCGTCACCACCAAACGTGGTCGCGCTCGAGCGATCCGTCGTGCCACGACCGGGATCAACGCTGAGGCGCGGCAGAAGGGTGCGAGCGTCAGGATCGCCGGCAACCAGGGCCCGGCCGGCGGAGACGCCAGCTACGCCCGCGATCGCGTCACCGCCCGCAACCTCAGCCCCGAGGAATACGAGGATCTGCTCAACGCCTACGCCGAGGGCGGAGACGCCGCCGCGCTCGAGTACATGCAGAGCGTGTGGAGCGAGAAGTACGTCGACGGGTGGGCCTTCAACTCAGTCCACGACATGCGGCTCGGCGAGTTCGACGCTCGCCAGGACCCCCGGGCGATCTGATGGATGACAATGCCGCTCTGCTGCCTCCGGTGCTCACGCTCGATCTCAAGCCGGGGGAGGAGCTCCTCGCCGTCGCCACGATCGCGATCGGCGCCGATGGGGACTACCAGATGAACATCGCCAACGTCGTCGGCGCATCCCGCACCCTCGATCCCTCACAGCAGGCCAAAGCGCTGCGGGTCCTCGCCACCGGCGTCGAGGCCGAAGCTATCGCTCGCGGCCGCTGAGAGCCGCACGGCGTCAGACCTCCTCGATACCCTCGAACCCATGACCGCGACAGATCCGCAGTCGGCCCGCGTGAGGCAGGGTGTTTTGCTCATCGTTGTCGGGCTCGTCATGCTGGTCGGGGTACTCGCCGGCAGCGTCGTGTGGGTGGTCACCAATTTTCACCCCGTTCCCGCGATCTTCATCGGCCTCGTCGACGCGGCCGCGATCTACGGCGGGATCCAAGCCGTCCAGCTCCTCATCGCGGCACAAAAGAGTCGCGTCGACGACTCAGCACCCGAACGGTAGCGCCGCGACATCCCGAGCCGCGGACCCCGGAAATAGAGGCGGGCCGGGACGTCAGAAGATGTCCCGGCCCTGTCCGAGCGGAGAAGGCGGATCAGGGAATGCAAACCCCGCTGGATGCTCGCACGATAGCGCTGATCCAGAACGCGGCCTAGCTAGAGCTTCTTCGTACTCCTCGAGCCGCCGGCCGGCACCGCCGAGCTCTTGCGCGTCCCGGCGGTGCCGGAGGCTCCGCGTCGACGTCGTGCCGGCGGTTTCACCGCCGGGTGCTCCACGAACCAAGCGAGGCGGTGCCGGGGTGCCTCGAGCAGCCAGGTCTCGGTGCGGCCGCGGTTGATCGCACCATGCGGCAGGATGACCCGCCAGGCCGCGACCTCTGCGAGAAGCTCGCCTTTCGCTACCTGCGCCGCGAAGCGGTTCGGGAACACATCCTGATCGATGATCACGCCGCCGCCGGCACGCATCCGCTCGCGGGTCTTCTGATCACCATCCGCTCGAGCAATCCGAGGAACGCAAACACCGAGGCGCTCGAGCTGCACGACCGCGAGAACATGAGGCTCGAGCCAGCCCTGCTCCTTCCACGCCGGATTCACCGGCCCGCCCAGGCCATAGATGTCGACGAGCGCCTCCCGCGCGTACGCGAGCTCACGAACCTCCTGCTCGAGCGCAGGGTCGTTCGGCAGCACACGGGCCACGAGGCCCTCTCTGCGCCGCTGTGGCAGCCCAGCACGAACCCACCGACGCACGGTGCTCGGCGAGACTCCAACGACCTCAGAGACCCGCACAGCGTCGACGTGCCCGCGCTTCCCGAAGGCGTCGTAGGTCAGCGACAGCACCCGGCCCAGCCTTCCATCACCCCACGGCTCCGGCGGCGGCTTCCTCCTCGAACGGCCAGCCACGACCGACGACTACTTCGACGCGGCCGCGCGCGTGCGCGGCTTCTTCGGCGCCGGCGCCGGCGCTCCCTCGAGCAGCACTTCGACGGGCACCTCGAGCCGTTCCGCGATCGCCGCGAGCTCCGCTCGAGCCCACCGGGTCCGACCGTTGAGGCGCAGCCAGATCGCCGCCGGCGTCACCCCGATCAGATCCGCGATCGACACCACCGTCGCCTTCCCCTGGATGAGTTCACGGATCCGCTCGTTCATCGACGCGTCGACCGCTACGCGATCGCCGCTCGCCGACCGCGGCGGCCGACCACTGCGCCCGCTCCGGCGAACCTCCCGCAGCGTGATGTAGCGATCGATGTCCGCAGGATCCCAGCCGGGGGAGCGGAACGAGGGCGGTGTGATCGGCGCCGGGAACTCGGGATCCCTCGAACGGAACGCGATCACCGACTTCACTTGAACACCCATCTTCGCCGCGACCTCGGCATAGCCGATCACGTCCTCGAGCGCCTTCGTCTTCCTCGGCATTACGCCACCTCTTCCATCTGTCTCACAGCCGCATCCCACACCGCACGAAGCCCGATCGTGTCGGGATACACCAGGTTCTTCTCAACGACCGCCATGAGCTGCTCGATCGCCTCAGGAGCGCGGTCGGCAAGCACCTCGAGCACGCTCTCCCGCACGCCGGCGAGGTAGATCTCAACCAACCGCTCATCATCAATCTCTGACCGAGCCACAACCCACCACCTCCGAAGTACAAGATCTAAAGTTTGTCAACCCGAACGCCCCAAATAATAGTCGACCTCACTACTACAAAACACACCGCACGCTGACGAATCACAAGATCGCGATCGCGCAGCGATCAGCGCGCGGCCGCCGAGCCCGCGAGCCTGCCACGAGGAGAGCAGCCACGAGAGAAGCACCCGGCTTGCCGGAGTGCGTTTGGGCGTGGCGCGTAGCGGCACAAGCCTGCCCCGCAGG
>CAZPJC010000003.1:0-4256 GCA_964586645.1 uncultured Schumannella sp.
CGCATGCCTGAATGCTAGGGCGCGGCCGGTCAGGCCGGCCGGACCGACTCGGCCTGCGGTCCCTTCGGGCCGGCGCCGATCTCGAAGACGACCGACTGGCCCTCCTCGAGGACCTTGTAGCCGGTCATGTCGATCGCGGAGTAGTGGACGAAGACGTCCTCACCTCCGCCGTCGACGGTGATGAAGCCGAAACCCTTCTCGGCGTTGAACCACTTGACGGTGCCCTGAGCCATCGGAAACTCCCTGCTGCTTCTCCACTCGCACGCGCAGATCCTTGCGTGCCCTCGGGGGAATGCTAGCCGCGGCGATCGGCGCGAACCGGCCCCGAGGGGCCGTCGGGCGGCGGAATCCGCGCGAATTTACACGAACTGAACACGGGCGTAACACGCCCGTCTCCTGGGCCCGGGTCAGGCGGCCGGAGGGACGTAGTCGGCCCCCAGCAGGATCGTGACCGGAGCGCCGAGGTAGAAGTCCGAGTTGCGGATGTTCGCGGGGTCGATCCCGAGCAGCTCGGCCAGGCCGAGGGCGATCCCCTCGTATTCGGCGCCGTTGTAGTAGATGCCGCTGAGCTCGGTGTCGCGCGCCCCGGCGACGGCGCCGGAGACGGCCGGGAAGGTGGGGGCGCCCCAGCCCGCCTGCGTGAGCTGGGCGACCGCGGCGTTCTGCTGCCCGTCGGTCGGCGAGCCGTTGAGCACCGAGATCGAGAGGTTCAGCGCGGGATCGACGAGGGCCGGGTCGGTGACCGCCTCCACCTCGGGCTCGGGCGTCGCGGACGTGCCCGGATCGGCGGCGTCCCCTCCGATGGCCGGCAGCTCGAACGAGATCGCCGGGTTGACGCGCGAGAGGCCGTAGAGGCCGCCGACGATCAGCACCCCGGTCGCGAGCGCCGCCCAGGCGAAGGAGATCCAGCCGCGACCGCGCTTCGCCGGCACGCGATGCGCGCCGACGCGGACGAGGTCGTCGGGGATGTCGTCGAAGCGGTCCCGGGGAGTGCTGGCCATCTGGTCCGTGTCGTCCTGATCCTCGGGAGCGGCGGCGTGCGGGCCGCTCTAGTCGTCGATGCTGAAGGGGCGGGCCCTGGCCCGGCGCCGCGACTCACGCAGCCGCTGGAGACGGCGGACGAGGAGCGGATCGTGCCGCACCGCGAGCGGTGAATCGATGAGCGCGTACAACATCTGATAGTACCGAGCTGAAGAGACGCCGAATTCCGACCTGATGGCGGCCTCGCGGTTGCCCACGCGATCCGCCCAGGCGCGCTCGAAGGCGAGCAGGCGCAGTTCGGTCTCGCCGAGCTCCGTGCGCGGCGGCTCCACGGGGTGCGGATCGGTCACGCGGCGATCCTAGGGAGGCGAGCAGCCGTGCCGGCGGAGAACCGCCGGGGCTCTAGAGAGCGCTCAGGCGGTCGCCGTGCGGGCTCGCCTCGGCGATCGGCTCTGCGTCGAGGGCGAGGACGAACCGGCCGGGCAGTCCGGTCGGGTCGGCGATGCCGCTCTGCTCGAGGGTCACCAGCCGGGCCCCGAGTCCGCGGACGACCCCGGGGAAGGCCGCGCGCGCGGCCGGCGCGAGGTAGACGAGAGTGCCGAGCGACACCACGACGAGTGTCAGGCCGCGCGGCGCCTCGGCCGCCGCCCCGGCGAGATCGTCGAGGGCGTCGCCGGCCACGACCCGCGGCGGGTCGTCGCGCGCCGTCGCGAGGGCCGCCCGCAGCCGCTCCCGGCGGTCGGGACGGTCGAGCGGCACGAGGGCCTCGAGCCAGGCGGCATCCCCGTCGTCGGCGGCGGAGAGCGGATGCAGGTCGAGCCCCAGGCGCCAGCGGATGTCGGGCAGCGCGGACGGCACGAGCGACGGGTCGTCGACGGCGCAGTCGAGCACCGGCGATCCCGCCCCGAGCTGCGCGGCGTCGCCGAACCGGTAGGCGAAGCGCTCCGGGATCGTGCACAACCCCGCCGACGCCCCCACCTCGAGCAGCGCGAGCGGACCCGGGACGCGCGCGAGGGCGACGACGAGGGGCGCGCACCGCCCGACCTCGTTCGTCTGGGTGCGGCGCTCCCGGGCGGCGTCCTCCACGTCGGGCCAGTTCCCGGCGAGCCAGGTGCGGAACTCCGGGTAGGCGGTCGCCGGCGCGCCGAGCCAGGTCGCGACCGAGAAGATCAGCGACGGCTGCCGGCGGTCCCGCGGCAGCCGGTCCAGGAGGGCCAGGATGTCGTCGTCCCCCGCCACCCCCGCGGCCCAGGCGGCGTGCAGCGCCGAGTGCGGTGCCAGTTCACGCGCCGCACGTTCGTACCAGTCGGCGGTGGGGCTGCGCATCCGGCCATCCTGCCAGCGCGCAGCCCCGGACCGGCTAGGCGGTGCGTCGGCGCCGCACCAGGACCACGATCAGCGCGGGCACGACGAGCAGCAGCACGAGGGCGCCGAGGATCCACGGCAGCGGCGACGCCGCCGAGGCGTTCTCCGTCCCGGCCCGCGGCTCGTCGACCGCCACGACCGGCTCGAGGCACGCCGGGTCGAGGGTGATCGCGAGGTCGACCGGGTCGAGGGCTTCGCCTTCGGGGTAGGTGCCGAAGGCCGCCGCACCTGCCGCCGTGAGCGTCGCCGGGATGCCCGAGAACGCCACGAGGTCGCCGCCCCCGCCCCGCTCCGCCGCCGCGAGGTCCAGCGCGGCGAACTCGACGCCCGTCCGCGCCACGGGCTCGCCCGACTGAGTCGTTCCGGTGACGTCGAGCAGCAGCACGGCGCGCTCGCCGTCGATCACGACCCTGGGATTCGCGATCGTCGTGTCGAGAACGCCGCCGTGTCCGGTGAACCGCACCGAGCCGGTGAAGGCGAGGTCGGCATCCCCGGTCGCGTCGTCGTAGCCGCCGGCGCCCGCCGCCCAGGTGAACAGCGGGGTCGCGTAGCTGGCGCCGTCGGCCGTCGCCCACTCGCCGTTGGCGATGGACCCGTCGATGTAGGCCCGGAACGACTCCTTGAAGCCCCAGTCGAGCACCGCGCCCTCGACCGTGCAACCCACCTGCTCCGCGGCGGCGATCTCGATCACGATGCCGCGATCGACCGACCCCTGGAAGGTGAAGGTGTGCTCGCCGGTCAGTCCGGTCGGGAGATCCCCCGTCCAGGTGACCGCGCCGGAGGCATCCGCCGTCAGGTCGTGGGCGAGCACCGTGGGCTCGGAGTAGATGACCGCGAGGATGCCGGACTCGCCGGGCTGGAAGCCCCCCGCCGTGAAGGTGGCCGGCGCTCCCTCGGTGAACTCGGTCTCGTCGGATGCGACGCCCTCCGTCGCCGGCGGGGTCGCATCCGGGGTGTTGGCGGTCGTCGTGACGGTCGTCGCCGCGACGACCCGCGCGGAGCCGTTGCTGCCGTTCGTGGAGCCGATCGTGAAGCCGATCGGGTCGAACGCGGTGCCGGCGGCGTACTGCCCGCCGAACGCGGTCGAGCCCGCCGCGGTCAGAGTGACCGGCACGCCGCTGTAGACGATCGCGCCGGTGCCGTCGACCTGACGGCTCCCCGCCGAGAGCGCGAGGGTCGCGAGGTCGACACGCCCGCCGTACGTCGACACCGAGAGCACGCCGCTCGTCGCGCTGGTCAGGCGGACCACCGGGTCGGCGAGACGCACGTCGAGCGCGCCGTCGTGGCCGCGGAAGGTGACGCTGCCGCGATAGGCGGCCGAGCCGAGACCCGCCGGGTCGAGCGTCGCGGCCGACTGGGGGAAGGAGTACCCGCTGCCCGTGCCGTTCGCCCCGCCGGCGACGCTGATCGAGCCCGCGGCGATGCCGGTGATGTAGCTGCGCCAGCTCGCCTTGACACCCCAGACCAGGGAGCCCGCCGTCTGCGCGGCCGGGTCGGCCGTGGGGGTCGGCGTCGGGGTCGGCGTGACGGCCTGGAACGCCATCGGCATGTAGGTCTCGAAGCGAGCCACCGCGGCCCCGCCGCCCGGGTAGGTGTAGACGCCGAAGTTGCCGTCGGCGATGGCGTTGGTGATGGTCGGCGTCACCGTCAGCGTGGTGGTGAACGAGCCGTCGGCGTTGATCGCCGTGCCGCCGGTCGCGCCGGTGTCCGCCGCATCGACGAACCACCTCACCTGGCCGGCCGCGGTCGGACGCTGCGACGACGGCGCCCCGGCGCTCGGCTTCCAGGTCGCCGCGAACTTGCCGAACGCGACGTACACGCCGCCGAAGTGCCCGGCGATCGGCGGGCGCGTCGCGTTCGTGTCGGTGCTCGGCGCGTAGCCCGCGCCGGTGACCGTCACGACCTCGCCG
>CAZPJC010000003.1:4356-55836 GCA_964586645.1 uncultured Schumannella sp.
GTTCGTGTCGGTGCTCGGCGCGTAGCCCGCGCCGGTGACCGTCACGACCTCGCCGGCGACGAGTCCCGCGGTCTTCGACACGACGACCGTGGGCGCGAAGGCGACGGGCGTGTACGTCTCGAACGCGGGAGAGGAGGCGCCTCCCCCCGGGTAGGTGTAGACGCCGAAGTTGCCGGTCGCGATCGCGTTCGCGATCACCGGGGTGACGGTGAGGTCGACCGAGAAGGAGCCGTCGGCCCCGATGGCCGTGCCGCCCGTGGCGCCGGTGTCGGCTGCATCGACGAACCATCTCACCTGGCCGGCCGCGGTCGGACGCTGCGACGACGGTGCGCCCGCGCTCGGCTTCCAGGTCGCCGCGAACTTGCCGAACGCGACGTACACCCCGCCGAAGTGCCCGGCGATCGGCGGACGCGTCGCGGTGGTCGCCGGCGCGTCCGGGAGGAACCCGGTACCGGTCACCGTGATGACCTCACCCGCGACGAGACCCGTCGTCTTCGAGACGACCACGCTCGGCGTCGCCGTGCTCGACGATCCCTCGTCGGGGGCGGCGAGCGCTCCGAGCGGGAGGCTCCGGGCGGTGGCGTCGGGTTCGGTCTCCTCCGGCACGGCGGCGCCGGCATCCTCGGCCGGTTCGGAGGGGGTCGCCTCCGGGTCCGTCGCCGCGGTCGTCGGTTCGGTCGGTGCCCCCGTCGTCTCGATGACGGGCGCCTGCGCTCCGGAGTCGTCGTCGGCGAGCGCGGGGAGGGAGACACCGGTGACGGCGAGCACCACGGCGAGGAGGACGGCGAGACCGCGTGCGACGGCCGGGCGTGAGGAGTGGGGACTCATCGAGTTCTTTCGTTCGGGGAGATCGCCAGCGTGTTAGCTAAGGCTTGGCTAACTTCGAACGTAGAGAACATCCCCCGCCCTGTCAAAGGCAAGCCTTACCTAATTTCAATCGCCCTGGGAACGGGATGCATCGACCTCGGGTTGAATAGGACGGCGGCCGACCCGGCCCGCCGTGGACGACCCCGTGAGGACCCGCATGAAGACCACCGGCAAGGACTACTCCGTTGAGAAGACCGACGAGCAGTGGCGCGAGGAGCTCACCCCGGAGCAGTACCAGGTGCTGCGCGAGGCCGGCACCGAGCGGGCGTGGACGGGCGAACTGCTCGACGAGTCCCGTGCCGGGCTCTACACCTGCGCCGCGTGCGACGCCGAGCTCTTCAAAAGCGGCACCAAGTTCGACTCCGGATGCGGCTGGCCGTCGTTCTACGACTCGGTCAACCCGGATGCCGTCGAGCTCCTCGAGGACACGTCCCTCGGCGTGGTGCGCACGGAGGTGCGCTGCGCGAACTGCGGCTCGCACCTCGGGCACGTGTTCGACGACGGCTTCGGAACGCCGACCGGCCTCCGCTACTGCATGAACTCGTTGTCGCTCGGGTTCCACGCCGAGCAGCAGTGACCCTCGGCCCCATCGCGGAGGGGATGCGACGCCGGCGCTCGCAGCCCTCGGTGAACGACGAGGCGCCCACGAAGCGCGAGCTGCTGCCGCTCATCGAGGCCGCGGCATCCGTCGCCGATCACGCCTCGCTGCGGCCGTGGCGCGTCATCGCGCTGCGCGGCGACGCACGCAGACGGCTCGGCGCGGCGATCGCCGAGGCCACCGGCCTCGCAGGCGGGGCGGCCGAGAAGATGGCGCAGAAGCCGCTCCGGGCGCCGCTGCTGCTCGCGATCGTCGTCTCCCCGAAGAAGAGTCACAAGGTGCCCGAGTGGGAGCAGGAGGCGGTCGCCTCCGGGGTCGCCCACGCGCTCAGTCTCGTGCTCGACGAGGCCGGCTGGGGCGTGATGTGGCGCACCGGGCTGTACACGCGCGCGGACGCGGTGCAGCGGATGCACGGCCTCGGTCCCGACGAGCGGCTGCTCGGCTGGCTCTACGTCGGCGGCACGCACAAGGCCAAGGGCGGGCGCCGCAAGCCCGTGAAGGCGAAGGACTACTTCGAGACCTTGCGCTGACCCGGGATCGCCGCCACGACGACGGCGACCAGGACGAGAGCGGTGCCGATCAGGGTGACGAGGTGCAGACCGTTCCCCGAGACCGGGACGACGAGGTCGAACACGACGGATGCCGCGAGCTGCCCGGCGAGCAGCGCCAGCCCCATGAGCAGCACGCCGGTCGTGCGCACGATCACCGCCTGGGCCGCGATGAACAGGCAGCCGTTGAGCCCGCCGAGGTAGAGCCACCACTCCCCCGGGAACGTCGGGTTCCAGCCGGCGACCGCGATGTGGACGAGCAGCGCGATCCCGAGCACGACCGCGCCGACCAGGAAGTTGCCGAAGGTCGCGGTGAACGCCGAGCCCGAGACCTCGCGCACCTGCCCGTTGACCGCCTGCTGCCAGCCGACGAGCAACCCGGCGACGAGCGGGATGACGAGCGCCCAGACCGGGATGTCGGGGCGGATCCGGTCGGACAGCGCGATCCCGACCGCGACGACCGCGAGCACCGCCCCGACGATGCGCTGCGGGGTGGCGGGCGTCGCGGGCATGAGGGCGAGCCCGCGGTGGTCGAGCACGAGCGAGCTGACGGTCTGCCCGCAGAGGACCGCGATCGTGTACATCGCGACGCCCAGCATCCCGACCGTGAGTCCCTGGCCGAGCACGAAGAGCGCCCCGCCGATGCCGCCGAGCACGAGCCACCACGGGATGCTGCGCTCCCGCAGCGCGGTCACGACCCGCGAGATCCCCCGCCGTCCGGGTCGCCAGACGAGGCTCGCGAGGGCGAGGATGACGAACCCCGAGCCGAACGAGATGAATGCGGCGAGGAATCCGTCGCCGAGCCGCTGGCCGAGTTCGCCGTTGAGACGCGTCTGGAGCGCGACGAGGATGCCGGTGCCGAACGCCGCGACGAGCGCGAGGCCGAGACGGGCTGGGGTGACGGCGGGCGGGGGCGTGGACATCAGCAGGAGAGACCGGCGCGGTAGCGCTGACGCCGGAAGTGTCGCCCGTTGCCGCGGTTGCGGGCCTTGAAGGTCGGCAACTGGCTGTCGCAGTTGGGACAGACCATCCGGACGTTGCTCCGGACGTGGTTGGTCCCGTCGCCGTCGATGTGGTCGAGCACGAACACCAGCGTGGCACCATTCCAGACAGGCTCCCGACCGCAGATCGCGCACGCGTAGTTCTGAGCCATCAGGAGGAACTCGCGCACCGAGCCCGCCAGAGTGTGATTTCCGGGAACGCCGGTGGCGAGCCATCGCCTGACGTGCCGGTTGTTCTCGGCTTCACGGTGGCATTCGAGGGAGCAGTAGCCCTTGCGCTGCTGGGTCACGGGAGCGAAGCAGTGAAGACAGGGGTGGACGGTGCCGCGTCGTCGCACGCCGCGGTTGGTGACCGATGCGCGGCAGCTGTTCGAGCAGAAGCGGGGGTTGCTGGTGTCGGCGCCGCACCGTTCACAGGGCCTCATGCCGCGCACGGTAGGCCCGGCCCCCGACAGAGCCCCCGAAGGGAATTGAACCCTTGGCATCCTTATTACAAGTAAGGCGCTCTACCACTGAGCTACAGGGGCGTACGCCGATCAGCGCGCCCCGAGTCTACGGCGTCGGAGTCGGAGTGGGGGTCGGCGTGGGGTTCTCGCTGAACGACTGGCCCGCCGCCTTCGCGACGAACTGCGCGAACTCGTTCGGGTCGAAGTTGGTCGTGTAGGCGAACTCCTGGCCGTTGACGATGATCGTCGGCGTCGACTCGATCGACGCGACGTCGGTTCCCGCGATCGGGCCGGCGAGCGCGCGCTGCGTCGCCTCGTTGACCCAGGTGCGGAAACGCTGCTGGTCGATGCACTTCTCGACGTTGCCGATGCTCGCGACGCCGGCATCCTTCGCGATCGCGACGAGGTCGTCGTCGGAGTAGGCGTCGGTGTTCTCCTCCGGCTGGTCGGCGAAGAGGGCCTCGTGGAAGGCGAAGAACTCGTCGGGCGAGAGTTCGGCGACGCAGGCCGCGGCGTTCGCGGCGCGGAGGGAGTACTGCGTGCCGTTCGACTTCGACGTGAAGATCGCGATCGGGTGGTACTCGACGGTCGCCGCACCGTTCTCGATCCAGTCCCGCAGCTGGTCGCCGTTGCGCTCCTCGAAGGCCCCGCAGTTGGGGCAGAGGTAGTCGTAGTAGATCTGGATGTCGACGACATCCGACGGGTTCGGCTCCGAGGCGACCGGCGCCTGACCGACTCGCAGCGCGGGGGTCCGGGTCGCGGTGAAGTCGACGCCGATCTTGATGCCGTCGCTCATCATGTTCTGCGGGCCGCGGGTCTGCGGGCGCACCGAGCTGACGAGCACGACCGTGACGATGAGGGCCGCCACCAGGACGCCACCGGCGATTCCCGCGATGACGCCGATCCGGCGTCGGCGGTCGCGCTTGGCGTGCTCGGCGCGCAGTTCGCGCGCACGCTCCCGCGCGGCCTCGCGCGATTCAGACATGGATCCTCGATCAAGTGGGGTAGGCGGCGCCAAGTTACTGCACGCACGGGACCACGGGCAACCGCGGCGGGGCAGCTTGACGCCGGCACGAGCCTAAGGTCTGACGCTGGGAGGCCGCCGGATGAGCGCTGAATCGAGCCCGGTCGCGACGTGCCATAATCGGGGGGTGCCGCGCCGACGACGTCGTGGCAGTTCCACCCATTCACAACGGATCGTCCGGCACGTACCTGCCGGTGAAGGGAAGTACGTTCACCATGGCAACTGTCACTTTCGACAAGGCCAGCCGGGTCTACCCCGGCTCCACCCGCCCCGCGGTCGACCAGATCGACCTGGAGGTCGCCGACGGCGAGTTCCTCGTCCTCGTCGGACCGTCGGGCTGCGGCAAGTCCACCACCCTCCGCATGCTCGCCGGCCTCGAAGAGGTGAACTCGGGCCGCATCCTGATCGGCGACCGCGACATCACCGACGTGCCGCCGAAGGACCGCGACATCGCGATGGTGTTCCAGAACTACGCGCTGTACCCGCACATGACGGTCGCCGAGAACATGGGCTTCGCGCTCAAGATCGCCGGCGTCAACAAGGAGGAGCGCGCTGAGCGCGTCCTCGAAGCCGCCAAGCTGCTCGACCTCGAGCCCTACCTCGGCCGCAAGCCGAAGGCCCTCTCCGGCGGTCAGCGTCAGCGCGTCGCGATGGGCCGCGCGATCGTCCGTCAGCCGCAGGTCTTCCTCATGGACGAGCCGCTGTCGAACCTCGACGCGAAGCTGCGCGTGCAGACCCGCACGCAGATCGCCTCGCTGCAGCGCCGCCTCGGCGTCACCACGGTCTACGTCACCCACGACCAGACCGAGGCGCTCACGATGGGCGACCGCATCGCGGTGCTCAAGGACGGCGTCCTGCAGCAGGTCGGCACCCCGCGCGACCTCTACGAGAACCCGCAGAACGTGTTCGTCGCCGGCTTCATCGGCAGCCCCGCGATGAACCTGTTCGACGCCGACATCGTCGAGGGCGGCCTGAAGTTCGGCACCGCCACCGCGAAGGTCGAGAAGGAGGTCACGTCGGGCACGAAGGCCAAGAAGGTCACGATCGGCGTGCGCCCCGAGGACCTCACGATCAAGACGAGCGGCGAAGGTCTCCCGGTCGAGGTCGACGTCGTCGAGGAGCTCGGCGCCGACGGCTACCTCTACGGGCACACCGACATCGACGGCTCGCGCGTCGAGATCGTCGTGCGCGTCGACGGCCGCAACCACCCGAACCCGGGCGACAAGATCGTCGTCACCCCGACGCCGGCGCACATCCACGCGTTCGACGTCGAGAGCGGCGAGCGCCTCTCGAAGCCGGTCGTGGCCTCGAAGGCCGCCTAGGTCCTCCCGACCGCCCGATCCACGACGAACGGCCCCGCCCTCCAGCGAGGGGGCGGGGCCGTTCGCGTTCGGGGGCTACCGTCGCCGGAACTTCGACCAGGCGTCGAACCCGACGGCGACGAGGATGATCGTGCCGAGGGCGATGCCCTGGAACAGCGGGTCGATCCGCAGCAGCGTGAAGCCGTTGTAGAGCATCGCGATGAAGAGGATGCCGAGCACGGTGCGCCAGACCGCCCCCTCGCCGCCCAGGATCGACGTGCCGCCGACGACGATGCCCGCGAGCACGGTGAACGTCAGCGTCGTGGCGATCGCGTCGTTCTCGGGAGCCGACGGCGTTCGCGCGAGATCGATGACGCCCGCGACGCCGGCCGCCAGGCCGGAGAGCGCGAAGGTCGAGATGCGCACGAGGTTCACCCGGATGCCGGCGAGCCGCGCGGCCTCGGCGTTGCCGCCGGCCGCGTAGACGTAGCGCCCGAACGTCGTGCGCCACAGCACGACGGCGAGCACGACGATGATCGCCAGGGCGATCCAGGTCGGCAGCGAGATCCCGAGCGGCTTCGTCGTCGCGAGCCAGCGGAACTCGGGGAAGTCGACCCGGATCTGGCCGATGCCCTGCTTCCCGAACTGGGAGACCAGCTTCGTCGCGCCCAGGATGATGAAGCTCATCGCCAGGGTCGCGATCAGCGGATTCACCTTGAGGTAGGTGCTGATCAGTCCGTTCGCGATGCCGATGAGCAGGCCTGCGAGCACCCCCGCGGTGATGCCGAGCCCGGCCCCGGCGGCGCCGCCGACCTTGACGATGACCGTTCCGCAGATCACCGCGGTGAACATGTAGGTCGCCCCGATGGAGAGGTCGATGCCGCCGGCGATCAGCACGAGCGTGCTCGCGGCGGCGACGATCAGGATGCCCGACTGCCGGTCGAGGACGTTGCCGATGTTCTGCGGCCCGAGGAATGCGGGGCTGCCGATCGACAGCGCGATGAACACCGCGAGGAACGGGAAGACGATCGCGATCGACCGCCACGGGACTCGCTGCCAGAGGGTCGGCGTCGGTGCGACGTCGATGGTCTTGATGCCGATGGTGTCGCTCATGCGTCCTCACTCGTGACGGGGTCCGCGAAGGCCGCGGTGATGATGTTCTCTTCGGTCATCTCCTGGCCGGCGAATTCGCCGACGACGCGCCCGCCGCGGATCACGAGGACCCGGTGCGCGAGCCCGATGACCTCTTCCACGTCGGAGGAGATGACGAGCACGCCGATGCCCTGTGCCGCCTGCTCCACGATCAGGTCGTAGATGGCACGGCGCGAGCCGACGTCGACTCCGCGGGTCGGTTCGTCGGCGATGAGCACCTTGCGGGGGCGCTGAAGCGCACGGGCGAAGAGCACCTTCTGCTGGTTGCCGCCCGAGAGCGCCGCCACGTTCCGGCGATCGTCGCCCGCGACGGTCACCCGCTCCAGGATGTCGCGAGCCTGCCGCCGCTCGCGTGCGGGCCGCAGCCAGCCCGCGGTCGCCACCTGGTCGAGGTTCGACAGCGTGACGTTCTGCCGGATCGGCCGCCCGAGCACGAGACCCTGCTCCTTCCGCGACTCGGCGATGAGGAAGATCCCGCTGCGCAACGCCGCCGGGACCGAGGCGCTGCACTCGGTGCCGTCGACGACGACCCGGCCGCCGAACCGGGGGGTCGCCCCGTAGATCGCATGGGCGATCTCGCTGCGACCCGCGCCGACCAGTCCCGCGAGTCCGACGATCTCACCCGGGCGGATCGACAGCGAGACGCCGTTGACTCCCGGGGCCGTGAGGTCGGTGACCGTGAGCACCTCGTCGTCGCCCGTCGGCACCGGGGGCTTCGGCGGGAAGACGGACCCGAGCGTGCGACCGAGCATCCCCTCGATGAGGGTCGCCTCGGTCTCACCGGCCGCGGGCGCGGTGCGGATGAGGCGCCCGTCCCGCAGGATCGTGACGGTGTCGCAGAGCTCGAGCACTTCCGCGAGGAAGTGCGAGATGAGCAGCACGGTGTGGCCGGAGGCCGCGAGCTGCCGCACGACGCCGTGCAGCAGCTCGGTGTCGTGCGCGGAGAGCGCGGCGGTCGGCTCGTCCATGATGATGAGCGAGGCGCCGCGCGCGAGGGCGCGCAGGATCTCGACCTTCTGCTGGTCGGCGGTGCGCAGCGAGCCGACGAGGGCGTCCGGATCGAGGGTGAAGCCGGTGCGCTCGGCGAGGGCGAGGTACGCCTTCCGGAGCTTGCGGCGGCTCACCCAGCCGAGGGTGCGGGGTTCACGCCCGAGGAACACGTTCTCGGCCACCGAGAGCCCGGGCACGAGCGCGAGTTCCTGCGCGATCGCCGCGATGCCGCGGTCCAGCGCCTCGCGCGGCGTGCCGAACCGCTGTTCCTCGCCGTCGACGAGGAGGGCGCCGGTGTCGGCAACGTAGAGCCCCGAGATGATCTTGCTGAGCGTCGACTTGCCCGCGCCGTTCTCGCCGACCAGCGCGTGCACCGAGCCGGGCTCGAGCACCAGGTCGATGTCACTCAGCACCGGCAGGCCGCCGAAGGACTTGCCGACGCCCCGCAGCTCGACGAGGAGCTGCGGGGCGCCGGCGACCGAATCAGTCGGCACTGTTATCCGGCCCACTCGCCGGTGAACTGGTCGGCCGTGTCCTGGGTGATGACGCCGTTGTTCGGGAAGTCCGCGAACGGGTCGACATCGCCGTGGTTGTTGCCGTTGCGCAGCGCGTCGATGAGCGCCTCCATGCCGAGGCGGCCGGTCGTCGCGGGCGCCATCAGCACGTCGGAGAACACGCTGCCCTCGGCGACGTGCTCCTGACCCCAGACCGACCCGCCGTAGCCGACGAGCAGGAAGTCGCTGAGCGACAGGCCGGCGGCCTCGATCGCGAGCGCGGCACCCTGGAGACCCTGGTCGGACGTCACGATGGCGTCGATGTCCGAGTTGGCGGTCAGGATGTCGGCGACGGCGGTCTGCGCCGCGGCCGGGTTCCAGAACGTCTCGCCCTCGGCGACGACCGTGACCGGGGTGCCGGCCGTGACCTCCTGGAAGGCGTCCCACAGCGCGATGCTGACCGCGGAGGTCTTCAGGTCGTGCAGGTACGCGACGTTGCACGGGTCGAGGTCCTGCGACGCGCACGCGGCGACCGCCTGCTCGCCGAACTTCTGGCCGAGGATCGATCCGACGAACACGACGTTCGCCGAGAGTCCGTCGAGCTGGGTCGCGCCGCTGGTGAAGTCGTCACCGAGGATCTGGTCGATGTTGACGACGGTGATGCCCGCGTCGATCGCGGCCTTGACCGCGTCGTAGATCGCGGGTCCGTAGACCGGCTGCACGATCATGCCGTCGTACTGCCCGGACGCGACGACGTCCTGGATGAGCGTGACCTGGAGGTTGGGGTCGAGGTTGCCGTCGAAGACGGTGAGCTCGGCGTTGTTCTCGTCGGCGACCCGCTGCGCCTCGGCGAGCATCGGCTCGTCGTAGGTGTTGGCGACGGCGAACGAGATGTACGCGATCTGGAGGGTCTCCTCCTCGCCGCCCCCGCCCTCGGCCGGAGCCTGACAGCCCGCGAGTGCGAGGGCCGCGGTGGCGACTCCCGCCACGAGGGCGAAGCGGCTGATCGCCGCGGAACGTGAATGCCTCATGCTGACTTCTCCTTTGAAATCGGGCCGGAACCCGATCCGCTTCGATCGGGGTTGCCTTTCAGTGGCACTGTACACGGCTGTGCGCTTTGCCTGAAGTGGTCAGCAGGAATGAGCCCCAAATGTTTCATGGAGACGAACCGGTGTCCGCTCGGATCGAACTCCGGCATTGCGCGCCTCCCCTCGACCCGGCAATGTGTAGTCCGACTGAACTAGCGCGAAGGAGCGCCGCCATGAGCCTGACGACCACCCAGTGGCTCGACGCCTACCGCGTCGCGTGGGAGACCCGTGACCCGGACGCCGCCGCCGCGTTGTTCACCGAGGACGCGCGGTACCGCGAGGAGCCCTACGCCGAACCGTTCGTGGGACGCGCCGGAGTGCGCGACTACTGGGCCCGCGTCACCGCGACGCAGGAGGATGTCGCGTTCCGCCACGGCACGCCGCTGACGGTGGGAACCCGCGCCGCCGTGGAATGGTGGGTGACCCTCCGCAACGGCGGAGCCGAGGTCACCCTGGCGGGCGAGTTCTGGCTCGTCTTCGACGAGGACGGCCTCTGCCGGGAGCTGCGCGAGTACTGGCATTACGGCGAGGGGCTCCGCACGCCGCCCGCCGGCTGGGGCGACTGAGCCGTCAGCCGAAGGCGAGCGGCGCGAGGCGCGCGCGGGCCTCGATCAGCGCGAGGGCGTGCGCATCCAGGCGCCGATCCTCGTCGCTGCGCAGCTCGAGCGGATGCACCGGCGTCGCGCGGCCGTCGTGCCCGCGGTCGACGAACACCGACATGCACTGCGTGGTCGCGGCCAGGGCCCGGGGATCCGTGGGCGGCGCGGAGCGGACGTGGACGGCGACGTGCATGCTGTGCGGCCCGGTGTGGATGAGCCGCGCGTCGAGTTCGACGATGTGCCCGATGCGGATCGGCCGGAAGAAGTGGATGCCGCCCGAGTAGACGGCCACCGCGCGATCGGACGACCAGCTCGCGGCACAGGCGAACGCCGTCTCCTCGATCCAGCGCATCACGGTGCCGCCGTGCGCGTTGCCGCCCCAGTTGGCGACCGCCGGCGCCGCGAGGAACCGGAAGGTCGTCCGGGGCGTCGTGCCGGCGTCGGTGTACTCCTGCGCGAGCATCGCGTCGCGGATCGCCCGTCGCGCCTCGAGGCGCTCCTCGGCGCTCTCGTGGAGCGCGCGCTCCTCGTCGGTGCGCGGCGTCCAGGCGGGCACCTCGCGCGGCTTCCCCTCGCCGTCGACCGCGACGAAGACCAGGATGCAGTGGGTCGCCCGGGTGTACGCGCGCGTCTCGACGTCCGCCGCCTCGATGACGACGAGAACCTGCATGCTGGTCCGGCCGGTGTGGATGATGCGGGCGTGCGCCTCGATGAGGTCGCCGGCCGCGATCGGGCGGGTGAAGTGCACGTTGCCGACGTAGGCGGTCACACAGTAGCCGCCGCTCCATCCGACGGCGCAGGCATACCCGGCCTTGTCGATCCACTCGAGCACACTGCCCGCGGCGACGATCTCACCGCCGACCGTCGAGTCCTGGGGCGTCGCCAGGAAGCGCAGGGTGATCCGATCGTCCATCGCGTCGAAACCTACAGCAGCGCGGTCACCGGGTTCTCGATGCGGCGGACGAAGGCGGCCATCCATTCGGCGGCGACGGCGCCGTCGACGACGCGGTGGTCGGCGGACAGGGTGACGGTCATGACGGTGCCGACGGCGAGGACGCCGTCGTCGACGACCGGTTGCGGTTTCGCGGCGGCGACGGCGAGGATGCCGGACTGCGGCGGGTTGAGGATCGCGGAGAACTCGTCCACCCCGTACATGCCCAGGTTCGACACCGAGAAACTGCCACCCTCGAGCTCGTGCTGCTGCAACCGCCCCGCCCGGGCACGTTCGGCGAGTTCGGCGACCGTCGCGCTGACCTCGACGAGGGACATCCGATCGACCCCGCGCAACACGGGCGTGAGCAGCCCGCCGTCGACGGCGACCGCGACGGCGATGTCGGCCCCGGTGAAGCGCAGGATGTGATCGCCGCCCCAGATCGCGTTCGCGGCCGGCACCTCCACGAGCGCACCGGCGACGGCTTTGAGCACGAAGTCGTTCACGCTCACCTTCCGCGGCGCCGCCTCGTTCACCTGCGCCCGCAGCGCGAGAAGCTTGTCGACGCGGCAGTGCGCGGTGACGTAGAAGTGCGGCACCGTCGTCTTGCTCTCGGTCAACCGACGGGCGATCGCCTTGCGCATCCCCGACAGCTTCTCGGGGGTGCCGAGGGCACCGGCGGTCGCCGGGGCGGCCGCTGGTGCGGCCGCGGGAGCCGGCGCGGGGGTGGTCGCGGTCAGGCCGTCGAGGTCACGGCGCACGATCCGGCCGCCGGGGCCCGTCCCGGCGATGGTCGAGAGATCGAGGCCGCGCTCGCGGGCGAGCCGCCGCACGATCGGGCTCGCGACCAGGCGGCCGGTGGGAACCCCCGACGGAGGCGACGCCACCATCGTCTCCGCCGGGGGCTGCTGAGGAGCCGCGGGCGCGGGGGCCGGCGCGGTCTCGGGTTCGGGGGCCGCGGGCGTCGCGGTCGGTTCGGGGACGGCTGCCGGTTCCGACGCCCCGGCGGCGGCGAGCGCGGGCGCGATCGCGTCATCGCCCTCCCCCGCGTCGAGGATGACGGCGATGGGGGCGCCGACGTCGATCGTGTCGCCCTCGGGCACGAGCAGCCGTCCGACGGTGCCCGCGACCTCGGCCGCGTATTCCACGACGGCTTTCTCGGTCTCGATCTCCGCCAGCACATCCCCGACCGCGACGGTCTGTCCGGGCTTCGCGACCCAGGTCTGGATGGCGGCTTCGGTCACCCCGGCGAGAGCGGCCGGCATCCGCACCACGCTCGCCATCAGCGGCCGCCCATCCCGGCCCGCACCCGCTCCAAGCCGGCGACGACCTCTTCCGTGCGGGCGATCGCCGCCCGCTCCAGCACCTTCGAGATGCTCGGGCTGGCCTCACTCCCGGTCACCCGCTGCACCGGCTGATCCAGGTAGTCGAAGAACCGGCGCTGGATCTCATCCGCCAACCAGCCCCCATAGGAGGTGCCCTGCGCGCCCTGCTCGACGATCAGCACGGCGTTCGTCTTTGTGACACTCGCCTCGATCGTGGCCCAGTCGATCGACGCCCGGTCGAGCCAGCGCAGGTCGATCAGCTCCGCGTCGATGCCGGTCTGCTCGATCGCCTCGAGCGAGTGCGCGACCATCGACAGGTACGAGATCACCGTCACGTCGGCCCCCTCGCGCCGGATCGCGGCCGTGCCGGGCGGGATGACGTAGTCCAGGTCGCCTTCCGGGATGCGGTCCGCGGTGCCGTAGAGGTCGACGTGCTCGATCACGAGCACCGGGTCCTGCAGGACGAGCGCGGCGTTCATCAGCCCGACGTAGTCGGCCGCCGACGACGGCGCGACGATCCGCCACCCCGGCGCGGTCGCGAAGATCCCCGCCGGATCCATCAGGTGCTGCGACCCGTAGCCCGAGCCCATCGCGACCTTCGTGCGCAGCACGAGCGGCACCGGGTTGTCGCCACCGAACATGTGCCGCGCCTTGCCGATCTGGTTGAACACCTGGTCCGCGGCCACCCACATGAAGTCGGGATACATGAACTCCACGACCGGTCGGAACCTGCCGTCGAGCGCGAGCCCGCCGCCGAGGCCGGTGAACGCGTTCTCGCTGATCGGGGTGCCGAGCACCCGTCCGTCGCCGGGGGTGTCGGCGCCGTACTTCTTCCACAGCCCCTTCGTCGCGCCGTTGGTGCCGCCGTTGAGGCGGTGCACGTCCTCGCCCATCACGACAATGCGCGGATCCTGCTCCATGCGGCGATCCATCACCGCCGCCACCGCATCCACGAACTTGATGTCGGTCATGGCACCGCCCTCCGGCATGGCGGGAAGCCCGGCGAGTTCGGACGCGTCGCCGCGGATGCCGACGTCGACGAAGCCGGGGTCGGGCCACAGTTCGGGCCGGATGCGGCGCTTGCCCGGGTTGTCGGGATCGGCTTCGACGAGCTCGCCCGCGACCTCGGCCATCACCTTCTGCACGGTCTCGCGGAGCGCGAGCGCGGTCGCCTCGTCGAGCTGGCCGAGCTTGGTCATCTCGGTCGCGACGCGCTCGAGGGGATCCCGGGCACGCCAGGACTGCTCCTCCTCCTTCGTGCGGTAGCCGAAGGCGCTGCCCGGGTAGGGGCCGTTCTGGTGGAAGAACCGGTAGACCTCGGCCTCGATCACCGCGGGACCCTCGCCCGCCCGCATCCGCTCGGCCGCCTCCTCCATCGCGAGGTGCACCGCCAGCGGATCCATGCCGTCCACCCGCCACGAGGGGATGCCGAAGCCCTGCCCGCGCACGGACAGCCGGGTGTCGGCGGTGATCTCCGAGACGTGGGTGGAGACGCCGTACATGTTGTTCTCGATGAAGAACGCGACCGGCAGCTTCCAGGTCGCCGCGAGGTTCATCGACTCCAGGACCGAGCCGATCTGGCTCGCGCCGTCGCCGAAGTAGTTGATCGTGAGGTCGGTGGTCCCCGAGTGCTTCTGCGCCCACGCGTTCCCCGCGGCCATCGGAGCGCCACCGCCGACGATCGCGTTCGTGCCCAGCGCCCCGGCCTCGAACCACTGCAGGTGCATCGACCCGCCCCGGCCCCGGCAATAGCCCTCCGCGAGACCGAGGATCTCGGCGAGGGTGCGCCGCAGCACCGTGCGGATCTCGGGGGTGACGAGATTCGCGAGGTCGAGGCTGCCCCCGGAGACGTGGGTGATCGCCTTGGCGAGGAACTGGTGGTGCCCGCGGTGCGAGCCGTTGACGGCATCCGTCGAGCGCAGCCCGACGATCGAGCCGACCGCGCCGCCCTCCTGGCCGATGCTCGAGTGCGCGGGGCCGTGCACGAGGCTCTCGGCGGCGAGTTCGAGCACCGTCTCCTCGAACGCGCGGATGAGGTGGAGCTCGCCGAGCATCGTCGCGAGCAGGGCGGGATCGGCGGCCTTCCAGTCGGCCGCAGTGGTCGACAACTCGACCCAGGGCGTCCCGGTCTGCAAACTCCGTCGTTTGGGCATGGCGGCAGGTTAGACCGGATTGAATCCAATCGCAATCCCATTTGCCGCACCGGACCCGTTGACGCCGCGAAAGGGCGTGTTATTGTATCCAACATGGCAGGGCTGCCCGGGCTCCGTGGAGCCGACCACTTCGGCTTCACCGTTCCCGACCTCGACGAGGCGGAGCGGTTCCTCGTCGACGTGCTCGGTGCCGTGCCGGTGTACACGCTCGGCGCGAAGCGCGCCGACGACGACTGGATGACGACGCAGCTCGGCGTCCACCCCCGCACTGTCATCCGGGAGATCCGGTTCTACCGGCTCGCGTCGGGCACGAACCTCGAAGTGTTCCACTACGACGCGGCCGACGGCCAGGCCGGGCCGCCGCGCAACAGCGACATCGGCGGTCACCACCTCGCCCTCTACGTCGACGACCTCGACACCGCGATCGAGCACCTCCGTGCCCACGACGTCGAGATCATGGGCGAACCGGTCGCGAGCGCGGGCGCGTCGGCAGGTCAGCGCTGGCTCTACTTCCGTTCGCCGTGGGGCATGCAGTTCGAGCTGGTGAGTTACCCCGACGGCAAGGCGTACGAGGCAGGCGCGCCCGTGCGGCTGTGGCATCCCGCGCACCCGGCAGAATGAGCACGGTGACCGACACCGCGATCGAGAACCTGGCCGCGCACGGCGCCGCGGGAGCCCGGATCGCGAGCGAGCTGCGGGACGCGATCCTCGCCGGCGAGTACGCCCCCGGCACCCGCATCCGGCAGGAGGATCTCGCCGGACGGCACGGCGCGAGCCGTCTCCCGGTGCGGGAGGCGCTCCGGATGCTCGAGGCCGAGGGACTGCTGACCCTCGTCGCCAACACCGGCGCCTGGGTGACGAAGCTGACGCTCGCCGACTGCGAGGAGCTGTACCGCATCCGGGAACGCATCGAGCCGCTGCTGCTCTCCTACAGCGTCCCCGCCCTGAGCACCGTCGCGATCGACCGCCTCGCCGAGCTCGCCGACGCGATGGAGTCGGCCGACGACGTCGAGCAGTTCCTGCGCCTCGACCGCGAGTTCCATCTCGGCAGCTACGCCGCCGCCGACACCGCGGTGCTCGGCGACCTCGTGCTCGGACTCTGGAACCGCACGCAGCACTACCGTCGCGCGTTCACCCGGGTGTTCCGCTCCGCCGGCGAGCGCAGCGTCCACCACGACCACCAGTTGCTCGTCGCGGCCTTCCGCCGGGGCGACATCGAGGAAGCCGAGCGCACCCTCGCCGCCCACATCCGCCGCACGCGCCTCGAGCTCGCGCGGCATCCCGAGATCTTCGAATAGGACTCCCATGGCCATCGCAACCGTCAACCCCGCCACCGGCGAGACCGAGAAGACCTTCGACCCGCACTCCGCGGCCGAGGTCGAGCGGCGCCTCGCCCTCGCCGCCGCTGCGTTCGAGACCCTCAAGGGCACCACTTTCGCGCAGCGCGGGGAATGGATGCGGGCCGCCGCCGACCTGCTCGACGCCGACCTCGAACCGCTCGCCGAGATCCTCACCCGCGAGATGGGCAAGCCGATCGGCGCCGCGCGCGCCGAGGTGAAGAAGTGCGCCAAGGGGATGCGGTTCTACGCCGAGCACGCCGAGGGCTTCCTCGCCGACGAGCCGCTCGCCGACCCGTCGGCGGTGGGCGCGTCGCGCGCGGTCGCCCGCTACCAGCCGCTCGGCGTCGTGCTCGCCGTCATGCCCTGGAACTACCCGCTCTGGCAGGTGGTGCGCTTCGCGGCCCCGGCCCTCATGGCCGGCAACACCGGGGTGCTGAAGCATGCGTCGAACGTGCCGCAGTCGGCGCTCTACCTCGACTCCCTCTTCACGCGCGGCGGATTCCCGGAGGGCGCGTTCACCACGCTGCTGATCGGCTCGGCGGAGGTGGCCGCCGTCATCGAGGACCCGCGGGTGCGCGCCGTGACGCTCACCGGATCCGAACCCGCCGGCCGCTCGGTCGCCTCGACCGCCGCCGCCCAGGTGAAGAAGTCGGTGCTCGAGCTGGGCGGCTCCGACCCGTTCATCGTCATGCCGAGCGCCGACCTGGCGGCCGCGATCTCGACCGCGGTGGACGCCCGGACCGTCAACAACGGGCAGTCCTGCATCTCGGCGAAGCGGTTCCTCGTGCACGACTCCGTCTACGACGAGTTCCTCGCCGGGTTCACGGCCGCGATGGCGGCGCTGCGGATGGGCGACCCGCTCGACGAGCAGACGCAGGTCGGTCCGATCGCGACCTCGTCGGGACGCGACGAACTGCGCGAACTCGTCGACGACGCGCGGGCGAAGGGAGCTGACATCCCGGTCGGCGGCACGGTGCCCGACGGCCCGGGGTGGTTCTACCCGCCGACCGTCGTGACCGGCGTCACCCCCGACATGCGCCTGCACCTCGAGGAGACGTTCGGGCCCGTCGCGACCGTCTACCGGGTGCAGGATGCCGACGAGGCGATCGCGATCGCCAACGTCACCGACTTCGGCCTGTCGTCGAGCGTCTGGACGACCGACCCGGCCGAACGCGACCGGTTCGAGCGCGAGATCGAGGCCGGCGCGGTCTTCGTCAACGGCATGACGATCTCGTACCCCGAGCTGCCGTTCGGCGGCATCAAGAACTCGGGCTTCGGACGCGAACTCGCGGCCGCCGGCATCCGCGAGTTCTGCAACCTCAAGACCGTCTGGGAGAAGTGATGGCGCAGCTCGGATTCCTCGGCCTCGGCACGATGGGACGCGAGATGGCGCGCCGCCTCGTCGACGCGGGCCACGACGTCGTCGTCTGGAACCGCTCGGCGGATGCCGTCGCCCCGCTCGTCGAAGCCGGCGCGCGCGCGGCCTCGTCCCCGGCCGAGGCGCTCGCCGCCCCGATCTCGTTCTCGATGCTCGCCAACGACGACGCGGCCGATCTCGTGCTCTCGGCGGAGAACCTCGCCGGGGAGCCGGGCCGGCTGCACGTCGCGATGGCGTCGCTCAGCCCGGTCGCCGCGCAGAAGCTGTCGGCCCGCGCGGCCGAAGCCGGGGTCGCCTACCTCGCCGCCCCGGTGCTCGGACGATTCACCGTCGCCGCGGCGGGCGAACTCAACATCATCGCGGCCGGCGCCGCCGCCGACCTCGAGCGCGCCGCCCCGTACTTCGACATCCTCGGCAAGCGCGTCTGGACCGTCGGGTCCGAGCCGCGCATCGCCAACGTCGTCAAGGCCGCCGTCAACTACGACATCATCCATGCGTTCCAGGCGATCGCCGAATCGGTCGCCCTCGTCGAGGCGAACGACGTGGATGCCGGCCTCTTCACCGAGCTGCTCTCGTCGACGCTGTTCCCGGGTCCCGTGTACACCGGCTACGGCGCGATGATCGCGGAAGCGCGTTACACGCCGCCGGGCTTCACGATGACCCTCGGCGCGAAGGACCTCGGACTCGCCGAGGCGATCGCCGCGGAGGCCGGGATCGTGCTGCCGAGCGCCCCCGTGCTGCGCCGCGCCTTCGACACCGCGCTCGCCTCCGAGGATCTCAAGGACGTCGACTGGTCGGGCGTCGCCGAGATCACCCGCCAGCAGCGCTACCCCGCCGAGTAACCCGGCTGTCTGCCCGAAAAGGCCCCTTCGCGACGCGATGAAGGGGCCTTTTCGGGCAAACAGCCATCCCGCCTAGGTCAGGCGCCAGCCCCGATCGACGTAGAGGCTCTCGCCCGAGATCCCCTGGTTGCGCAGCAGGAACTGGGTCGCGTCCACGATGTCGGCCATCGTCGCGAGCTCGCCGCCGGGGGTGCGGGTCGTGTACTGGTCGAGCACGCCCTCGGGCTTGCTCGCCCAGAACGGGCTGTCGCCGATGATGCCGGGGTGGATCGCGTTGACGCGGATCGGCGCGAGTTCGAGCGCGAGGGTGCGGGTGAGTCCCTCGACACCGCCGTTGATCGTCGAGACGGTCGTCGACCCCGGGTAGGGCGCGTCCTTCGCCCGGCCGCCGAAGAGCACGATTCCGGTTTCGCGCGACGGCTCGAGGCGATCGAGCAGCGTGTGCACGGTCTCGGCGTAGCCGACGAGCTTGAGGGTGACGAGGCGCCGGGCCTTCGCGATGTCGTACTCGCGGATCGTGTTCGCGTCGCGCTCGATCGCGGCGAGCACGAGCCCGTGGATGCGGCCGAGGCCGGCGAGCTGCCCAGCGATCGCCTCGGGCTCGGAGATGTCGAGGGCGATGCTCGAGGCGCTCGGGCCGAGGCCGTCGGCGATCGCGCGGCAGTTGTCATCGTCGCGCCCGGTGATGACGACCTGGTCGCCGCGGGCGATGACGTCCTTGGCGAGCTCGAGGCCGATGCCCGAGGTGCCGCCGACGATGAGGATGGTGCGGGATGACATGGGGCTCCTTCGCGGATGTCGGATGCGTGCGGCGCGGCCTACGGGCGCTTCTCGCCGCGGCCTTCGGGGGTGTTGAGGTGGGACTGGGCGTCGCGGGCGGCGAGCATCGGGCCGTCGAACGTGTAGTAGCGGGTGCCGGCGATGAGCAGCTCCTCGGCGGGGAACTTGGTGATGACCTCGCAGCCGTCCTTGGTCACGACGACCTCCTCCTCGATGCGCGCGGCGCCCCAGCCGTCGGCGGAGGGCCAGTACGTCTCGAGGGCGAACACCATGCCCTCTTCGAGCACCTCGGGGTGGTCGAGGGAGACGAGGCGGCTGAAGATCGGCTTCTCCCAGATCGAGAGGCCCACACCGTGCCCGTACTGCAGGGCGAAGGCGGCCTCTTCGTCGGCGAAGCCGAACTCCTGCGCCGTCGGCCAGACCTTCACGATGTCGGCCGTGGTCGCGCCGGGCTTGACGAGGGCGATCGCCCAGTCCATGTACTCGCGCGCACGCTTGTACGCGTCGCGCTGCGCGTTGCTCGCCGAGCCGACCGCGAAGGTGCGGTAGTAGCAGGTGCGGTAGCCGTTCCAGGAGTGCAGGATGTCGAAGAACGCCGGGTCGCCCGGGCGGATCAGCCGGTCGGAGAAGACGTGCGGATGCGGGGAGCAGCGCTCGCCCGAGATCGCGTTGACGCCTTCGACGTACTCCGAGCCGAGGTCGTAGAGGGTCTTCGCGACCAGCCCGACGGCTTCGTTCTCGCGCACCCCCGGCCGCAGGAACCGGTACAGCTCGTCGTAGGCGGCATCCACCATCGACGCCGCCTGGGTCAGCAGGCGGATCTCGTCGCCCGTCTTGATCCGCCGTGCCTCCATGAACACCTGCTGGCCGTCGACGACCGTGATGCCGGCCTTCTGCAGTGCGAACAGGATCGGCAGCTCGATGACGTCGACGCCGAGCGGCTGGTTCGCCAGACCGAACTTGTCCAGCTCGCGCTTGATCTTCGCGGCGACCTCGTCGGCGATGCCGGCGTCGGGGCTGAAGGCCCCCCGCAGCGTCGAGATCCCCGCGCGCGCGCCGCCCTCGAGCCGCGGCCGGGTCGCACCCTCGTGCGGCGCGTTCGGGTCGGCATCCATCTCGGCGGTCGTGCGATCCAGCCACGGGTTGTACAGCTGGTGGTGCTTCGCCGCGGAACCGAAGTCCCACGAGATCGGATCGGTGTTGCGGGTCAGCAGGCTGAAGCGGATCAGCTTGTCCATCGCCCACGTGCCGATGTGCGTCGCGGTCATGTAGCGGATGTTCGAGAAGTCGAACGCGAGCACCGCCCCCAGCTCGCTGCGATCGAGCTCGGCTTTCAGTCGCGCGAGCCGCGCCGAGCGAAGGCGGTCGAAGTCGACCCTCGCCTCCCAGTCGACGGCATTGGTGCCCGTGGTTGCGGTGTCCTTCATCGGATCCTCCGGTTGGCGACGACGTGTGTACCGGCCCCGTGTCGTGCGTTCAGTGAGGCCGCATACTTGTTTAGCACAGATGAACACGCTCGGAACAGGCCCCGTACTATCATCAGCATTACGCGGGGCGCGGCCACCGGGTTTCCGCCCGGACTGAACGGTCCACCGCAGAAGGGACCGGCGACACCGCCATGACTGCGGACATCGGAGCTCGCCTGCGCGAGGCCCGTCTCGAGCGCGGCCTGAGTCTGCGCAGCGTCGCCCAGTCGCTCGGCGTCTCGGCCTCCCTCATCTCCCAGGTGGAGACGGGCAAGACCCAGCCCTCCGTGTCGACGCTCTATGCGATGGTCAACCACCTCGGGGTCTCGATGGACGAACTGCTCGGCGTCGGTCCCGCGCAGCCACCCGCCCCCGGCGTGCCGCCGCTGCTCTTCGGTCACACAGGTCCCGTGCTGCCCGCCGTGCAGCGCGCCGGCGAGAACCCCGTGCTCGAGATGGAGAACGGGGTGCGCTGGGAACGTCTCGCCGTCGGCGAAGGCGGCCCCGCCGACGCCCTCCTGGTGACCTACGAGCCCGGCGCGACGTCCTCGATCGAGGACAAGCTGATGCGCCACTCGGGGGTCGAGTACGCCTACCTCCTCGAAGGCGAGCTGACCCTGCAGCTCGACTTCGACATCCACGTTCTCGGCCCGGGCGACTCGCTGCAGTTCGACTCCGTGCGCCCGCATCTCTACTCCAACCGCGGCACCTCGGTCGCCCGCGGCATCTGGTTCGTCGTCGGCCGCCGTCAGCACAACCAGGCGATGCCGGCCCCGGCGGGCGCGACCGCCCCGGAGCGGGCGCCGGGCGAGACCGGGCTGACCTCCGCAGTCGACGTGCTCCAGGCGATGGACCGCCTGCCCTGAGCCGCTCCTAGCGGCTGTGCACCGCCGGACGCGCCTGTGTCGCCCACGGGTCGATGAGCGTCTTGATCTGCCGGGCGCTGCCGTCGACGAGCGGCGCGAGCCCCTCGGTCACGAGCGCCTCGAGCGGGATGACCTCGCCGGCGATGTCGCTCCAGTCGGGGCGGGTGCCGAGCAGGCGCACCGCCTCCGGCAGGTCGGTCGCGTAGACGTGCGCGACGGTGCCGACGATGGTCAGCTCCTTCATCGTCCACTCCGAGAACAGCACGTCGATCGGCGTCTTCTGGATGCCGACGGGGACGATCGTCGCGCCGGAGCGGGCCGCCTCGAACACCGAGTCGATGCCCGGACGGCTGCCGCTGACCTCGAAGAAGACGTCGGCCTCCATCCCGAGCTCGGCGAGCCGGTCGGTCAGCGAGCTCTCCCCTGCGACGAGCGAGGCGTGGGCGCCCAGGGTCATCGCGAGGGCGAGGCGGTCGGCATCCCTGTCCACCACCAGCACCCGCGCGCCGACGGCCGCGGCCGCGACGGTGATGAAGCTGCCGATCCCGCCGACACCGACGATGACGGCATCCTGGCCCGCCTTCAGCCCGCTGCGCCGCACCGTGTGGACCGCGATCGACATCGGCTGGGCGAGTCCGAGGGTGTCCATCGGCAGGCCCGACGACGTCACGTCGAGGAGGGTCGACGCGGGCGCGACGACGAAGCCCTGGAGTCCGCCGTCGTGCTGCAGTCCGAGGGTCGAGTACGAGGAGCACAGGTTCGTGCGCCCGGCGCGGCACATCTTGCACTCCCCGCAGGCGATCCCCGCACCGGCGACGACGGTGGCGCCGGGCGGGAACCCCTCGACGCCGGGTCCGGTGCGTTCGACCGTGCCGGCGAACTCGTGCCCGAGCACCATCGGGGGGCGCGCGAGCACCGGGCCCCGGGAGTACTCGGTCGCGTCACTGCCGCAGATGCCGCAGACTCCGACGCGCACGAGCACCTCCCCGGGGCCGGGCTCGGGAACCTCGCGCTGCTCGAACGTGATGTCGTTCGGACCCCGGTAGACCGAGGCCGGGTGGTGCTGATGGGTCACAGGTGGGCGTCCTCCGGTACGGGGAGCTGAGCCGCCATGCGCGACTCGAGCATCTTCCCCATGTGGTTCTCATACACCGCGGCGTGCGCCGGGGAGTCGAGGTACGCCGTGAGGCCCGCCTCGTCGCGGACGATCGCGGCGACCGCATAGTCCGCCCCCGGCCGCAGCCGCAGGTTCTCACCGCACCGGTACGACACGAGCTCCGGGATCCCGTCGGCCATCTCCTCGAGGGCGGTGGTGAGAGCGGCGACCTGGTCGGCGCTCACCCCCTCCTTCCAGGTGAACGCGACGAGATGCAGGATCACGACTCGGCCTGCACCTGGGCGGCGCCGCCGTCGGTGTACGTGTAGGGGTTCTGGATCGGCTCGTCGCGCTCGATCTCCGGGTGCATGCCCGCCGCCCACGCCTCGGGGCCGAGCTGGCTGCGCACGTGCTCGACCGAGGCGGCGACCTTGTCGGCGATCGGCTTGAGCGGCAGGCCGATGCGCGCGCCCTGGTACTTCACGACCTTGCCGTTGATGACGACGGTGTGGATGTCGGCCGTGCCCGCCTGGTAGACGACGTGCGCCTCCGGGTAGACGATCGGCGTCATCGCCGGCGACTCGTCGTTCTTGATGAGCAGCAGGTCGGCCTTCTTGCCGGGCGTGATCGAGCCGAGGTCGTGCTCGCGGCCGATCGCCTTCGCGCCGCCCATGGTCGCCATGCGCAGCACGTCGGGCGCGGTGAGGCGGTTGGCGACGATCGTCTCGTTCTTGGCGTGCGCCTCGAGGTGGTCGCGCGACCGGTCGGCGCTCAGCGTGGCCCGCATCGCGCTGAAGAAGTCGGCGCTCCACCAGACGCTCGTGTCCATCGACAGCGACGCGGGGATGCCGTGGCGGCGGATGGTCCAGGTCGACGGGTAGCCCTGGCCGGCGCTCTGCTCGCTCTCCGTCGCGACCGACACCGTGCCGCCGGAGGCGGCGATCTTCTGGTAGCTGCTCTCGCCGAGGCTCGTCGCGTGCACGTAGGTGACCTTGTCGGTCATGTAGCCGGCATCCCACATCTGGTCGATCGAGGTGTCGGTCGTCGCGCCCCACACGCCGGCGTGCGTCGTCACCCGCAGGTCGAACTCGCGGGCCGTCTTGAAACCGCCCTCCTCGGGGAACTCGGGAGCGCCGGTGACGTCGAAGGCGATCTCGAAGTCGATGAGGTCGTGCTTGCCGATGTTGTCGGAGAGGAACTTCTTGAAGGCCGGGTCGGTCGCCCAGTCGTTCGGGCTGCCCATGTGGTTGCCGTAGGCGAAGACGAACCGGCCCGGGATGTCCTGCAGCGCCTGGAGCGCGGCCTCGCCGTGTTCGAGGCTGCGCAGCCCGTGCGACCAGTCGAGGGTCGTCGTGACGCCGGTGTCGACCGACTCGAGCGCGCTGAGGAGGTTGCCCGCGTAGATGTCCTCGGGGCGGAACGCGAAGCCGTGCTGGAGGTAGTAGAAGACGAAGTACTGGCTGAGGGCCCAGTCGCCGCCGTAGCCGCGGAGGTTGGTCTGCCACATGTGGCGGTGCGTGTCGATGAATCCGGGGGTGATGATCCCGCCGGTCGCGTCGATCTCGAGCGCGTCGGCCGGCACCTCGAGCTTGGGTCCGACGGCGGTGATGGTGTCACCGGTGATGAGCACGTCGGTGTTCTCGAGCGTTCCGGGGGTGTCGACCGTGATGACGGTCGCGTTGCGGAAGACCACGGGACGGCCCGAGGCGAACTCCGCGGGCTGGGGCTGGTTGGACATGGGACTCCAGTCGACTCTGAGTGGATGCCGGGACCGAAGGGGTGGTGGTCCCGTGTTCAGTGAGGCTATACGTCTGTGAAGCGTCGGACAAGCTCCGCCTTCCCAACTCGCCATTGCCGCGGGATGGCGGCAGCCTGACTGTCGAATGTTCACCACACGTGAACGACCTCGGCTAGGCTCACGCCGTGTCCGAGAGAATCGCCGTGGTCGGAGCCGGTGCGAACGGGGCGGCCGTCGGCGCCGACCTGACGCGAGCCGGGCTCGACGTCACCCTGATCGAGCAATGGCCGCCGCACGTCGAGGCGATGAAGGCCCACGGCGTGCGCGTCGAGCTGCAGAGCGCCGACGGCGGCACCGAGGTCGAGACGACGCCGGTGCGGGTGCACCACCTGTGCGAGGTCGCCGAATTGCGCGAGCGGTTCGACGTCGTGCTGCTCCTGGTGAAGGCCTACGACACCCGCTGGGCGACCGAGCTGATCGTGCCCCTCCTCGCCGAGGACGGGCTCATCGCCGGGGTGCAGAACGGGATGACCGCGCTCGAGGTCGCCTCGATCGCCGGCGACGCCCGCACGCTCGGCACCGTGATCGAGGTCTCGTCGACGATGTACGAGCCCGGGATCATCCACCGTCACACCTCGCGCGCGAGCTCGTGGTTCGCGGTCGGCAGCCTCTCCCCCGCGACGCACGGCCGGGAGGAGCAGTTCGCCGCGATCCTCCGTCACGCCGGCACCGTCTCGGTCGTCGACGACATCCTCGCCGCGAAGTGGATGAAGCTCGTCAGCAACGCGAGCGTCCTCGTGCCGACGGCGGCCCTCGGCCTGCCGATGGCGGACGCCCTCGTCGTCCCCGGGATGCGCGCCCTCATGGAGCGCTCCGGTCAGGAGGCGCTCGACGTCGGGATCGCGCTCGGCCACCCGGTGCTGCCCATCTTCGGGCTGAAGCCGGCGGATGTCGCCACGCCCGAGACGGTCGTCTCGACCATGCTCGACACCCTCTACGCCGGTTTCGTGCGCCCGGGCGCCACGACGACGGTGCTCCAGGACTGGACGAAGGGCCGCCGCAGCGAGGCGGGCGACCTCAACGGCACCGTCGTCGCCGAAGCCGGGAAGGTCGGGATCCCGACCCCGGTCAACGCCGCCCTGCTCGAGGTGGCGCGACGGATCGAGTCCGGGACTCTCGAACCCGGCCCCGGCAACCTCCAGCTGGTGCTCGACCTCGCGGGAGACTGAGCGCGCCCGCGCCGTAGGCTCGACGCGTGAGTTCCGCCGCCCTGTCGATCACCTCGGCCGTCCCCGACCCGGCCCTGCTCGACCTGCCCTGGGACCTCCCGCTCGAGCTGTGGCCCGACGAGACGATCGCCGCGCTGCCGAAGGGCATCTCGCGGCACCTCGTGCGCTTCGTGCGGCTCGGTGAGCACGTGCTCGCCGTGAAGGAGACCACCGAGGAGATGGCGCAGCGCGAGTACGACCTGCTGCGCACCCTCAACCGCCTCGACCTGCCGTGCGTGGAGCCGGTCGCGGTCATCACCAACCGCCGCGCGGCCGACGGCGAGCCCCTCGCCCCCGTGCTCGTCACCCGGCACCTGCGCTTCTCGCTCCCCTATCGGGCGATCTACTCGCAGTCGCTGCGCCCCGACACCGCGACCCGCCTCGTCGACGCCCTCGCCGTGCTGCTGGCCCGCCTCCACGTCGCCGGGTTCTTCTGGGGCGACGTGTCGCTGTCGAACACGCTGTTCCGCCGCGACGCCGGCGCCTTCGCGGCCTACCTCGTCGACGCCGAGACGGGCAAGTTGCACGACGGACGGCTGAGCGACGGCCAGCGCGACCAGGACCTGGAGATCGGCCGAGTCAACATCGCCGGCGAGCTGCTCGATCTGCAGGCCGGGGGAAAGCTCGACGAGGATGTCGACCCCGTCACCGTCGCCGACCGCATCGTCGCCTCGTACCGCGAGCTGTGGACCGAGCTGACCGCTTCCGAGTCGTTCCCGGAGAGCGAGCGCTGGCGCATCGCCCGGCGCGTCGAGCGGCTCAACGACCTCGGCTTCGACATCGAGGAGCTCAGCATCAGCCGCGACGAGAGCGGCGCGAAGGTGCGCATCCAGCCGAAGGTCGTGGATGCCGGCCACCATTCGCGGCGGCTGCTGCGGCTGACCGGGCTCGACGCCGGCGAGAACCAGGCCCGTCGTCTGCTCAACGACCTCGACGCCTATCGCACCTCCGGCGGCCGGGAGGGGCAGGACGAGGAGGTGGTCGCCCACGAGTGGCTCGCCCGCGTCTTCGAACCGGTCGTGCGCTCGATCCCGCGGGAGCTTCGCGGCAAGCTCGAGCCGGCCGAAGTGTTCCACCAGCTGCTGGAGCACCGCTGGTACCGCTCGCAGGACGAGAAGCGCAACGTGCCGCTCGCCGAGGCGCTCACCTCCTACATCGACACCGTGCTGCGCCACCGGCGTGACGAGATGACGGTGATGGGCCCGCCGACCGGTTCGTTCGGGGCGATCACCGCGCCCACGGGGGTCATCGAGGACTGGCGCGACAAGGTATGAGCGACACGCGTCCCGGGGCGCTCGGGCGCGTCGCCTCCGCCTCCGCCCGGCATCCGTTCCGTGTGCTCACGGCCTGGGTGGTCGTCGTCGCCGCGGCGGTCGCGCTCGCTCTCGCCGGGGTGACCGGGGAGGACCTGTTCGACCGCCTCGGCAGCGACGGCGGGTCGTGGTCGAACGGCGAGAGCCGGGAGGCCGACGACCTGCTCGCCGGGAACGACACCGAGTCGACGACGCTGCTCCTGCACGACGTCGACCCCGCCGACCCCGGCCTCGCCCGGATCGTCGCGGACCTCGGCGACCGCCTCGCCGAGCTGCCGGGTGTCACGCTCACCGACCCGCTCGCGCTCCCGCTGCTTCCGGACGGCACCCCCGACCCGCGCGTCGCGCCGCTGTTCGCCGAGGACGGCCGCGGCGTTCTGGTCGTCGCCGCCGTGTCGACGGCCGAGGGCGACGCCACCGTCGACGAGGTCGTCGCCGAGTTGCGCGCCGCCGCCGACGAGGTGCGCGACGCCGACCCCGACGCGGTCGCCGAGGTCGGCAGCTCCGCGCTGCTCGTGCACTCGATCATCGCGACGTCGGAGAACGACCTGCAGCGCGGCGAGGCGGTCGCGCTGCCGATCGCGCTGCTGGTGATGCTCGTCGTCTTCGGCGGCTTCCTCGCCGCGGGGATGCCGCTGGTCGGCGCGATCGTGTCGATCGTCGGCGGGCTCGGGGCCCTGTTCGGCTTCACGTATGCGATCGACGTCAACACGACCGTCGTCAACGTCGTGACCGCCGTCGGCCTCGGGCTCTCGATCGACTACGGGCTGCTGATCGTCTCGCGCTTCCGCGAGGAGTACCGGCTCGACGGCGGCGACCGCACCCGCGCGCACCGCGTCGCCGCCATCGTGCGCACCGCGGAGAGCGCCGGCCGCACCGTCGCCTTCTCGGGCACGACGTTCGCGATCGCCGGGCTCGGGCTGCTGTTCTTCCAGCCCGACATCGTCAAGGCGATCGGCCTCGGCGCCCTCTCGGTCACGGTGATCTCGATGGCGTCGGCCCTCACCCTGCTGCCCGCGCTCCTCGCGCTGAGCGGCGAGCGGCTCGTGCGTCCCGGGGCCCTGACCCGGCTGCCGGGCGTCGGGCGGATGCTCACCCGCTTCGGCGACGTCGCCCCCGACGAGGGCTTCTTCTCGAAGCTCACCCGGCGGCTGCAGCGCCACCCGGCGATCGTGACGCTCGCGGCGTTCGCGGTGCTCGGCCTCCTCGCCGCCCCGGTGCTGTCGCTGCGGCTCGCGAACACCGCGGTCGACTCGATCCCGCCGTCGTCGGATCAGTACGTGTTCCTCACGACGCTCACCGACGAGTTCCCGCAGGCCACCGAGCCGCGGGTGTCGCTCGTCACCACGAGCGAGGCCGACGCGCGCACCTGGGCGGCCGACGTCGCCGAACTCCCGCACGTCGAGTCTGTCGGCGACCCGGTCGCGGTGAACGACGTCTGGCAGGCGGCGGTGTTCGTCGAGAGCAAGACCGGCGGCACGGTCGTCGGCGAGATCCGCGCCGACCCGCCGGCCTTCGAGCACTGGGTGACCGGTACGGATGCCCGCGCCGTCGACTTCTCCCGTTCGCTCGAGGGCGGCATCCCGGCGGCGACGCTCGTGATCGCGCTCGGCACCGTGCTGCTGCTGTTCCTGATGACCGGCTCGATCGTCATCCCGCTCAAGGCGCTGCTCGCCAGCGCGCTCTCGCTCGGCGCCTCGATCGGCCTGCTGGTCTGGGGCTTCCAGGACGGCGGATTCGCCGGCCTGATGGGCTTCGACCCGGCGACGGTCTACGGCGTCGACACCCTCGTCGTGCTGCTGACCTTCGTGTTCGGTTTCGGCCTGGCGATGGACTACGAGATGTTCATCCTGTCGCGGGTGAAGGAGCGGCGGGATGCCGGCGCGTCCGACACCGAGGCGATCGCCCTCGGGCTGCAGCGCTCGGGTCGCATCATCACGTCGGCGGCGCTCATCATCATCGTCGTGTTCGCCGGATTCGCGACCGGCGACCTGATGATCATCAAGCAGCTCGGGGTCGCGCTCGCGTTCGCCGTGCTGCTCGACGCCACCCTCGTGCGCTGCCTGCTCGTGCCCGCGTTCATGACCTGGCAGCGCCGGATCATGTGGTGGGCGCCCGCGCCGTTGAAGCGCCTGCACGCCCGCTTCGGGCTCAGCGACTGAGCCGTGCCGCGGCTACTTCGCGGCGCGCTGCTTCGCGATCTCGTACAGCGACACCGAGACGGCGATGCCCGCGTTGAGCGACTCGGTGTCGGACGTGATCGGGATGCTGACGACCGCGTCGCAGGTCTCGGTGACGAGCCGCGACAGGCCCTTGCCCTCGCTGCCGACGACGAGCACGAGCGGCTGCTTGGCGAGTTCGAGCCCGGGCAGCGACACGTCGCCGCCGCCGTCGAGGCCGAGCACGAAGACGCCGCGCGCCTTGAGGTCCTTGAGGGTCTGCGTCAGGTTCGACGCCATCGCGACCGGGATGCGCGCGGCCGCGCCGGCCGACGTCTTCCAGGCGGAGGCAGTCATCCCGACGCTGCGGCGCTGCGGCACGATCGCGCCCTGACCGCCGAACGCGGCGATCGAGCGCACGATCGCGCCGAGGTTGCGCGGGTCGGTGATGCCGTCGAGGGCGACGAGCAGCGGCACCTGACCGCGGCTGATGACTTTGTCGAGCAGCTCGAGCGGGTGCGCGTACTCGTACGCCGGCACCTTGAGCGCGATGCCCTGGTGCACCGAGTCGGGGCCCGACATCCGGTCGATCTCCTGGCGCATCACCTCGAGCACCGGGATGTTGCGCTTCGCCGCGAGGGAGAGCGCCTCCTTCACGCGGTCGTCCATCTCCAGGCGCGTCGCGATGTAGAGCGTCGTGGCGGGGATCTTCGCGCGAAGCGCCTCGACGACCGAGTTGCGGCCGGTGACCACCTCGGCGTCGCCCTCCTTCCTCGGGGGGCGCCGCTGCTGGGCGGGCTTGCCGGCCCCGCCGTCGGCTCCGCCCTTGTTGTACTTCGCGCGTGCGGCGTCGAGGCGGTCCTGGGCGGCCTTCCGCTTGCCGGCGACGTGCCACGAGCGGTCGGTCGCCTTCGGGGTCGGACCCTTGCCCTCGAGCTTCTGCCGTCCGTGACCGCCGGTCCCGACCGTCGGCCCCTTCTTGTTGCCTCGAGCGCGCGGGTTTCCAGGCTTAGCCATCAGATGCTCCATTTCGGGCCGGTGGGAGTGTCCTCGAGGACGACTCCGGCCGCGGCCAACGTGTCGCGGACCCGATCGGCCGCGGCGAAATCCTTGGTGGACCGGGCGGCTTCGCGCTCCCCGATCAAGTGCTCGACGAGCGAGGCGAGCACGGCATCCGCCGCCCCGCCCTCGGTCGACGCAGCCCACTCGGCCGGGTCGAGTCCCAGGACGCCGAGCATCGCGATCGTCTCGGCCCGGAGTCGGGCAGCGAGCGCCGTGTCGCCGGCGTCGAGGGCGGCGTTGCCCTGCCGCACGGTCTCGTGGAGCACGCCGAGCGCCTGCGGCACGCCGAGGTCGTCGTCCATCGCGGTCGCGAACGCGTCGGGCACCGGCAGAGCGCCGGTCTGCTCGACCTCGGGCGTCGCCTCGACCGCCGCCGCCGCGCGGGTCAGGAACCCCTCGATGCGCGTGTACGCAGCCTCGGCCTCGACGAGCGAGCCCGGGTGGTAGTCGATGGTCGAGCGGTAGTGCGCCGAGCCGAGGTAGTAGCGCACGACGACCGGACGCGCCGCGGCGAGGAACTCGGCGGCGTAGATCGAGTTGCCGAGCGACTTCGACATCTTCTGGCCCTCGACGACGACGAGCCCGTTGTGCACCCAGTGCGCGGCGAAGGCATCCCCCGCCGCGGTGCTCTGCGCGAGCTCGTTCTCGTGGTGCGGGAAGCGCAGGTCGAGCCCGCCCCCGTGGATGTCGAACGTCGGCCCGAGGTACCGGCGCGACATCGCGGAGCACTCGATGTGCCATCCCGGACGGCCTCTCCCCCACGGCGACTGCCAGGCGGCCGACTCCGGTTCGCCCGCTTTCCACCCCTTCCAGAGGGCGAAGTCGCGGGGGTCGCGCTTGCCGCGCGTCGCCGCGTCGCCCGAAGCCTCCATGTCGCCCGGCTTCTGGTTCGTCAGCGCTCCGTACGACGGCCAGGAGGCGACCGAGAAGAACACGTCGCCCGTGCCGTCGTCGGCGACGTAGGCGTGACCTTTCTCGATGAGTTCGGCGATCAGCTCCTGCATCCCCGGGATGCTCGCGGTCGCCCGGGGCTCGTAGGTGGGGGGCAGGATGCCGAGGGCGGTGTAGCCGCGCGTGAACTCGAGCTCGACGCGGTAGGCGACCGCCCACCACGGCTCCTTCTCGGACGCGTTGTCGAGCACCTTGTCGTCGATGTCGGTGACGTTGCGCACGAACGTGACGTCGAGGCCGCGGTAGGTGAACCAGCGCCGCCAGAGGTCGTAGGCGAGGGCGCTGCGCAGGTGCCCGATGTGCGGGCTCGACTGCACGGTGGGACCGCAGACGTACATCCCGACCTTCCCCGCCTCGCGCGGGGTGAAGTCGACGAGGGCCTGGGCCTTCGAGTCGTACAGTCGGATGCTCACCGAGCGAGCTTACCGACCGCATTTACGCTGATGACGTGCCCGACTTCGTGTTCGCCGTCGACGACCTCTCCGGCGACGCCACGCGCGCCCTCGTGGCCCATCACCTGACCGGCATGCACGCCTCCTCCCCGCCCGAGAGCGTCTTCGCCCTCGACATCGACGGGCTGCGGCGTCCCGATGTCACCTTCTTCTCCGCGCGGCTCGGCGACGAGGTCGTCGCGATCGGAGCGCTGAAGACGATCGACCCGGCGAACGGCGAGCTGAAGTCGATGCGGGTCGCCGACGGGCACCTCGGCACCGGTGCGGGCCGCGCGATGCTGCGGCACCTCCTCGCCGAGGCCCGGATACGCGGGATGCACACGGTGTGGCTCGAGACCGGTAGCACCGACGACTTCGTACCGGCACGCCGGCTCTACGCCGCGGAGGGCTTCGTCGCCTGCGGGCCGTTCGGCGACTACCCCGAGAATCCGTTCTCGGTCTTCATGGCGACGTCGCTCTGACTCAGACGGATGCCGTGAGCAGCGCGGTCGCGAGCGCCGCGACCCCTTCGCCGCGGCCGGTGAACCCGAGACCGTCGGTCGTCGTGGCGCCGATCGTGACCGGGGCGCCGACGAGCCCGCTCAACCGGGCTTCGAGCTCGCTGCGGCGCGGGGCGATCTTCGGGCGTGCGGCGACGATCTGCACCGCCACGTTGACGACGTCGAACCCGGCGCCATGCACGAGGGCGAGCGTCTCGCGCACGAACACCTCGCTCGCGGCGTCGGCGAACCGGGGGTCGGCGGTGCCGAATCGGCTGCCGAGGTCGCCGAGTCCGGCGGCCGAGAGCAGGGCGTCGCAGGTCGCGTGGAGCACGGCATCCCCGTCGCTGTGTCCGGCTAGGCCGGGTTCGCCCGACCAGTAGAGCCCGCCGAGCCAGAGCGGCGCGGCGTCGTCGTAGGCGTGCACGTCGACGCCGGTGCCGACACGGAGCCCCGCGGTCTGGGCGCCGAGCACGTTCTCGGCGCGGCGGAGGTCCCACGGGGTGGTGATCTTGAAAGCGCGGGCCTCGCCCTCGACGACGCTGACCGTGCCGCCATGCGCCGCGAACAGCGCCGCGTCGTCCGTGTGGTCGTCGACGGCCTCGGCATAGGCCGCCTCGAGGGCGGCGCGCGGGAACCCCTGCGGGGTCTGCACGTTCACGAGGTCGCTGCGGTCGACCGTGCCGAGCACCGCCGCATCCGGCCCGACGCGCTTGATCGTGTCGGTCACCGGCAGGGCCGGGATGACGCCGCCGCCCGTCTCGCGCACGGCCCGCACGACACGGTCGATCAACGCCGACGGGGTGAGGGCGCGGGCGGCGTCGTGCACGAGCACCGTCTGCACCTCCGGCGCGAGCGCGGCGAGCCCCGCGGCGACCGACGCCTGCCGGGTGTCGCCGCCGGCGACGACCGACACCGAGCCGGATGCCGCTCCGGCGACCCGGTCGGCGAGCGCGCGGGCCGCCTTGAGGTGCGAGGCGGGGGCGACGACGACGACCTGGGCGGGCTCGACGGACTCGAACACCCCGCGCAGCGCGCGCTCGAGGATCGGCACGCCGCGCAGCGACGCGAACGCCTTCGGCTCGACGGCACCCAGGCGGGTGCCGCTGCCCGCGGCGACGACGACGATCCCGAGCACCGGGGTCATCGCGAACGGTCCGGCCTAGGAGGCGAGGACCTCGTCGAGAACCGTCGAGGCCTTCTCTTCGTCGGTCTTCTCGGCGAGGGCCAGCTCGGAGATCAGGATCTGGCGGGCCTTCGCGAGCATCCGCTTCTCCCCGGCGGACAGGCCGCGGTCCTGGTCACGGCGCCACAGATCGCGCACGACCTCGGAGACCTTGATGACGTCGCCCGAGGCGAGCTTCTCGAGGTTCGCCTTGTAGCGACGGCTCCAGTTGGTGGGCTCCTCGGTGAACGGGGCGCGCAGCACCTCGAACACGCGGTCGAGGCCCTCCTTGCCGATCACGTCGCGCACGCCGACCAGGTCGACGTTGTCGGCCGGCACCTCGATGGTCAGGTCGCCCTGCGTCACGTTGAGCTTCAGGTACAGCTTCTCTTCACCCCGGATCACGCGGTTCTTGACCTCGATGATCGTGGCAGCGCCATGATGGGGGTAAACGACGGTTTCGCCGACCTCGAAAAGCATGCAGTTGTTCCTTCCGCAGACTTGCCAGTCTACCACGGCGAGGGGTACGGCTGAGGGTCGCCTAAGTCCTCCTGCGCTGCGCCCTCCGGGTAGGCTTCAGGCGTGAGATTCCGTACCGGTGCGTCCGTCGCCGCCGCCTCCGTCCTCGCCGTCGCCCTGACCGGCTGCAGCCTGTTCGCCGTGCACCAGACGCTGCACCCGTACGACGCCAGCGACGGCGTCAGCGTCACCGTCGGCGACGTGCGCATCATCAACGCGCTCGTCTTCACCGAGGACGGTGAAGACGGCAACTTCACGGGCGCCGCCGTCAACAGCAGCGACTCCGACGTCGACCTCGTGCTGCAGTACGTGTCCGACGGCGACAAGGTCGAGGTCGAACTCGAGGTGCCCGCCGGCGAGACCGTGCGCATCGGCGAAGACGGCCAGGTGCTGCTGCCGGCCATCGACACCCCGCCGGGTTCGCTGCTGAAGGTCTACTTCCAGTACGGCGACCGCCCGGGCAAGCAGGTCGACATCCCGGTGCTCGACACCGCGCTCCCGGAGTACGACGGCCTCCTCCCGACGCCGACCCCGACGCCCACGCCGACCCCGACGCTCACGGCCACGCCCGAGCCGACGGAGACGCCGGCCCCGTAAGGGCTCCTACCCCTCGAAGCGGTAGCCGAGGCCGCGCACGGTGAGCAGCAGCTTCGGGTCGGACGGCTCGTCCTCGATCTTCGAGCGGATGCGCTTGATGTGCACGTCGAGGGTCTTGGTGTCACCGAAGTAGTCCGACCCCCACACCCGGTCGATCAGCTGTCCGCGGGTCAGCACACGGCCGGCGTTGCGCATCAGCAGCTCGAGCAGCTCGAACTCCTTGAGCGGCATCGCCACCTCGCGGCCGCGCACCGAGACCGAGTGGCGCTCGACATCCATCCGCACGGTGCCGGCCTCGACGATCCCGGAGTCGTCGTCGCCGACGTCGGTGTGCCGCCGCAGCACGGCGCGGATGCGGGCGAGCAGCTCCCGCGCCGAGTAGGGCTTCGTCACATAGTCGTCGGCGCCGAGCTCGAGCCCGACGACGATGTCCACTTCGCTGTCCTTCGCAGTCAGCATGATGATCGGCACGGCCGACCGGGTGCGGATCTCCCGGCACACCTCGGTGCCCGAGAGCCCCGGGAGCATGAGGTCGAGCAGCACGAGGTCGGCGCCCGTGCGGTCGAACGCGGCGAGCGCGGCCCGGCCGTCCTCCGCGACCTCGGTCTCGTAGCCCTCCCGCCGCAGCAGGAACGACAGCGGCTCCGAGAGGGAGGGCTCGTCTTCGACGATCAGGATGCGTGTCACGGGGTTGCTCCGAGGGTGAGGGTGGCGGCCGGCGTGCTGGCGGCCTCGGGAAGGCGGATGGTGAAGGTGGACCCGCTGCCGGGGTGGGACCAGACCCGCACGTCGCCGCCGTGGTTCTGCACGACGTGCTTGACGATGCTGAGCCCGAGGCCGGTGCCCCCGGTGTTGCGGCTGCGGGCGGAGTCGACGCGGAAGAAGCGCTCGAACACGCGGTCGCGCTCCGACTCCGGGATGCCGACGCCCTGGTCGGTCACCGCGATCTCGACGACGCCGTCGGAGTGGCTGACCCCGACGCCGACGCGCGAGTTGTCGGGCGAGTACTGGATGGCGTTGGCGACCAGGTTGTGCACCGCGGTCACCAGGAGGGCCTCGTCGCCGTAGACCGTCGCGTGGCGGTCCCCGCCGCTGACGAGCGCGATGCGGTGCTTCTCGGCGGCGACGCGGTTGCGGTCGACGGCCTGCGCGATGACGGCGTCGACGTCGACCACCTCGGCCTTCTGCAGCACGTCCGAGGCCTGCAGGCGGCTCAGCTCGATGATCTCGTGGCTGATCCGGGCGAGCCGGTCGGCCTCGATCGAGAGGCGCTTGGCGAACCGCTTGACCTGCTCCGGCTCCTCGGCCGCCTGCTCGAGTGCTTCGGCGAGGAGGCTGACCGCGCCGATCGGGGTCTTCAGCTCGTGGCTGACGTTCGCCACGAAGTCGCGGCGCACCTCCTCGAGCCGGTACGACTCGGTGCGATCCTCGGCGAGCACGAGCACGAACCGGGTGCCGAGCGGGGCGATCCGCACGAAGACGTGGATGGATGCCTCGCCGAACGGCCCGCGGGAGAGGTGCAGTTCGCGGGCGACCGGCTCGCCGCCGCGGCGCACCTGGTCGACGAGCGCGACGACCTCGGGATGCACGAGCGCCTGGTTCCAGACGAGTCCGAAGGCGAGAGCGCCGGTCGACGCCTTGAGCACGTTGTTCGAGGCGTCGAGGACGATGCCCGCCGATTCGAGCGAGTCGATGACCTCGTCGGCGCCTTCGGGGACCGTGGGAGTGACCACGGCGACAGCGCGCTGCCCGCGCCGGTGCGCGGCGACGATCGCCGCTGCGGAGCCGGTGCCGAGCACGAATCCGAACGCGATCGCGACCGGCACGAGCCAGGCCTGGTCCATGCGACTAGATTAGGGCGCACGGTGAGCCGGTCGTCGGCCGGAGTCCCGGCAGTCCGGGGCCTGGCCGCGGAAAGTTCAGTCGTCCGACACCGGGCGTTAACCTGAGGCGGGCAGCGTGGCCTGCGTTCGGGCTGCTCGACGCTGCCCGTGAAACGAGAGGACGTGCGATGCGCGAGGTGTTCCAGCAGGAGCTGCGGGAAGTGCAGGACCGGCTGGTCGAGATCGCGTCCCTCGTGGCCGAGTCGATCGAGAAGGCGACGCAGGCGTTCAACGAGTCGAACGTCGCCCTCGCCGAGACGGTCATCGCCGAGGACGACCGCATCGACGCCGCGGCTCTCGAACTCGACGAGCTCGCCATCCAGATCCTCGCCCGGCAGCAGCCGGTCGCCCGCGACCTCCGCATCGTCGTGAGCGCGCTGCGGATCAGCGCCTCGCTCGAGCGGATGGGCGACATGTCGACGCACATCGCGCAGCTCGCGCGCTACCGCTTCCCCGAGAAGGTCGTGCCGAAGAAGCTCCGCCCGACCTTCGTCGAGATGGGTCACCTCGATGTCGAGATCGCGAAGATGCTGACCGAGCTGCTGCGCACCCAGGACACCGACATCGCCGAGGCGATCCGCAACGAGGACGACAAGGTGGATGCCCTCCACCTCTCGGTCTTCGACACCGTGCTCGGCGAGAGCTGGAAGGGCGAGGCCGTCGACACGGTCGACTCGACCCTCGCCTCGCGGTACCACGAGCGCTTCGCGGACCACGCGGTCTCGATCTCGAAGAAGGTGCTCTACCTCGCCACGGGCGACTGGATCCCGGCCGACAGCTGAGCGGACGTCGGTTACCCTGAGGGCGTGATCAGGGTCACGGCTCTCGCGACAGCGGTCGCGATGACTGTCGTGCTCGCGGGATGCGTGCCCGCCGGCGAGGCCCGGGCGGCCGCGCTCGCGGAGCGCATCGCGATCGCGATGGCCGACGACATCGCCCCGGCGCAGTACCCGGAGCCGCTCAGCGGCGAGCACCTCGCCCGGTCGGCGATCGACGCGCCGCGTCTCCCGGATGAACCGAAGGTCGAGTACGGCTTCGACGCCTTCGACTGGTCGGGAGACTCCGGCGACGAGGCCGGCGCGGCCTTCTCGGTGCGCATCGCCGTGCACGTGCTCCCGTACTCGTACGGCGGCTTCGCCCGCGACCGGGAAGAAGGCTCCGCGACCCGGTGTTGGCGCTTCGTCGTCCGCGCGATCCCGGAGTGGCAGGGCGCCGTCGAGCGGAGCGGAGCCGCGTGTCCCGACGGACCACTCGCGGATCCGCAGCCCGACGATCTGCTCCAGATGCCCGACGACGCCGAGAGCCGCATCTCCGCCGTGCTCGCCGTCGCCACCCCGGACGACGTCGAGGCGCTGCTGCGCGAACAGTTCCCGGACGACGGCTTCATCATCACCGTGCGGGCGCTCGAGGGCGAGATCGTGGTGAGCGTCTTCGTCGCCCGCGAGCCGAGCTGCCGCGTCGGCGTCCGGGCCGCGGACGGCACGATCACGGTCTCCGGCGTCCCCCCGTCGGACCTGCTCCCCGGTGAGAGCACCTGCGACGTGCGGATCTATTCGCTCTGAGCTACTTCTTGCCCTGCGCGGCGACGGCGGCGGCCCCGGCGGCGGCGGCCTCGGGGTCGAGGTAGCGCGACGGGCCGGTCGGGCGGAACGCGTCATCCAGCTCGTAGACGAGCGGGATGCCGGTCGGGATGTTGAGTTCCGCGATCTCGCCGTCGGGGATGCCGTCGAGGTGCTTCACGAGCGCGCGCAGCGAGTTGCCGTGTGCCGTGACGAGCACCGTCTTGCCGGCGGCGAGGTCCGTCGTGATGTCCGACTCCCAGTAGGGCAGCATCCGGTCGATCACGAGCTTGAGGCTCTCGGTGCGCGGAAGCTCGGCATCCGGGATGTCGGCGTACCGCTCGTCACCGACCTGCGACCATTCGGCGTCGTCGGCGAGCGGCGGCGGCGGCACGTCGAACGACCGGCGCCAGGTCATGAACTGCTCCTCGCCGTACTTCGCGAGGGTCTCGGCCTTGTCGAGGCCCTGCAGCGAGCCGTAGTGGCGCTCGTTGAGCCGCCAGGAGCGCTTCACCGGGATCCACAGCCGGTCGGCGACCTCGAGGGCGAGGTTCGCGGTCTGGATCGCCCGGGTGAGCAGGCTCGTGTACAGGATCTCCGGCTTCAGCCCCGACTCGGCGAGCAGCTCGCCGGCGCGCTTGGCCTCGGTGACGCCCTGCTCGGAGAGCCGCACGTCGACCCAGCCCGTGAAGAGGTTCTTCTGGTTCCAGTCGGAGTTGCCGTGGCGCAGGAGGATCAGCGTGCTCATGCTCCTCAGCCTAGGAGAATGGCGGCATGGCCTCGGAGCTAGCCGGACGAGACAGGCCCGTCGGCCGCATCACGCGCGGCACGACGAACGTCAACAGGCTGCGCCGCGTCGACAGGTGGATCGCGGCACAGCCGGTCGTGCGGACGGCCGAGGATCCGCTCGTCGTCGACCTCGGCTACGGGGCGAGTGCGACGACGACGCTCGAGCTGCGCGACCGGCTCGCCGCCGTGCGGCCCGACGTGCGCGTCATCGGCGTGGAGATCGACCCGGAGCGGGTGCGCATCGCCTCCGCGGCCGCCCGGGACGGCGTCGAGTTCCGGCTCGGCGGCTTCGAGATCCCCGTGCCGGGGCGGGTCGCGGTCATCCGCGCCCTCAACGTGCTGCGGCAGTACGACGCGTCGGAGGTCGCCGCGTCCTGGGCGACGATGCTCGGGCGGCTGCAACCCGGCGGGCTGCTCGTCGAGGGGACCTGCGACGAGATCGGCCGGGTCGCCTCCTGGGTGGGGCTCTCGCCGGCCGGACCCGCGACCTTCACGATCTCGCTGCGGCTCGCGGGCCTCGAAGCGCCGTCGATCGTCGCGGAGCGGCTGCCGAAGGTGCTCATCCACCGCAACGTCGCGGGCGAGCGCATCCACGAGCTGCTGATCCTGCTCGACCGGCTGTGGGCGACCCATGCACCGCTCGGGGTCTACGGGCCGACGCAGCGCTGGATGGCGGTGGTCGCCTCCCTGCGCGAGGCCGGCTGGCCGGTGCTCGGCACGCGCGCGCGGGCGAAGCTCGGCGAGCTGACCCTCGACTGGGCGGCCGTGGCGCCCGCCTGATCGGGCCGGCTAGATCGGCGGGAGCAGGTCACGCGCCTCGTCGCCCGGCATCCCGGTGCCGACGAGCAGGTCGACGGCGAGGGGCCGGAGCAGCAGCAGCAGGGTCGCGTCGGCGTACCCCGTGCCGGGCAGCAGCACCTCGGGGTCGAGGCGACGGGCGAGATCGGTCAGCACCGACCGCGCCGCCCCGGCGCCCTGCGGATCCTGCAGCTCCTCGCCGAGCAGGCGGATGCCGGTCGCCACGGTCGCAACGGCGTCGGCGAGGCCCGGGCGCCGCTCGCCGTCGCGGGCGAGGTACTGGGTGCGGCGGGCGATCGACCGGAGGTGACGGATCGCGAGGTCGACCGGTTCCACCGTGCGCGCGCTGCGCCGCAGGTCGGGCAGCCGTCCGCGCAGCCACGGCGAGACGCGTGCGACCGCGATCGCGGTGTCGAGCGACTGCCGCCACGCGTCGAACGACGGCTGTGCGCGGCGGAGGCGGGAGAGCGCCAGCTCGGCGGCGGCTTCGTCCCCGTCGCCGAGGGACCGGGCGATCGACTCGGTCGACTCGGTGAGCACCGCGAAGACGACCTGGCGGTCGCGCGCCGCCGTGCGACCCGGGTCGCGCGGGATGAGCGCGGTGACGAGCAGCGCGACCGCTCCGGCGATGACGGCGTCGAGAGTGCGGCCGAAGACGCCGGCCGGAGCCGGGATGAGCAGCACGATCGCCGAGGGCACGGCCGACGCGACGGCGAACTGCGGGTTCGCCGAGACGAAGCGCCCGACGACGAACACGACGAGCAGCACGACCGCGAGCTGCCAGATCCCGGTGCCGACGGCGAGGGCGATCGACTCGCTGACGGCGACGCCGAGCACGATGCCGAGCAGGCTCTCGGCGACGCGGCGCGGCCGGGCGTCCCGGGTGAGGCCGAGGGACGTGATCGTCACGGTGATCGCGAGCACCGGCACGGGGTGCAGCAGCAGGTAGTGCGTGATCGAGTACGAGATCACGACCGCGACGATGATCTGCAGGATGGCGGGCAGCGACCCGACGACCCGACGGCCGCCGTCGCGCACGCGGGCCCGCAGGGCGATCCGGCGTTCGAGCCGGCGGAGGGCGCCGGCGTCGCCCGCGGTCATCCGTTCCGCCGCACCGCTCCGAGCCGCGGCAGTCGCGGCACGTCGGCCTCCGCCCCCGCGTCGGTCGGCACGATGACCTCCTGGGCGGCTGCAGTCACCCCGTCCGACCCCGTGACCGTCAGGGTCGCGGACGGGTCCGTCGACCGCTTGACCACGGCGAGCGCGATCGGCCCCAGTTCGAAGTGGGTGGCCGTCGCGGTGACCCGACCCACGGCCTTCTCGCCGTCGAACACCTCGTCGCCGGCCGCGACGGCCACGTTGTCCGACCCGTCGAGGTGGAGCATCACGAGCCGCCGCGGCGGGTGCCCGAGGTTGTGGACCTTCGCGACCGTCTCCTGCCCGCGGTAGCAGCCCTTCGCGAGGTGCACCGCCGAGCGGATCCAGTCGAGCTCGTGCGGGATCGACGTCGCGTCGAGTTCGGTCGCGGCGCGCGGACGCCAGGCCGCGATGCGCAGCGCCTCGAGCGCCAGGATGCCCGCCGCCGGCCTGTCGGCGAGGGCGTCGAGTCCGTCGCGCGGCACGAGAGTCTCGGAGTACGTCCACGCCTCGCCCGGGTGCTCGGCGATCGTCGCGTACTGGTGTCCGCCGGCGACGACGTGCGCCCACGGGTCGTGCCAGGTGACGGTGCCGGCGACCGGTTCGCCGAGCGTGCCGATCGTCGCGAAGTCGGCCGAGCGGTCGGCGACCTCGACGCGCAGCATGAACCGCATCCGGTCGAGGAAGGCCGCGAGACCCGCGCCGGTTCCGGCGTCCATCAGCAGCCAGGCGGTCCCGCCGTCGTCGACGACGCGCGCGGCGTACTCGATCCGGCCGCTCGGGTCGAGCAGCAGCGTCTCGGCGGACTCCCCCGGCGCCAGGCGGGCCAGCGACTGCGAGAGCAGCGAGTCGAGCCAGGTCAGCCGGTCGGGACCGGTGACGGTGACGACATCCCGGTCGGAGAGGTCGACGACGGCACCGGCGAGCAGGGCGCGCTGCTCCGCGAGCGGCGAGCCGTAGTGGAGCGGCGGGTCGCCGACGGCGCCGGGCCGAGAGGTGAAGGGGTCAGTCGACACGCGCGAGCCGCCCCGACGCGTGGGTGCGCAGATCCTGCCCGAGGGCGGCGATGTCCCACGCCCAGAGCAGGTGGTCGTCGACGAGTCCGTACAACCGGGTCGCGGCGGCGTAGTCCTTCGCCCCGGCGGAGCGCACGACGGCGTCGGTGCCGATCTCGATGCGCGGGCCGTCGACGGTGCCGAGGTACAGCTCGCTCACGCCGCCCGGCTGGAGGATGTTGACCTCGATGTCGAACGAGCCCTGGGCGTTGCGCAGCGTCTCGACCGACTCGGCCGTCGTGAACAGCGGCTCCCCGACGCCGGGCAGCATCCCCGGTCCGGGATCGGCGGGCCCGAGCTGCCGCGAGAGGCGCCAGTAGCCGATCTCCGAGAACAGGATGCGGTGGTCGAGAGCATCGGCGTCGCCGAGCAGCCAGGTCGAGCACGCGTACTGCAGGTGCGGGCCGCCGTCGTGCGTGAACGCGACCCGCTGGCCGAACTCGTGCTCGCGGACATCGTCACCCACCTTGTAGGCGATCACGCCGGTGCCCTCCCACACCCCGAGCAGCCAGGACAGCGGGACGATCTCGGCCGGCAGAGCGGCGTCGAGCTCGAACATGCGGAGGCTTAGCGCTGGCCGCGGAAGAGGTTGTAGAGCACCACGAGCGAGGTGAAGCCGATGGCGAGCACCGCGAGCCCGAGGAGCCCGATGAAGAAGAGTTCCAGGGCGAGCATCATGCGAACAGCCTACCGAGCGAATCCGGGTGGAGCAGGCTCAGCACGACCGTCGTCACGCCGAGGATCACGAGAGTGCCGCCGACGCTCGCGATGATGCGGTTCACGAGGCCCTCCTTGCGCTGCAGCGAGAGCTGGATGACGAAGGTCAGCAGCAGCACGGCGGCGGCGACGACGGGGATCCAGGTGAGGAAGCGGTCGCCCGCGAAGACCCCCACGAGGACCGCCCCGGCGAGCGCGGCGAGCCACACGGGGGGAACGCTGCGCGATCGGGCGGACACGCGCCCAGACTACGGCAGAGGGCGGCCGCGACGGGCCGGGGGACGACAGCCTCGTCCGTATCCGTACACTGTCGGGTAGGCGTTTTGGAGGACATCCGCGTGGCCCAGTTGCTCATCCTGACCTCAGCGGTCGATGGCGACGTCCTGCCTGCGCTCGGGCTCCTCTCCCACCGCACCCGCGCGATCCCCGCGGCGCCCGCCTCGCTCATCAACGCGCCGACCGCCGACCTCATCTTCGTCGACGCCCGGCAGGACCTGGCGAGCGCCAAATCGCTGTGCAAGATCCTCAACACGACGGGCGTCACCGTGCCGCTCGTGCTCGTGCTCACCGAGGGCGGGCTCACCGCGGTCTCCGCCGACTGGGGCGTGGATGACGTCATCCTCGAGTCCGCCGGACCGGCCGAGGTGGATGCCCGCATCCGCCTGGTGATCGGCCGCCTCGCCCAGGAGAAGACGGGCTCGAAGATCCAGGCGTCGGGTGTGGTCATCGACGAGGCCTCGTACTCGGCGAAGGTGCACGGCCGCCCGCTCGACCTCACCTTCAAGGAGTTCGAGCTGCTGCGCTTCTTCGCGACCCACCCGTCGCGCGTCTTCACCCGCGAGCAGCTGCTCAGCGAGGTGTGGGGCTACGACTACTTCGGCGGCACCCGCACCGTGGATGTCCACGTGCGGCGCCTGCGCGCGAAGCTCGGCGACCTCGAGTCGCTCATCGGCACGGTGCGCAACGTCGGCTACCGCTTCAACGTCTACGAGGACGAGGACCGGCTGGCCCCGGTCTCCTAGGCGCCGCCTGCCGCGGCGAGCAGTTCCCGCACGATGCCGGGCATCGAGATGTCGCCCGACGTCCTCCCGACCAGCGCCGGGCCCGCCTGGGGCCCGGGAACGGTGTGGCCGCCCCCGTGCACGACGAAGAGGGTCACCGGCGCGTGACCCGGTTCGCGATGGTCGACTCGATCGACCCGGGTGTCGCGAGCCCGCGGCCCGGAAGGGATCGGCATCGTCATCGGCGGCGCGCTGATCCCGTTGCGCCGGGCGAAGTACTCCGCCGTCTCCGGCGCAGAGAGCCCCGCACCTCCGATCCGGAACAGCGCCCGCACCCACCAGCGCATCCCGCCGCCGGCGAACGGGATGATCGGATCCCGGGTGCCGGCGACGAGCGCGACCGGCGGCCGCTCCGGGCCCCCCGCGTCGACGGGCGCGAGGAAGCTCCGGGGGACCGGCATGGTGGCGGCGATCACGACACCGCCGGCGAGCTCTCCCGGGACCTCGTGGAGGAGACGCATCACGAACTGCCCGCCGTTGGAGAAGCCGACGGCCACGACGCGAGAGGGATCGATGCCGTGCGTCTCGGCGAGCCGCGCCACGACGGCGCGGACGAACGCGACGTCGTCGACCCCGTCGCGGCGAGCGGGGAAGCGGCTCTCGAGGCGCGCGTCGTTCCAGTTGCCCCGGTACCCGTCGAGGTAGGCCACGACCGCCGAGCCGTCCGCCGCGAGTTCGTCGAGCACGCCGCCGGTGAACGCGCGATGGACGTCTCCCGTCTGCCGCGAACCGTGGAAGACCAGGACGAGGGCCCGCGGTCGGACGGCGGCGGGCGCGCCGACCACGGTGAGGGTGCGGGTGCGGCCGCCGGCGGCGACGCTCGTGCGGAGGGATGGCGCGGTCTCGATGTTCATGCCGTGCACGCTAGGGTTTGACATCGTGTCAAGGTCAAATCCCGCGGGGCCCTCGTGCTGATCGGGGAGCTCAGTCGTCGCAGCGGAGTGTCGGCACGGTCGCTGCGGTACTACGAGCAGCACGACCTCCTCGCGTCCCGTCGCAGCGACGGCGGCTACCGGGAGTACGACGACGCCGCGATCGACCGGGCGGCGACCATCCATCTGCTCTTCGGACTGGGTTTCCCGCGCGAGATCGTCGCCTCGGTTCTCAACTGCTCCGGGGCCGGCGCCGACGCCGCAGCCCACGCCGACCTCGAGCGGCGGCTGCCGGACGTGCTCGACGACCTCGACCGGCGGATCGGCACGCTGACGCGGACCCGGGCGCAGGTCGCGGCGTTCCTCGCCGACCGCGTCGACTGACCCCCGGTCGTCCCGTTCATCCGTCGTTCATGCCGACCCTGGCATGATCGGTTCATGGTGGACGACAGCCCGCTCGGCGACGCGACGATCGCAGCCGATCTCCTCGACGACTACGACGGCGATCCGGTGTTCGTCGACGACAGCGAACTCCCGGGCGACCGCTTCCTCGACCGCGAGCTGTCCTGGCTCGCGTTCAACCAGCGGGTGCTCGAGCTCGCCGAGGACCCGGCTCTCCCGCTGCTGGAGCGCGCGAACTTCCTCGCGATCTTCGCGAGCAACCTCGACGAGTTCTTCATGGTGCGCGTCGCCGGCCTGAAGCGCCGCATCGCGACCGGGATCGCGGTGCCGACCAACGTCGGCCGCGCCCCGCTCGACGTGCTCGCCGACATCAGCACCCGCGCGCACGTGCTGCAGGAACGCCACGCCCGCGCCTTCCGCGAGCTCAAGCCCGCCCTCGACGAAGCCGGCATCCACGTCGAGAACTGGAGCGACCTCGACGAGCACGACCGCGTGACCCTCCGCGAGACCTTCTCGAGCCAGATCTTCCCCGTGCTCATGCCGCTCGCCGTCGACCCGGCGCACCCGTTCCCCTACATCTCGGGTCTCTCGCTCAACCTGTCGATCCGCGTGCGCAACCCGAAGAACGGCAAAGAGGAGTTCGCGCGTCTCAAGATGCCGACCAACCTCCCCCGGTTCGTGAAGCTCCCCGACGACCACCGCGGGCTCCTGCGCTTCATCCCCCTCGAAGACCTGGTCTCCAATCACCTCGAGGAACTGTTCCCGGGCATGGAGGTGCTCGAGCACCACGAATTCCGGGTGACGCGCAACGAAGACGTCGAGGTCGACGAGGACGAGTCGGAGAACCTCCTGCAGGCCCTCGAGAAGGAGCTGCAGCGCCGCCGGTTCGGCCCGCCGATCCGCCTCGAGATCACCGACGACATGGACGACCTCACGCTCGAGCTGCTCATGTCGGAGTTGCAGATCACCGAGCAGGAGGTCTACCGGCTGCCCGCGCCGCTCGATCTGTCGGGGCTGTTCGAGGTCACCAAGATCGACCGGCCGGCGCTCAAGTACCCGCGGCACGTGCCGACCACCTCGGTGTCGTTGCTGCCGACCGAGCCGACCGAGAAGCCCGACGTCTTCGCGTCGGTCGCGCGCGGCGACATCCTGCTCCACCACCCGTACGAGTCGTTCTCGACCAGCGTGCAGGCATTCCTCGAGCAGGCCGCCGCCGACCCGAACGTGCTCGCCATCAAGCAGACCCTGTACCGCACCTCGGGCGACAGCCCGATCGTCGAGGCGCTCATCGCCGCCGCGGAGTCGGGGAAGGCCGTGCTCGCACTCGTCGAGATCAAGGCGCGGTTCGACGAGGAGGCGAACATCGCCTGGGCCCGCAAGCTGGAGAAGGCGGGCGTGCACGTCGTCTACGGCCTCGTGGGCCTGAAGACGCACAGCAAGCTCGCGCTCGTCATCCGCCAGGAGGGCGGGCGGCTCGTGCACTACAGCCACATCGGCACGGGCAACTACAACCCGAAGACCAGCCGCATCTACGAGGACCTCGGCCTGCTCACCTCCGACGACCAGGTCGGCAAGGACCTCACCCGGCTGTTCAACGAACTCTCCGGCTACGCGATCGAGAAGAAGTTCAAGCGCCTCTTCGTCGCGCCGCGCTACCTCCGCAAGGGGCTCCTCAAGGAGGTCCAGCGGGAGATCGACAACGCGCGCGCCGGCAAGCCCGCCGGCATCCGGATCAAGGTCAACTCGATGGTCGACGAGCAGATCATCGACGGGCTCTACCGGGCGAGCCAGGCCGGCGTCCCGGTCGACGTCTGGGTGCGCGGCATCTGCTCGCTCCGCCCCGGCGTGGAGGGCCTCAGCGAGAACATCCGGGTGCGCAGCATCCTGGGCCGCTACCTCGAGCACTCGCGGATCTTCGCGTTCGAGAACGACGGCGACCCGCAGGTCTTCATCGGCAGCGCCGACATGATGCACCGCAACCTCGACCGCCGCGTCGAGGCGATCGTGCGACTCGTGGCACCGGCGCACCTCGCCGAGCTGGCCGAGCTCTGGCAACTCGCGATGTCGGAGGGCACCTCGTCCTGGTGGCTCGGCGCCGACGGGGAGTGGACGCGCCACGACCGGGATGAGTCGGGGGAGCCGCTCGTCGACCTCCAGAATGAACTCATGCGGCAGATCGGGGCACGTAAGCGCACGGGCGCCCGGTGACCCCGGCGACGACCGGCCCCGTGCTCGCCGCGGGCGCGGTGTGCTGGAAGGTCACGCCGAAGGGCAAGCTGCGCATCCTCGTCGTGCACCGCACGCAGCACAAGGACACGTCGCTCCCCAAGGGGAAGCTCGATCCGGGTGAGACGCTGCCCGAGACGGCGGTGCGCGAGATCGCCGAGGAGACGGGACTCGTCGTCGGGCTCGGGCCGCCGCTCGGCATCGTCGAATACGTCATGCCCAACGGGCGCGAGAAGAAGGTGTACTACTGGTCGGCCGAGGTCGACCCGCTCGCGATCGCCAACTCGACGTTCATCGCGAACGACGAGATCGAGCAGCTCACCTGGCTGAGCCTGAAGAAGGCCCGCAAGCGCATGAGCTTCCCGGCCGACCTCGACATCGTCGACAGGTTCGCGGAACTGTACGACCAGGGCCGGGCGCGCACGTTCGCGATCATCGCGCTGCGGCACGGCAAGGCGACGCCCGCGCAGGACTGGGACGGCCCGGACGCGACACGCCCGCTGATGCCGCGCGGCGAGACGCAGGCGCTCAGCGTCGCCCCCGCGATCGCCGCCTTCCGGCCGGGGAACCTGATCTCGTCGACCGCCGTGCGCTGCGTGACGACGATCGCCCCGACTGCGCGCATCACGGGCCTCGACGTCACCCAGCGCGAGGAGATCAGCCAGGACGCCTACACCGGTCGCGGCGAGGCGGTGCAGCGGATCGTGGCGACGCGTCTCGAGAAGCGTGTCACGACGGTGCTCTGCAGCCACGGCCCGGTGCTCCCCCAGATCGTCGACGCGGTGACCCGTGCGACCGGCACGGCCGACTCGGCGCGGCTGCAGCGCGCGGCCGCGCTCGCGACCGGCGAGTACGCGGTGCTCCACGTGCCCGTCGACAGGCCCGAGAGCGGGCTCGTCGCGGTGGAGATCCACGGCCCAGCCGTCTGATCCCTCAGTCGTTCTCGCGGCGCGACGCCCCGGTCGTTCCGCCGTCGTTAACCTTCCGTTCACCGACCGCCCGAAGGGTGGTCACACGGCGTTCCTACCGTCGACACTCGGGCCCGTTTGGGCTCCGTCCTGAAACGAAATCCATTCCCGAAGGGAACACAGTGAACATCAAGCGCTCTGGCGGCATCGCCGCCATCGCCCTGGTCGGGGCTCTCGCCCTGGCCTCGTGCGCCGCGAACGAAGGCGGCACCGACGAGCCCACCGAGAGCACGCTCTCGGGCAACCTGGTCGGCGCCGGTTCGTCCGCTCAGGGCTCCGCGCAGGAGGCCTGGATCGCGGCCTTCCAGGAGGCGAACCCCGACGTCACCATCACCTACGACCCCACCGGCTCGGGCGCCGGCCGCGAGACCTTCATCGCCGGCGGTTCCGACTGGGCGGGCTCCGACTCGGCGCTCAACGACGACGAGCTCGCGGGCGAATTCGGCTCGTGCGCCCCCGACACCGCGGCGATCGACGTCCCGACCTACATCTCGCCGATCGCGGTCATCTTCAACCTCGACGGCGTGGACGAGCTCAACCTCGACGCCGCCACGATCGCCAAGATCTTCAAGGGCGACATCACCAACTGGAACGACCCGGCGATCGCCGCGCTGAACGACGGCACGACGTTCCCCGACCTGGCGATCACCGCCGTGCACCGTTCGGACGACTCGGGCACGACGAAGAACTTCACGGACTACCTGAACAAGGTCGCCCCGGAGATCTGGGACCAGAAGGCCGCCGACCCGTTCCCCTACCAGACCGGTGAGGGCGCGCAGGGCACCTCGGGCGTCGTCGACGCCGTCAAGAACGGCACCGGCACGATCGGTTACGCCGACGCGTCGAAGGCCGGATCGCTCGGCGTCGCCGCGATCAAGGTCGGCGACGAGTTCGTCGACTACACGCCGGAGGCCGCTGCCGCCGTCGTGGCCGACTCGCCGCTCGTCGACGGCCGCGCGGATGGCGACCTCGCCTTCTCGCTCGACCGCCTCACCACCGACCCGTCGCACTACCCGCTGGTCCTCGTCTCGTACAGCATCGTCTGCACCGAGTACGCGGACGCCGCCAAGGGCGAGCTTGTGAAGGCGTACGTCTCGTACATCACGAGCGCCGAAGGCCAGGCCGTCGCCGCTGAGGCGGCCGGCGCTGCGCCGCTCTCGGAGGACCTGCAGGCGAAGATCGCCGACAGCCTCGCGGCCGTCAAGTAACACCAGCTCCACTCCTGTCGGGCTGCGATCCCCGGGCGATTGCCCGGGCGGTCGCAGCCCGACAGACTGAGCAGACATCCCACCCCTGAGCGACTCGAGCGAGGATTCCCGCGCATGACCACCGCCCCCGTCCGGATCCGCGCCAAGCAGCGCCCGGCCGACCGCATCTTCGCCGGTGCCGCGTTCCTCGCGGGCTCGCTCATCCTCGTCATCCTCGCCGCCGTCGCGATCTTCCTCATCGCCCAGGCGCTCCCGGCCTTCGTCGCCGGACCCGACGAGTTCGACGAGGGCGTCGACACCTTCTGGGCCTACGTCGCCCCCCTCGTCTTCGGCACCGTCTGGGCGGCGTTCCTCGCCCTGCTGATGGCCGTCCCGCTCGCGATCGGCATCGCGCTCTTCATCTCGCACTACGCCCCGCGGCGCCTCGCCCAGGGACTCGGCTACATCATCGACCTGCTCGCCGCGGTCCCCTCGGTGGTCTACGGCCTGTGGGGCATCGGTGTGCTGGCGCCCGCCATCCAGCCCTTCTTCGTGTGGCTCGCGAACTTCTCCTTCATCCCGGTCTTCGCCCCGGCGACCGCCGAGGCCGGCTCCGGCATCGCGACGGTGTCGGGAACCGGACGCACGATCTTCACCGTCGCGATCGTGCTCGCGGTGATGATCCTGCCGATCATCACCGCCCTGTGCCGCGAGATCTTCCTGCAGACCCCGCGCCTGCACGAGGAAGCGGCCCTCGCCCTCGGGGCGACGCGCTGGGAGATGATCAAGATGGCCGTGCTGCCGTTCGGCCGCTCCGGGATCGTCTCCGCCTCGATGCTCGGCCTCGGTCGCGCGCTCGGTGAGACGATGGCCGTCGCGATGGTGCTCTCCCCCGCCGCGATCATCAGCTTCGTGCTCACCAGCTCGCAGAACCCGACCACGATCGCGGCCAACATCGCCCTCAACTACCCCGAGGCGCACGGGATCGGCGTCAACATCCTCATCGCGACCGGCCTCATCCTGTTCGTGATCACCTTCGCCGTGAACTTCATCGCGCGCGCCGTCGTCAACCGCCGCAAGGCCTTCTCGGGAGCCGACTGATGACCACGTCCACCACGACGCCGAAGGGCGTCGCCAACTCGCTCACAGCCGGACGGCTTCCCGCCTTCACGCCCTGGCTCCTCCTCGGCATCTCGTTCGTGGTGTCGTTCGCGATCGCGTTCATCATGTCGCTCGCCGACGGCACGGGCACGCTCAACTGGATCGCCGCCGTCATCGGCGGCGCCGCGATCTTCGTGTTCGCGAACTGGCTCCTCGCCCTGCTCGTCGAGGGGCCGCGCCAGGCCTCCGACCGGCTCGTGACGTCGCTCGTGACGGCGGCGTTCGTGATCGCGCTCATCCCGCTCGTCTGGCTGCTGATCACCGTCGTGCAGAACGGCGCGGGCACCTTCTTCAACGGCACGTTCCTCAGCTCCTCGATGCGCAACGTCGTGGGCGAGGGTGGCGGCGCGCTGCACGCGATCGTCGGCACCCTGCTCATCACGGCCCTCGCCGCCGTGATCTCGGTGCCGATCGGCGTGATGACCGCGATCTACCTCGTGGAGTACGGCCGCGGCCGGGTCGCCCGCGCGATCACGTTCCTCGTCGACGTCATGACCGGCATCCCGTCGATCGTCGCGGGCCTCGCGACCCTCGCCTTCTTCGTGCTGTTCCTCGGCGAAGGCATCCGGATGGGCTTCATGGGCTCCGTCGCGCTCTCGATCCTGATGATCCCGGTCGTCGTGCGGTCGACCGAGGAGATCCTGAAGCTCGTTCCGAACGAGCTGCGCGAGGCCTCCTACGCCCTCGGCGTGCCCAAGTGGGCGACGATCATGCGCGTCGTGCTGCCGACCTCGATCGCCGGCATCACGACCGGCGTCATGCTCTCGATCTCCCGGGTCATCGGCGAGACCGCCCCGCTGCTCATCGTCGCCGGCTTCACGACGAGCATGAACTACAACCCGTTCGCCGAGCGCATGATGAGCCTGCCGGTCTTCGTCTACAACCAGTTCGCGAGCCCGGGAACCGACTTCCAGGCCTACATCGACCGCGCGTGGGCCGGCGCGCTCACCCTCATCCTGATCGTCGCGCTGCTCAACGTGATCGCGCGCATCGTCTCCCACTTCTTCTCCCCCAAGACCCGCTAAGCCGGATAAGGAACTCAAGTTGTCCAAGCGCATCGAAGTCAACGACCTCAACGTCTACTACGGCGACTTCCTCGCCGTCGAAGGGGTGTCGCTCACGATCGAGCCGCGCACCGTGACCGCCTTCATCGGCCCCTCCGGCTGCGGCAAGTCGACCTTCATCCGCACGCTCAACCGCATGCACGAGGTCATCCCGGGCGCGCGGGTCGAGGGCGACGTGCTGATCGACGGCAACAACCTCTACGGCCCCGGCGTCGACCCCGTCCTCGTCCGCCGCCAGGTCGGCATGGTCTTCCAACGCCCCAACCCCTTCCCCACCATGTCCATCCGCGACAACGTCCTCGCCGGCGTCAAACTCAACAACCAGCGCATGTCCAAGACCGACGCCGACGAGTTGGTGGAGACCTCGCTGCGCGGGGCGAACCTCTGGAACGAGGTCAAGGACCGACTCAACCTGCCGGGCTCGGGGCTATCGGGCGGTCAGCAGCAGCGGCTGTGCATCGCGCGCGCCATCGCGGTCGAGCCCGAGGTGATCCTCATGGACGAGCCCTGCTCGGCCCTCGACCCCATCTCCACCCTCGCGATCGAAGACCTCATCGAAGAGTTGAAGACCGAGTACACGATCGTCATCGTGACTCACAACATGCAGCAGGCC
>CAZPJC010000004.1:0-54520 GCA_964586645.1 uncultured Schumannella sp.
TCCCAGGCGAGCCAGAGCAGGTCTTCGGCGGTCGCGGCCGGGTCGGCGGTGCGCAGCGCGTCGAGAGTCACCGCGAGCCGCTCGGCGGTGCGCGCGACGGGGGCGTCGATCGTCACGAACCGTCCGGGTGCCGCGAGAGCCTCGACGAGCAGCTCGCCGCTCGGGCGGGAGGTGCCGGCCTGCGCCTCCTCGGTGCCGGCTCGCGCGGCCGCGGCCTGCGCGTCCTCGGTGCGCAGCGCGATCTTGAGCCGGCGCAGCCCGATCGGGTCGAGGCCGCCGAACGGACCGGTGAGCAGCTCCGCCGCGAGGTCGGGCGTCAGCTCCCGGCGCCCGATCCCGGTCTCGACGACCGCGAGCAGGGCGCGCGCCGCCGCGTCGTCGCGCAGCGCGACCCCGCCGCCGCCCGTGCGGGTCGGCACCTCGGCGAGCGCGAGCGACCGGGCCAGCGCGGGAACCGAGGCTCCGCTGCGCACGACGACCGCGAGCCGGTCCCACGGCACCCCGTGCAGCAGGTGCTCCTCGCGCAGGGCGCGGGCGATGACCGCCGCCGCGCGCGCCGCCGTCGGCGCCTCGATCCGTCCCAGAGGCGGACGCGTGCTCGCCTCGCGGTCGGCGGTCGCGCGGCGCTGGGCCCCCGCGGCCGCCGTGCCGATGCGCTCGGTCACCCGGCTGGTCAGCGCCCGGAGGACGGTGTTGGGCCGATGCGCCGTCTCGAGCACGACGGTGTCGACAGGCACGCCGAGCACGCGGCCGAGCCGGCCCAACGCGTCGGGCTCTCCACCGCGGAAGGCGTTCGCGGCGACATCGGGGTCGCCGAAGGCGATCACCGGGATGCCGCGGCGGGCCAGCGCGGCGAGCAGGCCGAGAGTCGCCTCGGTGGCTTCGGGCAGGTCGTCGACCACGACGAGCCTCAGACCGGCGATCCGCTCCCCCGCCTCGCCCGTGTCCAGGGTCGCGACCGCGAGGCGCATCAGCTCCGACGGGTCGCGCTGCTCCTCGCGTGCGCCCGCGGCGACGTCGAGGTACTCGTCGAGGAACTCCGCGGCGGCGACCCAGGCGGGCCGGTCGGTGGCGCGCCCGAGTTCCGCGAGCCGGCGCGCGTCGACCCCCTGCTCGATCGCGCGGGAGAACAGGTCGCGCAGTTCGGCGCGGAACCGGGCGGTGCGCCGCACCTCGGGCGTCAGCGGATCGGGCCAGTCCGGCCCGGTGCCGGATTCGAGGTGCCCGTCGAGCAGCGCGGCGATGTCGGCATCCTGCTCCGCGCCGGTGAGCAGGCGCGGCGGGGTCCGCCCCACGGCGCGGGCGGACACGCCGACGATCTCGTAGGCGAGAGAGGGCGCGGTGCGGGCGAGCGGGCCGTCGGTCGGCACCCCGAGCCGCACCGCGAGCCGGTCGCGCAACCGGGCGGCGGCCGGACGCGCCGACGTGAGCACCAGCACCGATCGCGGATCCCAGCCCCGGTTCAGCACCCGGTCGGCGACGAGTTCGACGATCGTCGTCGTCTTCCCCGACCCGGGCGCCCCGAGCACCGCGGCGGACGCGTCGTCGGGCAACCCCACGACGGCGAGCTGCGACGGATCGAGCGACACCGGGGACGCCCCCGGCAGGTCGCGATCGAAACCCAGCCCACTCACTCCGCCGAACCTAACCGGCACCGGTGACCCCGGCATCCATCGCCCTCGTCTGTCCGCCCCGGGCGAAACGGAACCGCGCGCGGAAATCCCGACAGTACGATCGCAGTCATGGACATCCGCATCGGCATCGCCAACTCGCCGCGTGAACTGAACTTCGAGACGTCGCAGACGGCCGCCGAGGTCGAGAAGGTCGTCTCCGCGGCGCTCGACTCCGACGCCAAGTTCATCAAACTGTCCGACGACAAGGGCAAGCTGTACATCGTGCCGACGGCGTCGTTCTCGTACCTCGAGGTCGGCACCGAGACCCGCAGTCGCGTCGGCTTCGTCGCCTGACTCTCTTTCCTGTAACGGAGCCCGCCATGGAGATCGTCTACGCCGTCGTCGTCGGAGCCGGTGCCGCCCTGCTGCTGCGCTACCTCCTGCCGGGGCGTGACACCTACGGCATCGCCCTGCTCCCGGCGATCGGCGCGGCCGTCACCGCCGCGATCTGGGCCGGGATGTCGTGGCTCGGCTTCGACTTCGACGGCAACTGGGGCTGGCTCTGGCTCGCCTCCGTCGGCGGCGCGATCATCGTGTCGCTCGTCGTCGGCTTGCTCGTCGGCACCCGCCGCATCCGTCACGACGCGCGGGAACTGCACGTGCTCTCGGGTGGCAAGGCCTAGCGCCGGTGTGAGGGCGATCTCGTCGCCGGCGAGCGAGGGTCTTCTTACGTCGTGAACGTGATCGATTCGGTCGCCCCGCCGTCAGCATTGCCGTCTACTCCAACAATGCGCACATAGCTACGGCCAGTCGGATCGGAAATCACTGCGTAGACCTCGAAGTCGCGGCCTCTCGCATTTTCAGATGCCCAGTCGATGGCGAATGAAGCCTCTCGGACATCGGACAAATTCCATTCGGCGCACTGTCGCGCCAATCTTTCGTGCGGCCTCTCCCAGATTCGAACTCGATAGCCGACAGGTTCGATTGCTACGCCAACCATCGCCAATCCGTCAATCTGCTCTACTTTCATCGGTCACCCTTCACCCTCATCACTTCTTCAGCCCGAAGATTCTCCGCACGATTGGGGGTTCGGGTGTCGACCGCATCCGGACCCCCAATCGTTGTCACTCGTTCGGAACCTCGAACTCGAACTCGAACGTCGTCCCAGGAGCGTCGTCACTTAGCGCGTCTCCGCCCGCCGATCGTGCTACTCCGCAGGAGACGGAGACCCAGGGGGAGTAAATGAAGCTCGCTGCATAGGCCGGGTTGACGCCAGCAGGAGCATCGATCGCGTACTGGACCCGAGCTGGAGTCGACGTTTGCTCACGTTTCCCATTCTTGATCCTCCCGATTCTCTTGTTCGAGTGGGCCTACTCATGATGAACGTGTCTAGATCGACCGGATCGTCTCTTTGGGCGTCACGACGACTTGGGTGGTCACGCCCGCCCGCGGCGTGGCGCCCAAGCGCCAGCCACAGGACACGAGCAATCCGCGGCGCCGTCCCGTTGAAGCGGGTCGGCGCGAAGCGGCGGCTACGCGGTCAGGCCGAGGGCATCCATCCGGCGGGTGTGCGCCGCGATCAGCTCGGTGAAGATCGGCTCGACCCGCTCCTCGCCGTCGGCCCGCGCCTCGATGCCGAGCGCCGAACGGGCGACGAGCATCGTGTCGCCGACCAGCCGGCGGCCCCACATCGCCAGCCGCGAGGCGAGCCGCGGGTTGCCGTCGATGGCCTCCCGCAGCTCCTCGACGAGGAGGTCTTCGGCGTCGTCGTCGGCGAGCAGGGCCGAGATGCGGTCGGAGAGCCCGCCCGGCAGGCCCGCGGCGAGACCGGCGAAGAAGTCGAGCAGGAACCCCGACGTCAGGTAGCAGGTGATGAGGATCTCGTGCCAGTCGTCGCCCTGGGTGCGGCGCTGGAAATCGTCGAGGGTCGCCCGGTAGGGCTCCATCGCCTCCGACGGGTCGATCCGGCGGGTCTCGAGCTCCGCCAGCACGGCCTCGTGGATCTCGAGCACCTCCGCCGCGACCCGGCCGAGGCGGCTCTTGCCCGACACCGTCGGGGCCACCGCGGCGCCGCGTCCGAGGTTCTCGAACAGCACGAGCGTGAGATAGGCGAGCTGACCCAGGTAGGCTGGGGCACCGGGGGCGAGTTCGGCGAGTTCGACGCGCGTGGCCTCCACGGCCTCCGATCGGACGGGCCGGGTCACACCTCGGGCGCGGATTCGTCGACGACGCAGCCAGCCCAACACGTCAACCAGCCTACTGTCACGGGATCGCGATGATCTCCGGTGCGGTGGGCACCGCACAGCAGACAGGTAAACATTTTGACTTTCACTGATCTCGGCATCGACCAGGACATGGTCGACGCTCTCGCCGAGAAGGGCATCATCGAGCCCTTCCCGATCCAGACCCAGACGATCCCGCTCGGCCTCTCCGGCCAGGACATCATCGGGCAGGCCAAGACCGGCACGGGCAAGACGCTCGGCTTCGGCCTCCCGATCATCCAGCGCATCGGCCTCCACCCCGAGCCGGGCGTCAAGGTGCTCGTCGTCGTGCCGACGCGCGAACTCTGCGTGCAGGTGGCCGAAGACCTCGAGCTCGCCACCAGCAAGCGCGACACCAAGGTCGTCGCGATCTACGGCGGCAAGGCCTACGAGGGTCAGGTCGAGCAGCTCAAGGCCGGCGCGCAGATCGTCGTCGGCACCCCGGGTCGCCTCCTCGACCTCGCGGGGCAGCGGCTGCTGTCGCTCGCGAACGTCTCCGAGATGGTGCTCGACGAGGCCGACAAGATGCTCGACCTCGGCTTCCTGCCCGACATCGAGAAGCTGTTCGCGCAGACCCCGCCCGAGCGGCACACGATGCTGTTCTCGGCGACGATGCCCGGCCCGATCGTCGCGCTCGCCCGACGGTTCATGAACCGTCCGATCCACATCCGCGCCACCGACCCCGACGAGGGCCTCACGCAGGCGAACATCAAGCACGTCGTCTACCGGGCGCACTCGCTCGACAAGGACGAGGTCGTCGCCCGCATCCTGCAGGCCGAGGGTCGCGGCAAGACCGTCATCTTCACCCGCACGAAGCGCGCCGCCCAGAAGCTCGTCGAAGAGCTCAGCGACCGCGGCTTCAGCACCGCGGCCGTGCACGGCGACATGAGCCAGGAGGCGCGCGAGCGCTCGATGGCGGCGTTCAAGGCCGGCAAGAAGGAGGTGCTGATCGCCACGGATGTCGCGGCGCGCGGCATCGACGTGAACGACGTGACGCACGTCATCAACCACACGATCCCCGAGGACGAGAAGACCTATCTGCACCGCGCGGGCCGCACGGGCCGCGCCGGCAAGACCGGCATCGCGGTGACGTTCGTCGACTGGGCCGACATGCACAAGTGGGCGCTCATCAACCGCGCGCTCGAGATGGGCATCCCGGAGCCGACCGAGACCTACTCGTCGTCGCCGCACCTGTACGAGGAGCTCGACATCCCGAAGGACGCGAAGGGCCGCCTCAAGAACACGCCGGCCGCCCCGCACGTCGAGCGCGAGCCCCGCCGCGACGGAGCCTCGGGGTCGGGCGACCGTCCCCCGCGTCAGCGCACGCGATCGCGCGGCGGCTCGGGCGGCGGCGCTCCCGGCACGACGACGGCCGAGGGCACTCCGCGCCAGGAGGGCGGCGGCACGCACGACGGCACCGCTCCGGCCCGGCGCACGCGCAATCGCCGTCGCCGCGGCGGTTCGGGTGGCGGCGCCCCGGCGTCCCCGCCTGCGGCCTGAGTCGCCCCCGAACCGGGGCGTGCGAGCATCCCTCGTCTCTTCGTAGTCTGAGGGCATGAGAATCGGGGGACTTCTCGCGATCGCCGGCGCGACCGCACTGCTCAGTGGATGCGTGACGCCGGTCCCGTTCGCCGGGACGCCGCTGCTGACGTCGGACGTCCCACCGGACAGCACTCCGGCCTTCGTGAGCGACCCGGTCGATCTCGAGCATCCGCTGCCCGACGAGACGGCGACGACGCTGCGGCTCGATGCCGAAACGGTGGCGACCGTGCGTTACCAGGGCGAGTGGCTCGATCAGCAGGTCTTCCTCTACTCCGGCCACGGAACCGTCCACCTGCTCGTCGTCCCGACCGACGAGCCGACGATGTGGGGCGACGGCAGCAGCCTCGGCAACGTGCCGTTCGCCAGCTGCTCGGGCGACACGACCGACGAGCAGTGGACTCTGCAGTACCTGCCGCAGGGCACCGCCGAGCTGCCCGCCGAGTGGACCGCGTTCTCGCCGCACATCGCGGCGCGCGACGACGTCAGCTGCTGATCAGTCCTCCGCAGCGCCGGGGCGCGTCGAACCCCGCTGCTCGTGCTCGACGTCGTCGAGACTCGGCGCGGTGCCCCCGCGTCGCGCGGGCATCCACCATTTCCCCGTGCCGTCGACCGGGTAGATGTCCTGCAGGTGGTCGGTGAGCTTCTGCAGGGTCGCTCGCAGGGCGTCCGAGGAGTCGTGGATGTCGTCCGTCGGTCCCACCTGCACCGGCTCGCCGATCGCGACGTAGACCGGCACGCCGACGCGCTCGCGCTGCTTGCCCTTGGCGCCCTTGGTGAGGATGCGGTGGGCGCCCCAGACGGCGACCGGGATGACCGGGACCCCCGCCTCCTGCGCGAGTCGCACGGCACCCGCCTTGATCCGCTGCACCTCGAAGCTGCGGCTGACCGTGCCCTCCGGGAACACCCCGATCAGTTCGCCCTTCCGCAGCGCCTCGATCGCCTCGTCGTAGGCGTGCGCGCCCGCGGCACGGTCCACCGGGATGTGCTTCATGTTCCGCATCAGCGCGCCGAGCGGCCAGCCCTTGAAGGCCCCCTTCTTCGCCATGAAGCGGATGCGGCGCTTGTTCGCGAGCCAGGTCACCCATTCGACGATCGCGAACTCGAGGTACCCGAAATGGGTGATCGCGATGACCGCCCCGCCCTCGTGCGGCAGATGGTCGCGGCCGGCGACCCGGAGCTTCACGCCGAGGACGCCGAACAGCAGCCGCCCCACCGTGATCGCCCCGGTGTAGATCGGCTCGTTGCGGTAGCGGCGCGGCATTCCCCGACCCTAGCTCGCCAACCCGGGACTGACCCCTGAACCGGGGCTGGGGCCGGTCGCCGGGCGTCCCTAGCCTGGAGCCATGAAACCGGGGGGCTTCGTACTGGGGGCGTCGATCGCATCCGCCGTCGCGTTCGTCGTCGCGTGCGCCCTCGCGTTCGCCCAGTTCTCCCTGCTGCTCGAGGCCGCCGTCCGCTGAGCGGTCAACCCTGGACGGCCGCCCCTCCGTCGTGGAAGCGTAAGGATCCACCGACGGAAGGAACTCCCCATGCGCGCCACCGTCCCGCTCGCCCTCGCCGTCGTCGTCGCCCTCGCGGGCTGCTCGGCGGGGACCGCCCCCGAGACCCCGGATGCCGACGCCGCCCCGACCGCGGAGGACCCCTGCGTCGTCGGCACCTGGAGCCTCGACGTGCCCGACTACGCCGCCCAGGCGGAGGCCTACGTGCTCGGCCTCGGCCTGCCGATCGAGGGCTTCGACCTGACGGGCACCGGAACGATCACGTTCACCGCCGACGGCCTCGTCGCCACCGACATCGCGTTGACGACGACCGGCACGATCGTCGCCGGCGACACGCGGGTGCCGCTCTCCCAGCTCTCGGCCTATTCGGGCTCCGGTGACTGGTCGACCGGATCGGAGGCCGACACGATCGACCTCGCGAACTGGGCGAACGTGCCCGACCCCGACGTTCCGGTCGATCCCGCCGCGCCGTCGGTGCCGGCGATCGACTACACCGACATCCCGACGGTCACCGCGATCTGCACCGACGCGGACCTCGTGCTGCAGGGTCCGGATGCGCCCCTCTCGGCGCTCTGGCACCGCTGAGCCGGATCAGCCCTCGAACGGGCTCGACCCGGTGCCGAGGGCGACGATGCGCGCGTAGGACTCCGGCGTCGTCGTGTTCTCGGCGAGCAGGTTCGGCTTGCCGAGCCCGTGATAGTCGCTCGACCCGGTGACGATGAGGTCGTACCTCTGCGCGACGGCGGCCCACTTCTCGCGGGCGGCGGGCGGGTTGTCGCGGTGGCCGACCTCGACCCCGGCGAGCCCGGCATCCACCATCTGCCGGATGCGCGCGTCGTCGAACAGGCGATCGGGGCCGCGGCCGCCCGGGTGCGCCAACACGGGCACCCCTCCGGCGGCGACGATCAGCTCGACGCCCTCGAGCGGCTTCGGCGCCTCGTGCGGGCGGTAGTAGCCGCCCTGCCAGTGCAGGATGCTGCGGAACGCCGCGCTGCGGTCGACGACGTGACCGCGGGCGACGAGGGCGTCGGCGATGTGCGGGCGCCCGATCGTCGCCCCGGGGGTGGTCTGGGCGAGCACGTCGTCCCAGTCGAGCGCGTAGTCGACGGCGATGCGCTGCACCATCGCCTCGGCCCGGTGCAGCCGCTCGGCGCGGATCTTCTCCGTCTCGGCGAGCAGCCGCGGATGCGCCGGGTCGATGAGGTACCCGAGCAGGTGCACGCTCGCCCCGTGCAGCTGCGTCGACAGCTCCATGCCCGGCAGCACCGTGAGCCCGGTGCCCTCCGCCGCCTCGAACGCGGGCACCCAGCCGGCCGTCGAGTCGTGGTCGGTGATCGCCAGGACCGCGAGCCCCGCGGCGACGCCCGCCGCGACGAGTTCGGCCGGCGCTTCGGTTCCGTCCGAGACGCTGCTGTGCGCATGCAGGTCGATCAGAGGAACGGGCATCCGAACATCGTAGGCTCGACCAGCCATGTTCCGCCGTGTCCTCTCCGCCGCCGTCCTCGTCGTGCTCGGCGCCGTGCTGCTGATCGCGGCCTGGCCGCAGCTGCTCGGCATCCAGCGCGAAGCGGGGGTCGTGCAGGCGACGACGATGCGCGGGCTCCTGACGGCCGTCGCGCTGCTGGGCGTCGTGCTCTTCGTGCTCGTCGCGGCGGTCGGGCCGACCGTGCGGAGGTTCGCCGGCGGTGCCGCCCTGCTCCTGCTGCTGTTCGCGGGCATCCAGCTGGCGGTGCTGTCGACGCGCGGCGCCGGCGACCTGGAGTTCGCGGCGAAGGAGCCTGGCGATCTGACCGTGCTCGCCTGGAACACTCTCGGCGACAGCCCGCCCCTGGCGACCACCGTCGACCTGATCGCCGCCGAGGACGCCGACATCGTCGTGCTCCCCGAGACGAGCGAGGAGTACGCGCGGGCGGTGGCGAGCAGCCTCGGCGCCGCCGGCATCCCGATGCAGGTCATCCCCTTGTCGTACGACCTCATCTCGAAGGCCCGGTCGACGATGGTGCTGATCTCCGACGATCTCGGCGAGTACGCTCGTGACGACAGCCGCGGCGGCACGGACACCCTGCCGTCGGTGCTCGCGGTCCCGGTCGACGGCACCGGGCCGGTGATCGTCGGGGCGCATCCGGTCGCCCCCGTGCCGGGAGAGATGGCCGGCTGGCGGCAAGGTCTCGACTGGCTCGCCGCGCGGTGCGCCGGGGGGAACGTGATCCTCGCCGGCGACCTCAACTCGACCCTCGACCACTACACCGGGCTCGACGCGGCCTCCGACGCCTCGGGCGGACTGGGCGGATGCCGCGACGGCGCACGGCTGACCGGCAACGCGGCCGTGGGCAGCTGGCCCGCGGTGCTGCCGACCCTGCTCGGCGCCCCGATCGATCACGTGATGGCGACGGAGAACTGGGACTTCGTGGGCTTCCGCGTGATCACCTCGGAAGACGCCTCGGGCAGCGACCACCGTCCGGTCGTCGCGCAGCTGCGGCCGGCCGGCTGACCTCGCGCGGGCTCCTGAGCGACAATGGAGCATGGCCGACGCATCCAGCTCCTCCCCCGCCACGACTCCCCGGGTCACCGCCAACCGGTCGGCGATCCCCACCGACGGCGAGTTCCGCGAGTACATCTCCGGCGGATGGGCCGAGCGTCCCGACGTGACGCCGTCGCCGCGAGTCGCCGCCGCGCACGCCGCCACCCGCCGCGCGCGCATCTCGGCGCAGTACCCCGGGACGCGCTTGATCGTGCCGGCCGGCCCCGCCCGCGTGCGCTCGAACGACACCGACCACCCCTACCGGGCGCACTCGGCGTTCGCGTATCTCACCGGCTGGGGGTCGGACGCCGTGCCCGATTCGGTGCTCGTGTTCGAGCCGACCGCCGACGGCCATGACGCGACCCTCTACTTCCTCGCCGCCGCAGGACGCGACACGACCGAGTTCTACGCGAACGCCGGCATCGGCGAGTTCTGGACCGGCCCGCGCCCGTCGCTCGCGCACGTCGCCGCCGAGCTCGGCCTGCCCACCCGCGACCTCGCCCAGCTGGAGGTCGTGCTCGAGCTCGTCGATGCGTCGACGGTCATCGTGCGCGATGCCGACTCCGCGCTGACCGACCAGGTCGACGGCCGTCGCCTGCTGTCCGCCGAGCTCGATCCCGAGACCATGGATGTCGACGACGAGGCCGACTCGACCTTCGCGAGCGACCTCTCCGAGATGCGGTTCGTGAAGGACGACTGGGAGCTCGCCGAGCTTCGCGCCGCGATCGCCGCCACCAAGCGCGGCTTCGACGAGGTGATCGCCGACCTGCCTGCCGCGATCGCCACCGAGCGCGGGGAGCGCGTCGTCGAGGGCACCTTCGACCGGCGGGCCCGGATCGACGGGAACACGGTCGGCTACGACACGATCGCCGCGAGCGGCCCGCACGCCTGCTACCTGCACTGGACCCGCAACGACGGGCCCGTCGTGCCCGGCGACCTGCTGCTGATGGATGCCGGGGTCGAACTGGACAGCCTGTACACCGCCGACATCACCCGCACCCTGCCGGTCAGCGGGCGCTTCACCGACATCCAGCGGAAGATCTACGACGCCGTGCTCGAGGCGGCCGACGCCGCGCGCGCGATCGTGAGGCCCGGCATCAGGTTCCGCGAGATCCACGCCGAGGCGATGCGCGTCGTCGCCGAGAAGACCGCCGAGTGGGGACTCCTGCCGGGCACCGCCGAGGACTCCCTCGACGGCGGCCAGTGGCACCGCCGCTACATGATCCACGGCACGTCGCACCACCTCGGCCTCGACGTGCACGACTGCGCGAAGGCGCGCCGCGAGCTCTACCTCGACGGCGTGCTCGAGCCCGGCATGGTGTTCACGATCGAGCCGGGCCTGTACTTCCAGTCGGACGACCTCACGGTTCCCGAGGAGTACCGCGGCATCGGCGTGCGGATCGAGGACAACGTCGTCGTCACCGCCGACGGCTGCGACCTGCTCTCCGGCGACATCCCGCGCACCGCGGACGCGGTCGAGGAGTGGATGTCGTCGCTCCTGCCCTGACCGCGGGTTGAGGGCCGGGCGCAGCCCGGTGTATCGAAACCGTCCCCGGCTACTCGGGGGGCGCGGGACGGGCGAGCACGTCCTGCGCCTTCGCGAGGTGCTCCCCCGCGACGAGCACCTGGTAGTTCGAGGCGAGCACCTGGGTCTGCGAGTCGAAGTCGCGGCTGCGCCGGGCGATGCCGTACGAGATCAGGCGGAAGAACATCCCGGCGACCGCGCCGATCAGCAGCGCCGCGATGAAGTAACCCCAGTTGATCGGGTCGGTGAACCAGGTGAGCAGCAGGCCGATGAAGAGGCCGAACCACGCCCCGCTCAGCGCGCCCTCGAGGGCGGCGCGGTTCCACGACAGCTTGCGGGTCACCCGCTCGACGGTCTTCAGGTCGTTGCCGATGATCGACAGGTCGGCGACGGTGAAGTCGCCCTTCGCGAGGCGGTCGACGACGGCCTGCGCCTCGGCGTACGTCTCGTAGGTGCCGAGGACGTCGCCCTTCGGCACGCGCTGCTGGAACCCGGGGCCACGGCTGAAAGGAGTGCTCACGCGGTCAGTATCCCACTAGACCTCGGCCGATTCCCGTGCCGGGACGTCTCGGATGCCGACGAACGACACGACCCCGCCCGCGATCAGCAGCCCCGCGGTCACCACGACCGCCCGCTGGAAGCCCTCGAGGTCGAGTTCGCCGCCGGCGATGATGCCGATCATCGCCGTGAGCACGAGCCCGGCGACGCGCGCGACGGCGTTGTTGACCGCCGACGCGGTCCCCGCCCGCTCGTGCTCGATCGCGCTGAGGATGGCCGACGTGAGCGGCGCGACCGTGAGGGTCAGGCCGACGCCGAAGACGATCACCGCGGGCAGCGCCTGCCACCAGTAGACGAAGTCGGGCTCCGGCCGCACGAGCAGATAGAGCAGCACCCCGAGCCCGGCGACGATCGGGCCGACCGTCATGAACGGCCGCGCGCCGAACCGCGACGACAGGGCACCCACCCGCGAGGAGAACAGGATCGTGATGATCGTCGACGGCAGGAACGCGAGCCCCGCGAGCGTCGCCGGGAGCCCGGCGCCCTCCTGAAGATAGACGCCGACGACGAGGCTCATCAGCCCGAGAGCGCCGTAGACGAACACCGTCGCGAGGTTGCCCGCCCAGAAGTTGCGTACCGTGAAGAGCCCGAGCGGCATGATCGGGTTCGGCGCGAACCGCTGCCGCACGAGGAAGCCGGCGAACGCGAGGATCCCGAGTCCCATCGACAGGTAGATCGCGGGATGCGACCAGCCGAGGTTGCCCTGCTCGATGAGCGCGAACACCGGACCGCCGAGACCGAGCGTGCAGAGCACGGCCCCGAGGTAGTCGATGCGCACGTGCTCCCGGCGCTCGTCCTTCTGGCCGAGCAGGGCGAGCAGCACGAACGTGACGGCGATCGGCACGACGTTGATGAGGAACGCGAGCCGCCAGGTCAGCAGATCGACGAAGACGCCGCCGACGAACGGTCCGACGATCATCGCGACGCTCGTGAGCCCCGTCCACATCCCGATCGCCCGCCCGCGCGCCGTGCCGTCGAACGTGCTCGTGATGAGCGCGAGCGACGAGGGGACGAGCAGAGCACCGGCGACGCCCTGCACCCCGCGCGCCAGGATGAGGAACAGCGGGTCCGGCGCCGCCGCGATCGCGATCGACGCCACGCCGAAGAGCACGAGCCCGAGGCGCAGGATGCGGATGCGTCCGAACGCGTCGGACAGCGACCCCGCGACGAGGATGAGCGACCCGAGCGTGATGAGATACGCGTCGACCGTCCACTGCTGCGTCGTGATGCCGCCGCCCAGTTCGTCGACGATGGCCGGGAGCGCGACGTTCACGACGGTCCCGTCGAGGAACGCGACGAAGGATGCCAGCACCGCGATCGCCAGGACCAGCCTCTCGACGCGCGTCATCCGCTCAGTCTCCCCCACGCCGCGGGTCGAGTGCCCGCGCAGCGGGTGTATCGAGACCGCCCCGGGCCGGTCGCGGGTGGGTTTCGATACACCGCCTGCGGCGGCACTCAACCCACGGGTGGGCAGGACTAACCTTTCAACGTGAGCGCGACGCGGGTCTTCGTCGCCCGGCTGGCCGGGTGCTCCGTCTTCGACCCCGCGGGCGACCGGGTCGGCAAGGCCCGCGACGTCGTCGTCGTCTACCGCAGGACGGAGTCGCCGCGCGTCGTCGGCATCATCGTCGAGGTGGCGGGCAAGCGCCGCGTGTTCCTCTCGATCGGCCGGGTCACCAGCATCGGGTCGGGGCAGATCATCACGACCGGACTCATCAACCTGCGCCGCTTCGAGCAGCGCGGCGGCGAGGTGCGCGTGATCGCCGAGCTCCTCGGCCGCAAGGTCGCGCTGCGCGACGGGTCCGGCGACGCGACGATCGAGGACGTCGCGATCGAGGAGTCGGCGCCGGGCGAGTGGGAGGTCGGCGACCTCTTCCTCCGCCGCCCCCGCAGCGCCTCGCCGTTCTCGAAGGGCGCGACGACGTTCGCGACCTGGGACCAGGTGCGCGAGAACAGCTCGCCCGGCGAGTCGCAGTCGGCGGAGCAGCTGGTCGCGACGTACTCCGACCTGCTCCCCGCCGACCTCGCCAACACCCTGCTCGACCTGCCCGAGGGGCGCCGCCTCGAGGTCGCCGAGGAGCTTCCCGACGACCGCCTCGCCGACGCGCTCGAGGAGATGCCCGAGCAGGACCAGGTCGACCTGATCGGCCGGCTCGACGACGAGCGCGCCGCCGACGTGCTCGACCAGATGCAGCCGGATGACGCGGCCGACCTGATCGCGCAGCTGTCGGAGGAGCGCGGCGAGGCCCTCCTCGACCTGATGGAGCCGGAGGAGGCCGACGACGTGCGGTTCCTCCTCGCCTACGGCTCCGACACCGCCGGCGGGCTCATGACGACCGAGCCGATCATCGTGTCGGCCGACGCCACCGTGGCGGAGGGGCTCGCCCTCATCCGCCGTCACGAGCTGGCGCCCGCGCTCGGCGCCGCGGTCTGCGTGACCCTGCCCCCGTACGAGCCGCCGACCGGGCGGTTCCTCGGCATGGTGCACTTCCAGCGGATGCTGCGCTACCCGCCGCACGAGCGCCTCGGCACCCTGCTCGACACGTCGCTGGAGCCGGTGACGCCGCACACCAGTGCGGCCGAGGTGTCGCGCATCCTGGCCTCGTACAACCTCGTCTCGCTGCCCGTCGTCGACGAGCAGCACCGTCTCGTCGGGGTGGTGACCATCGACGACGTCCTCGACTACCTGCTGCCGGACGACTGGCGAAGTACCAGCGAGCAGGATGAACCCGTGACGGCTGGAACAGCCGCCATCCCGACCCGCAGCAGCACCGGAAGGAGGACGAGCCATGGCCCGCGTCGAACGCCGTAACGAATCCCGCCTCGACCTCCCCAAGGGCTCGCGCGGACCGTTCGCGGCGCCCTTCCGGCCGTCCGGGCGCGATCGCATGGGCCGGTTCTCCGAGGCGTTCGCCCGGGCGATGGGCACGTCGGGCTTCCTGATCGGGATGACGGCGTTCGTCGCCACCTGGCTGCTGTTCAACACTCTCGCGCCGATCGTGTTCCAGTTCGACCCCCGGTCGACCAACTTCACGCTGCTGACGCTCATCCTGTCGCTGCAGGCGTCCTACGCGGCGCCCCTCATCCTGTTGGCGCAGAACCGGCAGGACGACCGCGACCGCGTGCAGATCGAGCAGGATCGGCAGCGCGCCGAGCGCAACCTCGCCGACACCGAGTACCTCGCTCGCGAGGTCGTGGCCCTGCGCCTGGCGATGAAGGACGTCGCGACGAAGGACTTCATCCGCGCCGAGCTGCGGGCCCTGCTCGAGGAGATGGACCGGGACGACAAGCCCGAGCCGAAGAAGAAGTGACCGACGCCGCCGTCCGGGCGGCCCTCAGCCGAGTGGTCGACCCCGAGATCCACCGTCCGATCACCGACCTCGACATGGTGCGTTCGGTGACCGTCGACGGCTCCCGGGCCGTCGTCGACCTCGCCCTGACGATCATCGGCTGCCCTGCCGCCGACACGATCGAACGGGATGTCCGCGCCGCCGTGCTGTCGGTGCCCGGCGTTGACGAGCTCGACCTGACCGTCGGGGTGATGACGGTTCCGGAACGCGAGGCTCTCGTCACCCGCCTGCGCGGCGCGAAGGTTCAGCAGTTCGGCCCCGGGACCCTCACCAAGATCTACGCCGTCACGAGCGGCAAAGGCGGCGTCGGCAAGTCGACGATGACCGCCAACCTCGCCGTGGCCCTCGCCGCCCGCGGCCTGAAGGTCGGCCTGCTGGACGCGGATGTCTTCGGCTTCTCGATCCCCGGCATCCTCGGCATCCCGTCCGCGAAGCCGACGCCCGTCGGCGACCTCATGATGCCGCCGACCGCGCACGGCGTCGCGGTGATCTCGATCGGCATGTTCGTCGACGGGCAGACCGCGGTGTCGTGGCGCGGACCGCTGTTGCACCGCACGATCCAGCAGTTCCTGACCGACGTCTGGTGGGGCGACCTCGACGTGCTGCTGCTCGACCTCCCGCCCGGCACCGGCGACGTCGCGATCTCGATCGGGCAGCTGCTGCCGCATTCCGAGGTGCTCGTCGTGACGACGCCGCAGCCCGCCGCCGCCGAGGTCGCCGAGCGCTCGGGGCTCGTCGCCCGGCAGACCGGTCAGACCGTGATCGGCGTCGTCGAGAACATGACCGGCGAGCTGTTCGGGTCGGGCGGCGGCGACGCCGTGGCCGACCGCCTCGGCGTTCCCGTGCTCGCCCGCATCCCGCTCTCCCGTGCCCTGCGCGAGGGCGGGGATGCCGGCGCACCTGTCGTGCTCGTCGACCCGGCCGACCCGGCCGCTGCCGCGATCCTCGCCCTCGCCGACACCCTGGCCGCGCGCGGCCGCGACCTCCCCCGCCGCAAGCTCCCGCTGACGCCCACTGCGGGTTGAGTGCCCGCGCAGCGGGTGTATCGAAACCGCCCCCGAGTCACTCGGCAGCCGGGTTTCGATACACCGCGCTGACGCGCGGGCACTCAACCCACCGGAGTGAGCTCAGACCGAGGGCGGGGGCAGCGCCGACGCGGGGGTGGCGGCGGGGGCGTCGACATCCTTCTTGCGCAGCGGGTAGCGGAAGAGCGGGATGTATGACAGGGCCATGAGCGTCGCCGGGACGATGCTGAACGACATCACGATCCCGAAGATCGCCGACGTCGGTTGCGCCTCGACCGCGGTCGCCGCGGTGGATTCGAGGTACCCCGAGACCGCGAGGATCACGGCGAGGATGGTCGTGCCGAAGGCCAACCCGGTCGTCTCGCCCGCCGTCCACATCCCACTGAACGAGCCGCCGCGTCCGGGGCCGTTGCTGCGGGCGTCGTGCGAGATGACGTCGGGCAGCATCGAGAGCGGCAGCGCCTGGATGCCGGCGTAGGCGATGCCGACGAGCCCGATCGGCACGACGATCCAGAGGCCGGGCACGACGAGCAGGCCGACGTTCGCGAGGGCGCCGAGGAAGAACAGCGTCGTCGCGATGACGTACGAGCGCTCCTTGCCGATGCGGCGGGCGACGACGCCCCACAGCGGCGCGGAGACGATCGCCGGCAGGATGAGCGCGACGAACAGGATCGTCACGGCGTCGGTGTCGCCGAGCACCCAGGTCGCGACGTACTGCGTGCCCGCGAGCATCCCGCCTGCGGCGAGCGCCTGCGTGAAGAACGTGCCGAGCAGCGTGCGGAACGGCTTGCTCGAGCGCAGCATCGACAGCCCGCGACGCGCCTGGCTGGCGATCGAGTCGCGCGGCGGGGCGATCTCGGCGAAGGCGAGGGATGCCGGTGCGGCCGCCGCGGTGATGGTGCCCCGGGCGGCCTTCTCCACGGTCGCCGTGACGAGGATCGCGACGATGAAGATGACGGCCGCCCCGACGGCCATGAACAGGTAGCCGCCGAAGTCGGTGCCGAAGAGCTCGGTGCCCACCTCGCGCAGCGCCGGGCCGCCGCCGCCGTAGAGCAGGATCGCCGCGGTCAGCACGACCACCCGGGCCGACAGCAACCGGGTGCGCGCATCGTAGCCCGAGACGAGTTCGGCGGGGAGCACGTTGTAGGGCACCTGGAACAACGAGAATCCGGTCGCGGCGAGCAGGAACGCGACGAACACCCACGCCGCGGCGAGCAGCGGCTCCGTGCCCGGCGGCACCGCGAAGGTGAGGATGAAGAAGGCCGGCAGCACGAACGCCGCGAGGCGCATGAGGCGGCGACGGCTGCCGCGGGCCGCGAACTCGCGGTCGCTGTACGCCCCGACGATCGGGTCGATGATGATGTCCCACACCTTGGCGACCGTGACGACGGCACCGGCGAGGAGGGCGGGGATGGCGAGGGTGTCCGTCATGTAGAAGACGAGGACGAGCCCCGGCAGCGCGGCGAACCCGCTCGTGACGAACTCACCCGTCGCGTACCGCGCGAGGATGCCGGCGCGTAGTTCGCGCGCGCGCGAGGGTCTGGGCGCGACGTGGCTCACATCCGCGATCCTACGGGCCCGAAGTGACGGTTTCTCGCCCCCGTGCGGGGTGTCATCCGGGGGGAAGACCGTAGTTCTGCCGGAAGCTGTCGTGTTCGTAGTCGGTGCGGAACCGTCCGCGGTTGCGCAGCTCCGCGATGACGTCCTTGAAACGCGCCACCCCGTCGGGCTGCACGTCGACGTTGATGTTGAAGCCGTCGGCCACGTCGGTGTCGACCCACTCGATGATCCGGTCGGCGATCTGCTCGGCCGTGCCGAAAATCGAACGCTGCCCGCGGGTCAGGTTGTGGTGCACGAGCTGCTTGACCGTGAAGCCGTTCGCCTTCGCCACCCCGCCGATGTCGCCGCGGCGGTAGTTGATGACCTCGTCGTCGGTCGGGATCTTCTCGAACAGCTCGAACGGGAGCGGCTTGTCGGGATCCAGTTCCTCGACCGGGATGCCGAGCTGCTTCGACAGGTTCGACACCAGGAACGGGAGCGACATCTGCTCGTCGACCTGCGCCTTGCGCGCGAGGGCATCCGCCTCGCTGTCGCCGACGACGGCGTACAGCCCCGGCAGCACGACCAGGTGGTCGGGGTTGCGGCCGAAGCCCTTCGCGAAGTCCTTCGCCTTCTTGTAGAAGATGCGGTCGTGGTCGACGGTCGGCTGCGAGGTGAACATCACATCGGCGTACTTGGCGCCGAACTCGCAACTCTGGGCCGAGACCCCGGCCTGGAAGCGCACGGGAAGCTCGCCGTTGTACCGTCCCTGGAGCTGCATGATGCCGGAGGTCTGGAAGTGCTTGCCCGCGTAGTCGACGTGGTTCGCGAGCGACTGATCGATGAAGACGTCGTTCTCCTTGTCGGCGACGATCGCCTCCTTCGGCAGCGAGTTCCAGTACGCCACGACGATCTCGACGAACTCGGCGGCGCGCTCGTAGCGCGTCGTGCGGTCGAGCTTCTCCTCCAGGGGGACGCCGAGGGCCTGCAGCGCCTCGTTCTCCTGGCTGGTGACGATGTTCCAGCCGGCGCGGCCCTTGCTGACCTGCTGGAGGGTCGCGATCATCCGCGCGACGTTGTAGGGGTGCCCGGTCAGCGAGGATGCCGTGGCGATCAGGCCGAGATGCTTCGTCTCGCGCGCGAGCGCGGCGAGCAGCACGGCCGGCTCCAGTCCGCGGCGCGGCTTGCGGAGGAAGCTCGAGCCGAGCACGGCGTAGGTGTCGGGCAGGAAGATCGCGTCGAACTTCGCGTCCTCGGCGAGCTGCGCGAGCATGACCTGGTGGTCGATGTCGTCGACGAGCGTCGTGGGGTCGTCGAAGGACTTCCACCCGGCGTCGTGCCGCCCTGACGTGTGAAAGATCATGTTCAGGCGGATCTGCTTGACCATCGGTGAAAATCCCATTCCAAATGCCGGTGCTTCGTGAGTGCCTCGGCAAGGCTACTCAAGAGTCGGGAGGTGCCGAGGGGGTCGAAAGTCCCGGTGGCCGACCGGTGCTCAGCCCGCGGAGGCGGGCGGCTCGACGAGGCGGGCGAGCAGTTCGGTGAGCAACCGCTCCGCCAACGGTGGCGGGGTCGCTTCGATGATAGCCAGGAGCGGCGCGAGGGAGTCGGGCAGTGCACCGCCGGCACCGATGCCGAACGAGCCGAGGATCGCCGCAGCCGTGTCGGAGTCGAGCGGACCGTCGACCGGCGGCAGCGAGCCGAGCAGGGGCGCGACGTCGACGTGCGGGACGCCGCGCACGGCATCCGCCGCCTTCTCCAGCACGCCGAGGAGGTCGGGCAGCACGCTCTCGGTGACCGGGGTGACCGTGAGGTGCGTCGTCGGGGGGAGGCCGGCGGCCGCGGGCTGCAGCTGCAGGATGAAGCCGAGGCCGCGGGCGGCATCCGCCCAGTGGTGCGGGTCGACCTGTTCGTCGCGGGCCGCACGCGGGTCGGCCGCGACGGCGAGCAGCGGGCCGACCGGGTCGCCGAGCACGCGCAGGCCGCGGATGCCGTCGACCTTCTGGATGATCGCCGCGGTCGAGCGCTGCGTCGAGTCGGCGAGACGCTGGAACCCGGGGAGGCCGAGGGCGCGCGTGATCGCCCACGCGGCGGCGAGCGGCCCGGCCGACTTCGAGCCGAGGATCGTCGGGTTGACGACCGGGTAGCCCGGCCAGCGGGTGGTCGCGAAGTACTGCAGGCGCTGCCGGTCGCGCCCGCGCTGCAGCAGCACCGACACGCCCTTCGGCGCGTAGCCGTACTTGTGCAGGTCGGCGCTGATGCTCGTGACACCCGGCACGGCGAAGTCCCACGCCGGCAGGCCGGGCCAGAACGGCAGCACGAGTCCGCCGATGCAGGCGTCGACGTGCAGCGGGATGCCGCGGGCGCTCGTGAGCTCGGCCACCGCGACGACCGGGTCGAGCACCGCGACCGGATACGAAGGGGCGGAGACGACGACGAGGGCGACGTCGTCCCCCAGCCGCGAGGCGATGTCGTCGGCGGCGACGACCCCCTCGGCAGAGACGGGAACGAGGTCGAGCGTGAGCCCGAAGTAGTGCGCCGCCTTCTGGAACGCCGCGTGCGCCGTCACCGGCATGACGAGCCGCGGGGTCCCGTCGTGGCTGAGCGCCCAGGCATCCCGGGCGGTCTTCACCGCGAGCAGGCACGACTCGGTGCCGCCGGTCGTGACGGTGCCGACGACATCGGAGTCGCCGTGCAGCAGCCCGCGCACGAAGCCGAGCAGCTCGCGCTCGAGGGCCGCGACCGAGCCGAAGGTCGTCGGGTCGAGCCCGTTGACGGGCTGCATGAGCTTCGCCGCGTCGGCCGCGAGCTCGTCGAGTTCGGCGAGGCCGGGATCGTAGACGTACGACAGCACGTGGCCGCCGTGCGTCGGGGCGTCGGTCGAGCGCAGCTCGGCGAGCCGCGTCAGGATGTCGGCGGGCTGCTGTTCGAACGAGGTCATGCGAGCGGGGCTCCGATCGGCGGGGCCGGGGTCTCGCGCACGAGCGCGTCGATGTCGGCCTTCCGCAGCGGGTAGCGGGCGAGCGAGATCAGGCTGAGGAGCATCAGCACCGCCGGGATGACGCTGAACGCCAGGATGATGCCGACGATCGCGCTCTCCGGCTGGGCGACGACCTCGTCGCCGGCCGTGGGGATGAAGCCGGTGACGGCGAGCACGAGCGACAGGATCGTGCCACCGAAGGCGAGGCCCGCGGTCTCCCCCGCCGTCCAGACACCGCTGAACGTGCCGGCGCGGCCGGGACCGTTGGTCTGCGCGTCATAGGCGACGGTGTCGGGAAGCATCGCGAGCGGCAGCGACTGCAGGCCCGCGTAGGCGGCACCGGCGATCGCGACCGGGACGAAGATCCACGGGCCCGGGAACCAGATGAGCAGCGTCATCGAGAGCGCCGCCACCGCGAAGATCACGGAGGCGAGGCGGAACGCGCGCTCCTTGCCGATGCGGCGGGAGACGACCGACCACATCGGCGTGACCAGGATCGCCGGGGCGATCAGCGAGAGGAACAGGAACAGCGTGCCCTCGAGGTGGAGGACGTCGAACGCCACATAGGCGACGCCGGCGAGCATGAGCCCGATCGCGAGCGCCTGCAGGACGAACGTGAACAGCAGCGCGCGGTACGGCTGGCTGTCGCGCACGGCCGACCACCCGCGGCGGAAGTGCATCAGCACGCCGACCTTCGGCGCCGCGAGACCCTCGACGGCCTCCGAGCCGGGGGCACGGGGCACGCTCGTCGCGCGGGCGCTCTTCTCGACGGTGGAGGTGACGAGGAACGCGACCAGGAAGATCGCCCCGGCGGCCGCGGCCATGATCAGGTACCCCTGGTACTCGTCGGCGCCCAGCTTCACCAGTTCGGGCGCGCCGCCGCCGAAGGCGAGGATCGCGAGGGTGAGCACGATGACGCGGGCCGAAAGCAGGCGGGTGCGGTCGTCGTAGTTCGCGACGAGCTCGGCCGGCAGGGCGATGTAGGGCACCTGGAACAGCGAGAAGGCCGTCGCCGCGAGCAGGAACCCGACGAGCACCCAGGCCGCCGACGCGGCCTCCGGCAACCCCGGCGGGACGGCGAAGGTGACCACGAAGAAGATCGGCAGGGTGATCGCGCCGATCACCATGAAGCGGCGACGGGCGCCGGTGCGGGCGAGGCTGCGGTCGCTGCGGGCGCCGATCCAGGGGTCGATGATGACGTCCCAGATCTTCGACACCGTGAAGGCCGCCCCGGCGAAGACCGGATTCACGCCGAGGGTGTTGGTCATGTAGATGAGCAGCACCAGACCGGGGAGGGTTCCGAATCCCCCGGTGCCGACCGACCCGACCGCGTAACGGACGATCGTGGTTCGACGCAGTTCGGATGCCCCCATGCTGTGAATCGTAGGCGGAAAGTAGGCTTCACTCATGTCGGGATCGCCGGTCGATCGGGCCACAGCGCAGCAGTTGACCCGAGACCTCATCGCCACGTCGAAGAACACGGTGGCCGTCATCGCGCCGTTCACCGGGGAGCCGTTCCACGATCTGCCGCAGAGCACGGTCGCCGACGTCGAGGCGGCCGCCGAGGCCGCGCGCGACGCGCAGCGGGAGTGGTGGGCCGCGGGCTTCGCGCACCGCCGGACGGTGCTGCTGCGCGCGCACGATCTGCTGCTCGAACGCCGCGAGGCGCTGCTCGACGCCGTGCAGACCGAGACCGGCAAGACCCGCGGCCAGGCGTTCGAGGAGGTCTTCCAGTCGGCGAGCGCGACCCGCTACGCCGCGCTCGCCGCCCGCCGCACCCTGAAGACCCGGCGCCGCCGGGGTGGCATCCCCCTCGTCGTCCGCACGAAGGCGGTGTTCCAGCCGAAGGGCCTCATCGGCGTCATCACGCCCTGGAACTACCCGCTCTCGCTCGCGATCATGGACATCGCCCCCGCGCTCGCCGCCGGCAACGGCGTCGTGCAGAAGGCCGACGACCAGGCGGCCGTCAGCATCCTCATGGCGCGGGCCGCCTTCGTGGATGCCGGCGTGCCCGCCGCCCTGTGGGGCGTCGTCTGCGGTCCGGGATCCGAGATCGGCAACGCCGTGGTGGATGTCGCCGACTACGCGTGCTTCACCGGGTCGACCGCGACCGGCAAAGTGGTCGCCGCCCGGGCCGCCGAGAAGCTGCACGCCGCCTCGCTCGAACTCGGCGGCAAGAACCCGATGATCGTGCTCGACGACGTGGACCCGGTGGAGGCGGCCGCCGACGCCGCATCCGCCGCCTTCTCGGCCTCCGGCCAGCTGTGCGTCTCGATGGAGCGCATCTACGTCGAGAAGGGCATCGCCGACGCGTTCCTCACGGCGTTCGCCGCCCGCACCTCGGCGCTGAAGCTCGGCCCCGCATTCGACTACTCGACCGACGGCGGCTCGCTCGCGACGAAGGCGCAATTCGATCGCGTCACGGCGCATATCGAGGATGCCGTCGCGAAGGGCGCGACGGTGCTCGCCGGCGGCAAACCGCGTCCCGACCTCGGCCCGTACTTCCTCGAGCCGACCGTGCTGACGAACGTCACGAGCGCCATGAAGTGCGATCGCGAGGAGACCTTCGGCGCGCTCGTCGCGGTGCACGTCGTGGACTCCGCCGAGGAGGCCGTCGCGCTCGCGAACGACTCGGAGTACGGGCTCAACGCCTCGGTGCTCAGCGGCTCGACGCGGCGGGGGCTCCGGGTCGCCGCGCTGGTGCAGGCCGGGTCGGTCAACGTCAACGAGGGCTACCGGGCGTCGTTCTCGTCGGTCGACGCCCCGATGGGCGGGCTGAAGATGTCGGGCCTCGGCCGGCGCAACGGGCCCGAGGGCATCCTGCGCTTCGCCGAATCGCGGACGATCTCGAACGCGACCGGGCTCCTGCAGCTGCCGCGCACGGGTGCGGAGTGGAAGCGGCTGATCGGCCCGATGCTGCTCATGCTCCGGGTGCTGAAGGGCGTCCGCCGCCGCTGAGTCCGGCGGGCGCCTAAGTGGCTTCGGCGTCGAACGGGGCCGGGCGCCCCTTGCCGAGCTTGCGCTGCCGCTGCTCGTACGCCGACTCGCGGTAGGCCCGCGCCGGCGCGGGACCGTTCGGCGACTGCGGCTTCGTCGGCGGCACGACCTCGTCGAGCAGGGCTTCGCGGATGATGCGGCGCGGGTCGTACTGGCGGGGGTCGAGCTTGCGCCAGTCGACCTCGTCGAACTCGGGGCCCATCTCCTCGCGCATGCGGTCCTTCGCGCCGTCGGCGAATCCGCGGAGGGTCTTCACGAGCCGGGCGAGCTGGGCGGCGTATCCGGGCAGGCGGTCGGGACCGATGAGGAAGACCGCGATCACGAGGATGATCAGCAGCTTGTCGAAGGTCAGTCCGAAGGACACGACACCACGATAGCCGCGCTGCCTTCAGAACGGCCGGGGCCCGGATACTCTCGACGGGTGGCGGACAAGGAGACGAGCTGGCGGTACGCCGAGGAGTTCGTCGCCGAGCCGGAGGCGATCGCCCTCGCCCGTCAGCACTCGATGGAGCTCGGCATCGACGCGGTCACCCCGGCGATGGGCGCTCAGCTCGCCCTGCTCGCCGCGGCGAGCACGAGCCACTCGATCCTCGAGATCGGCACGGGCGCGGGCGTCAGCGGACTCTGGCTGCTGCGCGGCGCACCGCTCGCCGTGCTGAGTTCGATCGACATCGAGTTCGAGCACCAGCAGGTCGCCCGCACCGCGTTCGCCGACGCGAACGTGCCGGCCAACCGCATCCGCCTCATCACCGGCACGGCGGCGGAGGTGCTGCCGCGGATGAACGACGGCGCCTACGACCTGGTGTTCATCGACGCCGACCCCGAGTCGCTTCTCGACTACGTCGAGCACGGGCTCCGCATCGCCCGTCGCGGGGGGATCGTCGTCGTCGCCCACGCGCTCTGGCGCGGTCGGGTCGCCGATCCCGCGGCGCGCGACGACACGGTCGCCGACTACCGGGCGCTGCTCGCCACCATCGCCGAATCGTCGGCCGTCGCCGCCGCGCTCAGCACGGCCGGGGACGGCTTGCTCCAGCTGGTGAAACTCTCCGACTGACCCGGGTCAGACGTTCACGACTCCACCGAGAGCCTCGTACAGCTCCTTCGCCTCGGCGTCGTTCACCGACACCACGAGACGGCCACCACCTTCGAGCGGAACCCGCACGATGATGAGACGTCCTTCCTTGACGGCCTCCATCGGCCCGTCAACAGTCCGCGGCTTCATCGCAGCCATGAGATTCCCCTTTCGGATGCCCTGAAGTTTCCATTATCCCGTATGTCGCGGAGTCCCGAAAACCGCGGGCGCGATCCAGGGGTGCCGTTCAGGCTCCCGTGGTGCCCCGTTCACCCGGAGGCAGCCGGCCCACGGCCTCGTCCCTCGACGGGACGTAGGTCCCTTCGCCGCAGGCGGGAGATCGGCCAAGCTCTCCGAAGGAGGTCGAGCGGTGGGCATCGGGGTGCGAGAGGTGACGCTCTGGATGCTCGCGGGTCCGCTCGGGCGGCGCTCGACGATCATCGGGGTGCGGTATCGGGCTCGAAGCGGGGAAGGTGTCGCGCTGCCCGTGCAGGCGGCCCCCGACGGCGCGGGCGGATTCGACGTCGCGGTCGCCGACCCGTCGCACAAGTCCTGGTGGCGTCACTTCCGGCGGCCGGCCCCGCTCGAGGTGCTCACCGGGGGTCGCTGGCGGCCCGCGACCGCGGTCGTCGTCGCGGACGGCGCCGACGCCGGCAACCGATCACGCTATGCCGCGCGCTTCCCGCGTGTGCCGCTCGCGCCGGACACGCGGATGGTGCGGATCACGCTCGACCCGACCGACCAGGCGCCCGATCACGGCGGGGGCCAGTCGTAGACATCCGCCCGCCACACTCCGTACGTCCAGAGCACCTGCCCGGCGACGCCCGCGACGAGCAGCGCGGCCCGCCACACCTTCGACGTCGGCACCGCAAGTGCACCCAGGGCCGGGGCGAGCGGCATGAGCAACCGGAACACGCTCGACTGCGGGAAGAACACCGCGAGCAGGTAGAGCGCGTAAGACGCGAGCCAGAAGCGGATGTCGGGGCCGAGCCGTCTCGCCCACGGGCCGAGTAGGAATCCCGCGAAGCCGCCGGCGAGCGCGACGACCGCGGCGATCGCCGCCACGACCCCCCAGGGCTCGGGGAGCGCCCACCACTGCCCGAACCAGAACTCCGCCCCCTGCACCCACGGGGTGAACGGGATGAGGTGGCCCGGGCCGAGGAAGCCCTCGCGCCAGGCGAACTCGGTGTCCGTGTACGCCGCGGGGTCGCCGGTCACCGCCCAGGCGATCAGCAGCCAGGCGAACCCGCACAGCGCCGCGAACAGCCCGAGGAGCACGACCGCAAGACGCTCGCGCCACGGGAACGGGTCACGCGCCCGGGTGACGAACCGGTGCACGAGATGCAGCAGGAGCGCGAGGGCGAAGGCGAGCCCGCTCGGCCGGGTGAGCGACATCACGAGCACGACCGGCACGAGCAGCGCGTACCGGCGGTCGACGAGCAGCAGCAGCGCGAGGAACAACAGGAAGAGGTGCATCGACTCCGCGTACGACACCTGCAGGATCGTCGACAGCGGGGCGAAGCAGAACAGCGCCGTCGCGAACAGCGCCGACCCCGGCGGCAGGAACCGCGCCATCAGCCGGAAGAAGACGAGCGCCGCCGCTCCGGCGAAGAGCATCGAGACGAACGGCGCGATCACCGGGAACGGGATGCCGGCCGCCGTGAACAGTCGCAGCAGGAACGGGTAGGCGGGCATGAACGCCCAGGCGTTCTCCGCCGCGGTGCCGTCGGCATCCCTCGGGATCTCGTCGGGGTAGCCCGCCCCGTTGATATACCAGTACCACTGGCCGTCCCAGATGTTCGCGAACTCGAAGAATCCGGGCTCCACGCCGGTGCGGTCGCTCTGCAGCTGGAGGCTCGCGACGATGAGGAAGATCGTCGTCGTGACGATGCGGCTGGCGGCGAAGACGAGGAGGACCCGCGTCGCCCAGTGCTCTAGGACGCGGAGAGCCACGCCCGCAGGCCCCGCTCGCAGCGCTCGATCTGGTCGACCGGCACGCGCTCGTCGTCGGCGTGCGCGAGCGACGGGTCGCCCGGACCGTAGTTCACCGCCGGGATGCCGAGGGCCGCGAAGCGGGCGACATCCGTCCAGCCGTACTTGGGCCGCGCCTCTCCCCCGACGGCCGCGAGGAACTCGAGCGCGAGCGGATCGGTGAGCCCGGGGCGCGCACCCTCGGCGACGTCGGTGACCTCGACCTCGAAGCCGGCGAAGACATCCCGTACGTGCCGCTCGGCGAGGGCGGCGTCACGGTCGGGGGCGAAGCGGTAGTTGACCTCGACGACGCACTCGTCGGGGATGACGTTGCCGGCGACGCCACCCCGGATGCCGACGGCGTTGAGCCCCTCGCGATAGACGAGCCCGTCGACCTCGGCCTGACGCGGCTCGTAGGCCACGAGAGACTGCAGCACCGGCGTGATCGCGTGGATCGCGTTCTCGCCCATCCAGGCCCGCGCGGAGTGGGCGCGCCGGCCGGTGACCCGCACGTCCGCACGGAGGGTGCCGTTGCAGCCGCCCTCGACCTCGCCGGCGGTCGGCTCGCAGAGGATCGCGAAATCCGCCTCGAGCAGCTCGGGGGCGTTCCGCGCGATCCGGCCGAGGCCGTTGAGATCGCTCGACACCTCTTCGTGGTCGTAGAACACCCACGTGACGTCGACACCCGGGGCCGTGACGGTGGCGGCGATCGACAGCATGACCGCGCAGCCGCCCTTCATGTCGACCGTGCCGCGACCCCAGAGCTGGCCGACACCGTGCACATCGTCCTCGAGCCGGGCGGGCAGATTGCCGTTGACCGGGACGGTGTCGAGGTGCCCGGCGATGACGACCCGGCGGTCGTGGCCGAGGTTCGTGCGCGCGATGACGGCGTCGGCATCCCGGGTCACGGTCAGGTGCGGGTGCGCCCGCAACGCCTGCTCGACCGCGTCGGCGAGGGCCGCCTCGTTCCCCGAGACCGACTCGATGTCGACCAGCTGCCGGGTGAGGTCGACGACGGGCGCGGTCAGGTCGAGGAGCACCTCCCCACGATAGCCACGGATACCCTGAGGGCATGACTTCCGTATGGGGCCACGGACTCGCCACGATCGCCGACGACGGCACCGTTCTCGACACCTGGTACCCGGCGCCCTCGACGACCGAACCGGCCGATCACGGCCTGCCCGCCGCGCTCGCGCCGCACCTCGGGCCCGACGAGCGTCGCGAGGTGCGGGTCGAGCACGTCGTGCTCGGCATCGACCTGGATGCCGCCCCCGACTCGACGACGGACGCCTACCTCCGCCTCCATGCCCTCTCGCACCTGCTCGTGCGGCCGAACGAGCTCAACCTCGACGGCATCTTCGCGCACCTGCCGATCGTCGCCTGGACCACCGCGGGCCCGATGCTGCCCGAGGCGTTCGACCGTCTGCGTCCGGGACTGCAGCGGGCGGGGATCTCGTCGCTCGGCGTGGACAGGTTCCCGCGGCTCGTCGACTACGTGACGCCCGCACGCGTGCGCATCGCCGATCCCGCCCGGGTGCGACTCGGGGCGTACCTCTCCCCCGGCACGACCGTGATGCACGAGGGCTTCGTGAACTACAACGCCGGCACCCTCGGGGCGTCGATGGTCGAGGGCCGCATCTCGCAGGGCGTCGTCGTCGGCGACGGCTCCGACATCGGCGGCGGGGCATCCATCATGGGCACGCTCTCGGGCGGCGGCACGCACCGGGTGTCGATCGGCGAGCGCTCGCTGCTCGGCGCCAACTCGGGGATCGGCATCTCGCTCGGCGACGACTGTGTCGTCGAGGCCGGCCTCTACGTGACCGCCGGCACGAAGCTCACGCTGCTCGTGCCCGGCGAGGAGCCGCGCACCGTCAAGGCCGGCGAGCTGAGCGGGGCGTCCGGCATCCTCTACCGCCGCAACTCCGCCACCGGCTCCGTCGAGGCGATGCCCCGTTCGGGCCACGGCGTCGTCCTCAACGAGGCCCTGCACGCCTGACCGGTTCGGCCGTCGAGGAGCCGCTCTGCGACGTGTCGAGACGCGTCAGCCCCCCGAGCCGCTCTCGCGCTTCGCGCGCTGGATCTGCTCGTAGACGTGCGTGCGCAGTTCGGTGAACCGTGGCAGCGCCCGGGTCGTGAGCTGGTCGCGCTCCGCGGGCAGGTCGATCGTGAGGTCCTCCTGCACGACCGTCGGCGACATCGAGAGCACGATGACGCGCTGACCGAGATACACCGACTCGTCGATGTCGTGCGTCACGAAGAGCACGGTGACGCCGAACCGAGCCCAGATGTCGCGCACCAGATCCTCGAGGTCGGCGCGGGTCTGAGCGTCGACCGCGGCGAAGGGCTCGTCCATGATGAGCACCTCCGGGCCGTAGGCGATCGCCCGCGCGATGGCGACGCGCTGCTGCATGCCGCCGGAGAGCTGCCACGGGAACTTGTCGCCCGCCGCGGCGAGCCCCACCGCCTCGAGGGCTTCGGCGACGAGGCGCCGACGCTCGGCCTTGGGGGTGGTGCGCAGCAGCGGCAGCTCGACGTTGCGCCGCACCGTCATCCACGGCATGAGGCTGCGGCCGTACTCCTGGAACACGACCGCCATCTTCTTCGGCGGCGCCGTGACCCGCACCCCGTCGAGTTCGACGACCCCCGCGCTCGGCGCGAGGAGGCCGGCGATGCACTTCAGCAGCGTGGTCTTGCCGCATCCCGACGGGCCGACGATGCAGACCAGCTCGCCCTGCTGCGCCGAGAACGAGATCTCCTGCAGGGCGACGAAGTCCCCGTAGGACTTCTGCAGTCCGGTCACGGCGAGCAGCTGCGGGGCGGGGGTCGGGTCAGGCACGTTCGGTCTCCTTCAGTCCGCGGTACCAGCCGAGCACCCAGCGCTCGGCGAGCTGGAACAGCACCGCGAGCGCGACGCCGACGAGACCGAGCAGCACGATGCCGCTCCACATCTCGGGGATCATGAAGTTCTGCTGGAAGAACAGGATGCGGTTGCCGAGCCCCGACGACGTGAGCCACATCTCCGAGATCACCATGAGGATGAGGGCGATCGAGAGCGACTGGCGCACGCCCGCCAGGATCTGCGGGGCGGCGCTGGGCAGGATGAGGAAGCGGATCCGCTGCGCCGCGGACAGCTGATACGACGTCGCCGTCTCGCGCTGCACGGCATCGACGGCGCGGACGCCCTCGATCGTGTTGAGCAGCACGGGCCACATGGCGCCCGCGACGATCACGGCGACCTTCGTCTCGTCGCCGCGGCCGAGCAGCAGGGTGAGAATCGGCACGAGCAGCGGCGGTGGCACGGCCCGGAGGAACTCGAAGGCGGGCTCGAGATACTCCCGCAGCCAGCGCACCGAACCGACGAGCAGGCCGAGCGCCACCCCGACGAGGATCGCGACCACGATGCCGGCGGCCAGCCGACCGAGGCTCGGCAGCACGTCGACGACGAACGACTCACCGAGCCACGTGTCGACGAAGGCCTCGGCGATCCGCCACGGGGCGGGAAAGCGGTTGTTCGGCGCGACGAGGGCCGACAACGCCCACACCCCGAGCAGCACCAGGGGCAGCCCCACGGCTTCGAGCAGGCCGTCGAGCCAGCGCGGCAGTCGGCGCCGGGCCGCGGCGGGGAGCAGCCGGGGGGTGACGGCGGGCGCGCTCACAGCACGACCTCCGCTCGCACCGATTGGTGCCAGGACAGCACCCGGCGCTCGACCGCGCGCACCAGGAGGTTGATCACGAGAGCGAGGAGGGCGGCGGTGACGACGAGCGCGTACACGCCGGCGTAGTCGCCCGCCGTGCTGCGCACCGTGAGGAGCTGCCCGATGCCGGGGGCGCCGATCAGCAGTTCGGCGGTGACGGTGAGGATGAGGGCCACGGTCGCCCCGAGCCGCACCCCCGTCATGATGTAGGGCAGGGCGGTCGGCAGCACGAGGTACCGGAAGCGCGAGAGGGTGCCGAGCCCGAAGCTGCGCTGCGTGTCACGGGCGACCGGGTCGACGTCGGCCACGCCGTAGAGCACCTGGATGAAGATCTGCCAGAAGGTCGCGTAGACGACGATGACCAGCGACGCGTCGCGGTCGAGGCCGAACAAGAGGATGGCGAGCGGGATGATCGCCACCGAGGGGATGGGCCGGAGGAATTCGACCGTCGAGCGGGTGTAGCGCCGCAGCACCGGGACGAGCCCGACCACGGTGCCGAGCACCAGTGCGGAGACTCCGGCGATCGCCAGGCCGATCGCCCAGGTGAGCAACGTGTTGCCGATGGTGCGCCAGTAGTTCAGATCGAGAACGAAGCGTCCGAGCGCCGCGAACACCTCGGTCGGCGGGGGAAAGTAGGTGCCGTTGACCCACCCCAACTCCGACGACGCCTGCCAGACGAGCAGCAGCGTGAGCACTCCGGCCGCGCCGAGCAGGGCGCTGCGCGCGCGTCGGCTCTTCGTGCTCTTCACCGGGCTCGGCCTTCCTTCGTGGATGAATCCTGTCGCACACGGCGGTGGTCCGGAACCGGACGGGCTCCGGACCACCGTCGCGGGGGGTCACTGGACGACGATGGCGTCCAGGTCGGGTTCGGTCTCGAAGTACTTGAACTTCATCGCCAACTTGACGAGGTCCTCGAGCCCGGCGTTGCTGAGGTCGGCGGTGAACTCCGGCAGGACGATGCCCGCCGCGGCCGCCTCCGGGATGTCGAGGTTCGTCGCGATGGCCGCGCGCACCTCGTCCTCGTGCCCCGCCGCGTAGTCGAGCGCGTCGCTGAGCGCCGCGGTCCAGGCCTCCACCATGTCGGGCTGCTCGTCGATGACCTTCTGCAGCGTGAAGTTCGTCAGCACGGTCAGACCGGGAACCGCCTGCTGGTAGGGGCCACCGAGGTCGGTGCCCCCGGCGGCGACGACCATCCCGCGGAACGGGTCGGGCGCCCACGCGGCGTCGATCGTTCCGGCCTCGATCTGCGCGGGCACGTCGGGGAAGGCCACGGCGACGAACTCGATCGAAGCCGGGTCACCGCCGTCCTTCTCCACGGCGGCGCGGATCGTGAGGTCGCCCGCGGCGCCGAGGCTGTTGACCGCGACGGTCTTGCCCGACAGGTCGGCCCAGCTGGTGATGCCGCTCGCGGCACTCGCGACCACGGAGTTGACGTCGTCGCCGCTCGGCAGGCTGTTGGCGTAGTTGCTGAGGATGCGCACCTCTTCGCCGCCGAGCGCAGCGCGGAACGGGCCCATCGGCTGGCCGATCGCGAAGTCGATGTCACCCGCGACGAGCGCGGGGATCGCCTGGGCGCCGCCCTGCGCCGGCAGGATCTCCAGCTCGATCCCGTGGTCGGCGAAGATGCCGGCGTCGAGGGCAGCCCAGATGGCGCCCGTCTCGGCGATCGGGAGCGCCGCCACGCGGACCTGATAGGTCTCGGCAGGGCCGGCATCGGTCGGATCGGGCGACGCGCCGGAATCGGTGCAGCCGACCAGGGCGACGGTGGCGGCGAGAGCGGCGAGGCCGCCGAGGAATGCACGACGTTTCATTGCAGAAACCTTTCTTCTTCGTTGAAGGGTGGTGCGGGTTCCGGGTCCGCGGCACGTTGCGGGCCATGGCACGAGCGCACGCGCGGCCGGCCAGTTATCTCAGGCTACCTGAAATCATCGGTCGCGGCAAGTGCCGCCCCGGCCTAGCGGACGAATGCGCTCAGCCCGGTCACCGCGCGCCCGACGATGAGGGTGTTCATCTCCCGCGTGCCCTCGTAGGTGTAGACGGCCTCGGCATCCGTGAAGAACCGGGCCACGTCGTTGTCGACGACGATGCCGTTGCCGCCGACGACCTCGCGCGCCCAGGCGACCGTCTCGCGGAGGCGATCGGCGACCCACAGCTTGGCGAGCGCCGAGTCCTCGTCGCGCTGCACCCCCTGCTGCCGCCGCTCGGCGAGACGCACCGCCATGGCGAGGGATGCCGTCACATTGCCGAGCATCCGCACGAGCTTGTCCTGCACGAGCTGGAAGCCGGCGATCGGCCGGCCGAACTGCTCGCGGCGCAGCGCGTGGGCGAGCGCCGCCTCGTAGGTGCCGGCCTGCGCGCCCGCCGCGATCCAGGCGACATCGGGGCGGAGGGTGCGGAACAGCGCGGCGACATCGGCGAACGAGGAGATCCGCGGGAGCCGGTGGCTCTCGGGCACCTCGACGCCGACGAGATCGATGTCGGAGTTCGTGACGAGGCGCAGGGCGGCCTTCCGCTCGATCGTCGTGAGGGTCAGCCCCGGCGCGTCGGTGCGCGCGAGGAAGGCCTTGACCTCTCCGTCGGCGACGTCGCGGGCGAAAACGGCGACGAACTCCGAGTGCGCGACGTTGCCGATCCAGCGCTTCCGGCCGTCGAGGATCCAGCGGTCGCCGTCGCGGCGGGCGGTCGTCGCGAGCCCGCGCGCGATGTCGGAGCCGTGGTCGGGCTCGGTGAGCGCGAACGCCCCCGTCATCCGGAACGACACGATCGCGTCGTCCCACTCGGCGACCTGGGCGTCGCTCCCGCCCTGGCGCACCAGCTCGCGGAACATCGCGGTCTGGCCGTGGAACAGCATCCCCGTGCCGATGTCGGTGCGCGAGAACTCGAAGTTGCGGAACCCGCGATACAGTTCGCGCACGTTCCCGTCGTCGTCGAGCAGCGCGGGATCGTCGATGAGACGCAGATCGCGCAGCGGCTCGCGCAGTTGCAGCGGCGAGACGGCGCGCTCCCAGTGGTCGGCCAGCACGGGACGCAGCTCGGCGTCGAGCAGCTCGCGCAGCGACCGCAGCTTCGCGAGCTCGGCCGCGGTCAGCAGCTCCTCGAAGCCGTAGAGGTCGGACACCGGGTAGAGCGGATTCATAGCCCGAGCAGTCGCACCGCGTTGCCCTTGAGGATCTTCGGGCGCACGGCGTCCTTCAGCTCGAGCTGCGCGAAGTCGTCGAGCCAGCGCTCGGGCGTGAGCGCCGGGAAGTCGGAGCCGAACAGCATCTTGTCCTGCAGGATGCTGCCGGCCTGCCGCACGAGCGCGGGCGAGAAGTACTTCGGCGACCAGCCGGAGAGGTCGATGTAGACGTTCGCCTTGTGCGCGGCCATCGACAGCGCCTCGTCCTGCCAGGGCACCGACGGGTGGGCGAGGACGATCGTCAGCCCGGGGTGATCCGCGGCGACGTCGTCGAGCAGCATCGGGTTCGAGTAGCGGAGCTTCAGTCCGTAGCCGCCCGGCAGCCCGGCCCCGACCCCGGTCTGCCCGGTGTGCACGACGACCGGCACGCCGAGCTCGGCGATCGCCGCCCAGAGCGGCGCGAACTCCTGCGCCGACGGGTCGAAGCCCTGCACGGTCGGATGGAACTTGAACCCGCGCACGCCGTGGTCGGCGACGAGCTGCCGCGCGAGGTCGATCGCTGCCCGCCCGGTGCGCGGGTCGACGCTGCCGAACGGGATGAGCACGTCGGGATGCCGCGCGGCGCCCTCGGCGATCTCGGCGCTGCTGTTCGGCACGTGATCGAGCGCCGTGCGGGCGTCGACGGTGAAGACGACGGCCGCCATCCCGAGATCGCGGTAGTACTCCGCGAGCGCATCGATGTCGAGGTCGCGCGACGCGTGGCCGAAGTAGGCGTCCATCGCGGCGAGCAGCTCGTCGGGCAGCGAGCGGCGGCCGGTCGAGTCGGACTGCACGTGCACGTGGGTGTCGATCGCGCGGATCGACGCGACGTCGATCGCCGGTTCGTAGCGGGTCACGGGGTCCGGCCTTCGGCGACCGTACGGGCGCGCACGACGGCGAGGTCCACCTTGCCGGTCGGGCTGCGCTCGAGATCCTTCACGACGAGCACCCGGCGGGGCTTCTTGTAGCCGGCGAGCTGGACGCCGACGTGCTCGACGAGGGCGGAGACATCCAGCTCCTCCGGGGCGTCGGCCGCGACGACCGCCGCGACGATCTCGCCCCAGCGCGGGTCCGGGATGCCGAACACGACCGCGTCCTCGACCCCCGGGAAGTCGAGCAGGGCCTGCTCGACCTCGGCGGGGTAGATCTTCTCGCCCCCCGAGTTGACGACGGTGGCGCCGCGGCCGAGCAGCTCGATGTAGCCGTCCTCCTCGACGCGCACGAGGTCGCCGGCGATGATGTGTCGCTTCCCGCGGATCTCGACGAAGTTCTCCGCCGTCTTCGCCGGGTCCTTGTAGTAGCCGCGCGGCATCCCGCCGGTGAAGGCGATCCGGCCGACGGCGCCGACGGTGTCCTGCACCTCCTCGAGGGCGTCGTCGAGGACGACGGTGCCCGGCGTCATCTTGAAGCGCGAGGGCAGATCCGACGCCGAGCGGGTGATGCCCAGACCCACGGCACCGCCCTCCGTCGAGGCGAGGACGTCGGTGATCGTGAGATTCGGCGCGAGGGCGTGCAGCCGCTCCTTGGTCGAGTCGCTGAACCGCATCCCGGCCGACAGCATCGAGCGCAGACCGGGAAGCTCGGCGATCCCGAGCTCCTCGGCCGCGTCGACCAGCGGGATCGCGATCGCGTCGCCGGCGACGGCCACGCGGGTCACGCCGGCGTCGATGATCGCGCGCACGGCCGCCTTCGGGTCGAAGCGCTGGGTCGGCAGCACGACGACGCTGCCGCCGAGCAGCCGGGCGTTGATGACCGTCGTGAGAGCGGTGCCGTGCATGTACGGCGACAGCGCGAGCGCGGCGATGCCGGGCGACTCGGGCCCCGTCGCCATCCGAACGACGTCGTCGGCCGACTCGGGCACCGGCAGACCGGCGGTGAGGTACGCGTTGTACAGCTGCATCGACAGCATCTGTCCGACGTCCCACATCGCCGCCTTCGGCTGCCCCGTGGTGCCTCCGGTGTAGATGAAGAACTGGCCCTCGACGGCGTCCTCGTGCGGGAGCGGCTCACGCTCGGCGTGCACCGCGAAGTCGAGCGCGCCGGGGAGGAGCGGGACGTCGGCATCCTGCACCTGGAGCAGCGTGATCGGGCGTGCCAGAAGCGCGACGGCGCCCGCGGCGAGATCGGCGAAGCTCGCCGCGTAGACGAGCACGACCGAGTCGGAGTCCTCGAGCAGCACGGCGACCTCACGGGCGCGGTAGCGGAAGTTGAGCGGCACCGGCACGACGCCGACGCGGATGCACCCGGCGAAGGCGATGAGCCACTCCGGCCGGTTGTGCATGAGGATCGACACCTTGTCGCCGCGCCGGACCCCGTGCTCGGCCAGCAGCGCGGCGAACCGCGCGGCTGCGTCGTCGAACTCGGCGTTGGTCAGCGACCCCTCCCCCACCGTCACGATCGCCGGACGATCGGGAGCGACGAGGGCGATGCGGTGCCAGAGGTCCGCGTAGTGGCCCTGCATGCTCAGTCCAGTGGAGCGAAGGTCGGGCCGGAGGGCTGGGCCGACGCGGCGAGTTCGGCGTCCCAGGCGTCCGCGATGCCGTCCGCCGTCCAGCCGCCCTCGGCGTCCCGCGTCGCGAGCACCGACGGGTGCGCGTAGAGGGTGAGCCGATCGCCGCCGAGGCCGATCGCCTGTCCGGTGACGCCGGCGGAGCGCTCCGACGCGAGCCAGACGATGAGCGGGGCGACGTCGTCGGGCGAGCCGAGCGCGTGCTCCTGGCGGATGACGCGCGGCAGCGCCTCGCCCGCCTGGAACTTCTCCCAGGCGTCGGCGTAGATCGGCATCGTGCCGGTCATCGCGGTCATCGCGGTCGGGATGACGGCGTTCACCGTCACCTCGGCGCGCGCGAGTTCGAGCGACAGCGTGCGGGCCATCGCGACCAGTCCCGCCTTGGCGGCGGCGTAGTTCGTCTGACCGAAGCTGCCGAACTGGCCGGCGGGCGACCCGATGAGGATGATCCGACCGGGGTGCCCGGCCTCGCGGAAGTGGACCGCCGCCGCGCGGGCGCAGGTGAACGATCCGCGCAGGTGGGTCTCGATGACGAGGTCGAAGTCCTCGTCGGTCATCTTCCACGACACGCGGTCGCGCAGCACCCCGGCGTTGGTGACCATGACGTCGAGGCGGCCGAACTCGCTCAGCGCCGTGGCGACGAGCTGCTCGGCCGTCTCGGTAGGGCCGACCGGAGCGACCACCACGGCGGCCCGGCCGCCCGCTTCGGCGACGAGGCGCGCGGTCTCCGCCGCGGCCTCGGCGTCGACGTCGTTGACGACCACGTCGGCACCCGCGGCGGCGAGGGCCAGCACGTACGAGCGGCCGAGGCCGCGGCCGCTGCCGGTGACGACGGCCACTCGGCCGGTGAGGTCGATCGCGCTCATCGGTAGTACCGCAGCACCATGTCGGCGACGCACGCCGGCTTCGTGCCGCCCTCGATCTCGAAGGTGACCCGTGGCGCCACCTGGTAGCCGCCGGGGACCTCCTCGACGGCGAGCACCTCGCCGTGCACCCGGATGCGCGATCCGACGGGGACCGGCGCCGGGAAGCGCAACCGGTCGAGTCCGTAGTTGATGCCCACGCCGATCCCGGTGACCTCGAACACCTCGGCCATGAGCGGCACGACGAGGCTCAGCGTGAAGTAGCCGTGGACGATCGTCGTGCCGAACGGGGTGCCCGCGGCGAACGCCGGATCCAGGTGCACCGGGTTGTGGTCACCGGAGAGGTCGGCGAACGCCGTCACCTCCGCCTGGGTGATCTGCCGCCACGACGAGGGGCCGAAGGAACGACCCACGATCCCGGGAAGCTCCTCGATGGGGACGGTCAGGATACCCTCGGGATTCGAGGTCATGCGTCAACTCCTCTAGCGCCATTGCCCTGTGCTGATGATTCAGGTTACCTGAAACTGTAGCGGCGGTCGAGAGGGACGCGGGAACGACCCGAGCGAAGCGGAGACTCATGACCAATCCGAAGACCGGTTACCCCGACGGCTACGTCATCTACCTCGTGAAGCAGGTCGAGATGGGGATGCGCCGGCCCTTCGAGGAGCTGATCGCGGGCCACGGGATCACGACTCCCGGCTACACGGCGCTCAACGTGCTGCAGACTCGCCCGGGCATCACGTCATCGGAGCTCGCCCGGCGCTCGTTCGTGCGGCCGCAGACGATGGCTGAGACGGTCGCCGCCCTCGGCAGTGCCGGGCTCGTGCGCCGCGAGAAGGACCCCGACCACGGCCGGCAGATCCTCCTGTTCATCACGGAGGAGGGCATCGCGTGCGTCGCCGGGATCGCCGCCGAGATCACCCGGCTCGAGACGCGCATGATGGACGGGCTCGCCGACGACGAGCAGGCCGAGCTGGTGCGGGCGCTCCGGGTGGTCCGCGACGCCCTCTCCGTCGTCAGTCGCGGCGAGCGCGCCCCCGCCTGAGACCTACTCCTGCCCGGGCAGCCGCGGCGTGCCGTGGGTGTGGAACGTGTCGATGGTCTTCATGCCCCAGGCCTGGCCCTTCTTGCGCTCCTCCTCGGTCCACTCGATCGTCTTCCAGTCCGGCGCGAGCATGAGCCGGGCGCCGGCGTTGGCGAACTCGATGCGGTTGCCGCCGGGCTCCCAGACGTAGAGGAAGAACGTCTGCTGGATCGCGTGCTTGTGCGGCCCCGACTCGATGTGGATGCCGTTCTCGAGGAAGATGTCGGCGCCCTTGAGGATGTCCTCGCGCGTGTCGGGCGCGAACGCGATGTGGTGCAGGCGCCCGGTCGACCCGGTGTGGTCGGACGAGTAGACGACGTCGTACGACTTGTTGCCGAAGTGGAACCACTGGGCGCCGATCTTGCCCGAGTCGAGGCGGATCAGCTCGGTGCACTCGAGGCCGAGGACATCCGCCATGAACTCGCCGTTCTCCTCGACGCTCGCGCCGAGGTAGTTGACGTGATCGAGTCGGCGGGCGTTCATGCCGCGACCGGGGAACCGCGAGGCCTGATTCTTCAGTGCGGGCTTGTCGTCGGTCGCCTCGTACCAGGTGGTGTCCCAGTAGACGCTCAGCGGGTGGCCGTCGGGGTCGGTGAAGGTGTAGCTCTTGCCGACGCCCTGCTCGCCGTCGACCCACCCCGTGCCGCGGCCCGACTTCTCGATGGACGCGACGAGCCGCTCGAGCGCCTCGGGCGAGGCCGCGCGCATCGAGACGTTGCCGACGCCCGACTGGTCGCGCGGGGTGAGCTTGATCGTCCAGCGCTCGTAGGAGTCCCAGGTGCGCAGGAACGCGGAGTCGCCTTCGCGGCCGACGTCCTTCATCGCGAGCAGCTCGGTGAAGAACCAGTACGACTCGTCGAACTTGTTGGTGAAGAGCTCGAGACCGCCGAGGTGGGCGATGTCGCGAGGGCCGGGCGTGGTCATTACTGCTCCTTCGGAGAGGGGGTTCGAGGGAAGGCGTACCCGTCGAACAACTTGCGGGCGGTACGGATGGATGTCGAGGTGCCGCGCCAGGTGCCGTCGGCGTCGTACACCCGCACCTTCGCGTCGAACGTGCCGCTCGGGTGCTCGAGGCGCACGATGTCGTCGGCGGAGGCAACGGCACTCTGTTGGCCGGCGATGGTGGGTCGGCCGGCGATGGCGGCGGCGACGGTGCCGGGGATCTTCGCGGCCGCGGCGATCGAGGCGGCCATGAGCACGCCGATCGAGGTGTGCACCTTCCTCGGGATGAAGCCGCGCGTGCCGAGCGCGCCGCCGTGGCGCGGGGGCGAGAGCAGGAACATCTTCGGCACCGTCTGCTCGGCGACATCCCCCAGGCCCATCAGCCGGCCGGCCTCGAGGCGCACCTTCTCGACCTCGGCGGTCAGGTCGGCGCGGCCCTCCAGCTCGGCGGGGGTCTCGTCTCCGGCGACCCCGAACCCGGCGCCGTCGAGCAGCACGACCGGCATCCCGTTGTCGACGAGGGTGACCCGGTGTCCGGCGACCTCGTCGACGACGTTCCCCGTCGGGAACAGCTCCTTCGCAGTGGACTCGTCGCCCATCTCGATCTCGATCGCGGCCGCCGTGCCCGGCACCCCGTCGATCGCGGTGTCGCCGTCGTAGACCGGCAGCCCCGCCCGGGTCGGGAAGGTCTCGATCGCGAGGTCGCCCGTGTTGATCAGGCGGATGCGGGTCGTCGTGCGGTCGCCGGTCGCCGGGATGAGGCCGCGTTCGACCGCGAACGGCCCGACGGCCGCGAGCATGTTGCCGCAGGTCTGCAGGTCGGCGACGACCGGCTCGTCGACGACCACCTGCAGGAACAGGTAGTCGAGGTCGACGCCCTCCTCGGCCGACGGGGAGACGACCGCGACCTTGCTGCGGAGCGGATGCGCGCCGCCCACGCCGTCGATCTGGGTCGGGTCGGGGCTGCCCATGATCTCGAGCAGGATCCGGTCGCGTTCCGCGGTGTCGGCCGGCAGGTCGGCGGCGACGAAGAACGCGCCCTTCGACGTGCCGCCGCGCATGAGCGTGCTCCGGATGCCCGTCGACACGATCAGTTCCCCGAGTAGGGCTCGTAGGTCACGCCGAGGTCGGCGAGCACCCCGCGGAGCTTGTTCTGGTCCATGCTGACCGCGCCCTCGAGGTAGGCGGCGCGGGCGGCGGCCTCCTTCTCGGTGCGCGCCTCCGAGGCGGCGATCGCCGACGGAACGTCGAGTCGCGGCACGACCATGACGCCGTCGTCGTCGGCGATGACCGCGTCGCCGGGATGCACGAGCACGCCGCCGACGAGGATCGGCACGTTGACCGCGCCCGGGGTCGCCTTCACGGTGCCCTGCGCGTTGACGGCGGCCGACCAGACGTGGAAGCCCATCTGACGGAGGTCGACGGCATCCCGGACCCCGCCGGTCGTGACGAGCCCGCGCACGCCGCGGTGCTGCAGCTGGGTGGCGAAGAGCTCGCCGAACGAGCCGTCGAGCGACGGGGAGTTGGTGGTGACGACGAGGATGTCGCCCGCCCGGCACTGCTCGATCGCGGCGTGGATCATCAGGTTGTCGCCGGGCCAGGACAGCACGGTGACGGCGGAGCCGGCGATGCGCGCGCCCTCCTGGAGCGGACGGAGGGAGGCGCCGACGAGTCCGGTGCGGCCGTACGCCTCGTGCACGGTCGCGACGCCGTGTTCGGCGAGCCGGTCGAGGTCGGCGATCGCCGTGCGGGGCGGATCGGTGACGATGACGTTTCTCATGGCGCTCCAGTCGCGGCGCCCTCCGTCGGGAGCCTTCTCGATTGTAGACAATCCTGGCTGCAATCCGGAGGACGGGTTTCCACGGAGTGAGCGGTGCTGTACAACTACCTATGTCGGAAGGTAGTGTGCCTTCCAGCCCCTCCAGCGGGCTCCACGCGACGACGACGTCAGGAGAAGCGAATGACCGCCCCCCAGAACCTTCAGCAGAAGATGGATGCCGCCGGCGGTGCCGTCGAGATGCTCCGCAACAACAAGCTCGGCACCTACATCTACCCCGTGGTGCCGTCGGAGTTCACCAACTTCCGCCGCGAGCAGCGCGCGTGGCGTTCGACCGCCGTGCTGTTCGACCAGTCGCACCACATGGACAACCTGTTCATCAAGGGCTCGGGCGCGATCAAGCTGCTCAGCGACACGATGATCAACTCGCCCGAGAACTTCCCGGTGAACTTCGCCAAGCAGATCGTGCCGGTGGCCTCCAACGGCGGCGTCATCGGCGACGGCATCCTCTTCCGCGAAGCCGACGAGGAGTACGTCTACGTCGGACGCTCGCCCGTCGCCAACTGGCTGATGTACCACGCCGAGAAGGGCGGCTACGACGTCGACATCGAGGTCGACCGCCGCTCCAACTCCCGCCCCTACGGCAACGCGGTGTCCCGCAAGTACTGGCGTCTGCAGATCCAGGGCCCGGCGGCCTGGGACATCATCGAGAAGGTCAACGGCGGCCCCGTCGACAAGGTCAAGTTCTTCCACATGGGCTACATGAACGTCGGCGGCATCCAGGTGCGCACCCTCCGCCACGGCATGGCCGGCGCCCCGGGCCTGGAGATCTGGGGCCCGTACGCCGACGCCGAGAAGATCCGCACCACGATCCTCGAGCAGGGCGCCGAGTTCGGCATCGAGCCCGTCGGCTCGCGCGCGTACTCGTCGAACACCCTCGAGTCGGGCTGGATCCCGTCGCCGCTTCCGGCCGTCTACTCGAGCGAGGCCGAGCGCGGCTTCCGCGAGTGGACCGGCGCGACCGAGTACGAGTCGATCAACGCCCTCGCCGGCTCGTTCGTCTCCGCCGACATCGAGGACTACTACACGACCCCGTGGGAGCTCGGCTACGGCTCGTTCGTGAAGTTCGACCACGACTTCATCGGCCGCGACGCCCTCGAGAAGATCGACCCGACGACGCAGCGCAAGAAGGTCACCCTCGCCTGGAACAGCGACGACGTCACGACGAAGATCTTCGGCTCGTACTTCACCCCCGAGGAGGCCGACGGCGCGCAGTTCTTCGACCTGCCGAACGCCAACTACGGCTCGAGCAACTTCGACTCGATCGTCGACGCCGGGGGCACCCAGGTCGGCGTGTCGATGTTCACCGGCTACTCCGCGAACGAGCGCCGCGCGCTCTCGCTCGCGACGGTCGCGCAGGACGTCGAGGTCGGCACCGAGCTGACGCTCCTCTGGGGCGAGAAGCCGAACACCGAGAAGACCACGGTGCAGCCGCACAAGCAGGTCGAGATCCGCGTCGTCGTGTCGCCGGTGCCCTATGCGGAGACCGCGCGCACCGAGTACCAGGGCGGATGGCGCACGGCGGCCAAGTAGCCCCGCGCCCCTCACGAACGGCGTCGTCCCTCCGGGGGCGGCGCCGTTCCGCACGTCGGGGCCGCAGATGGTCGGCAAGATTGTCGACAATCGCGGTACCCTTCCCGCATGCGCATCGCCGTGCTGGGCCTGGGTGAGGCGGGCTCGATCTACGCCCGCGGCCTCGCCGAACGTGGCGCCGACATCGCCGGATTCGACCCCGTCGTCGTCGAGCCGCCCGTCGGCGTGACCCGGCGCCCGAGCATCGCGGACGCCGTCGACGGCGCCGACCTCGTGCTGAGCCTCGTCGGGGCCACGGCGGCCGGGGCGGTGCTCGACGAGGCCCTCCCCCGGATGTCGCCGCGCACCGTCTTCGCCGACTTCAACACCGGAGCGCCCGAGCAGAAGCGCCGCTTGGCCACGCGCGCTGCCGCGGCCGGCGTGCCGTTCGCCGACGTCGCCGTGATGGCGCCCGTGCCCCGGGCCGGGATCGGCACCGAGCTGTTCGCGAGCGGGGACGGGGCCGCGAGCGCCGCCGCCGGCCTGGCCGGATACGGGCTGCCCATCCGGGTCGTCGGCTCCGACGCCGGCGACGCCGCCGGGCTCAAGCTCGTGCGGAGCGTGTTCATGAAGGGCCTCGCCGGGCTCGTCTTCGAGACCCTCGCCGCCGCCGAGGAGATCGGCGCCACCACCGAGGCCCGCGCGCAGATCGCCGGCGAGCTCGGCCCCGAAGGGGATGCCCTCGTCGAGCGGCTCCTCGACGGGACCCGCCGGCACGCCGCCCGGCGCGAGCACGAGATGCTCGACACCCGGGATTTCCTTCGGGCGATCGGCACTCCGACGCGGATGACCGACGGCACGATCGCCTGGTTGCGGTCGCTCAGGACCGGGGATTCCTAAGATGACGACTGTGACCCCGACGGCGACGCGCACTGATCTGACGAGGATCCTGCGCGACGCGATCGTCTCGGGCGAGTACGCGCCCAATCAGCGTCTGATCGAGGCCGACCTCTCGGCCACCTACGGCGCGAGCCGGGCCGCCGTGCGCACCGCGCTCCTCGAGCTCGGCGCCGAGGGGCTCGTCGACCGGCTGCCGAACCGCGGATCCCGGGTGCGGGCGATCCCGCTCGCCGAGGCGATCGAGATCCTCGAGGTGCGGATGAGCCTCGAGGGCCTGTGCGCCGCGAAGGCCGCCGAGAACATCACGGATGCCGAGATCGCCGAGTTCACCCGGCTGCGCGCCGACATCCTCACCGCCTCGCAGTCGGATCTGTTCGAGTACTCGCGCCTCAACCAGCACCTCGACCGCCGCATCCGCGAGATCGCCGACCACCCGACGGCGATCGGCATCCTCGAGCGGCTGCGCGCCCAGGGCGTGCGCCACCAGTTCCGGCTCGCCTTCTACCCGGGCCGGGCCGCGGTCTCGGCTCCCGAGCACGCGGCGATCATCGACGCGATCGTCGGACGGGACGCGGCGCGCGCCGAGGCCGAGACCCGCGCCCACCTCGGCAGCGTCATCCAGGCCCTGCGCACGATCGGCTGACGCGCCGCCCGACGAGGCTGGTCCGCTCGGCACCGGTTTGAAACGGCCTCGGCGTGTCGCGAGCCGGATGCGGCGTGTCGCGCCACGCCGGTGCCGGGCGGGCGAGCCGGCCGGCCTCAGCGCAGCCCGAGCCGCCGCAGGTGCGCGTTCGCGAACCGCGCGTCGGGGTCGAGCCGCTCGAACACGGAACGCGCGTCCGCGAGCTTCGGGATGACCGCCGCCACGGCATCCGCGTCCATCGTGTGCCACTTGCCCCAGTGCGGGCGCGCACCGAACGGGGCCAGCACGGCCTCGATCCGCGGCAGCAGCGCGAGCACCGGTTCGGGGTGATTCGCCCAGGTGAAGTGGATCGCGAGCGTGTCGCGTCCGAAGGCGCCGCTCAGCCACAACTCGTCGGCCGCGACGGTGCGCAGCTCGGTCACCAGCAGATGCGGGTGGATGTCGGGACCGAGCGCGCGGACGGCGGCGAGCGCGGCGGCGGCGTCCGAGCGCGCGACGAAGTACTCGGTCTGGATCTCGTCACCGTTGCTCGGGGTGCTGTCGAGGCGGAAGTGCGGCAGCCGGTCGCACCAGGCGCCCTCGACCCCGCCCTGTGCGGTGAGGTTGTCGGTCGAGCCGACGAGGGCCGCCGTCTCGTCACGGGCCCGCGTGCCGGCTGGGACCCCGACGGCGTCCATCCGCGACTTCACCCAGACGTCGCCGACGACCTCGTCGACCCAGGTGGTGAAGACGCTGACGCTGTAGGCGACCCCGGTGACCGCGTCCGGGTCGGCGAGGAAGGCGTCCCAGGTGAGGCCCGTGACGACGTCCTGCCGCATCCGGTAGCTCGGCTCGATCGCGAGGGTGACCCGCACGACGATGCCGAACGCGCCGAGGCCGACGGCGAGCGCCGGGAAATCCGGATCCCCGAGCCGCACGGTGCGCAGCTCCCCCGACGCGTCGACGTACTCGAGGGCGCGCACCGCGGTCGCGAGCCCGCCGTTGCCGTGCCCCGAGCCGTGGGTGCCGGTCGCCGTCGCGCCGCCGATCGAGATGTGCGGCAGGGAGCCCAGGTTGTGCAGCGCCCAGCCGCGGTCCTCGAGCCAGCGGGCGAGCACGCCGTAGCGGGTGCCGGCCCCGACGGTCACCTCGCGCCCGGCCTCGTCGAGCACCGGGTCCGCCGGGATGCCGGTGACCGTGACGAGCGTCCCGTCGGTGTCGGCGAGGTCGTGGAACGAGTGCCGGGTGCCGAGGGCGCGCACCGACCCGCCCGCCGCGACGACGCGCTGCACGTCGGAGATCGTCGCCGCCTCGACGAGCGCGCGGGCGGTGAAGACGTGGGTGCCCGACCAGGTGGCGCCGGCGGTCATGCGTCGGCCGTCGCGCGGCCCGCAGAGGTCGCGTACACGTCGGTGTACTCCTGGCCGCTCAGCTTCGAGATCGCGTGCACGATCTCGTCGGTGATCGCGCGCAGCACGAAGCGGTCCTCGGCGATGCCGGCATACCGGGTGAAGTCGAGGGGTTCGCCGAACACGATGATGACCCGACGGCCGAGCCGCGGGAACTTCGCGCCCTTCGGCATGATCTGCGGCGTGCCGAACACGGCGACCGGCACGACCGGCGCCTGGCACTCGACGAGGATGCGCGCGATGCCGGTGCGCCCGCGGTAGAGCCGGCCGTCGGGGCTGCGGGTGCCCTCGGGGTAGATGCCGAGCAGCTCGCCCTTCTGCAGCACCCCCGCGCCGGCCGAGATGCCCGCCGCCGACGCCGACCCGCCGCTGCGGTCGATCGCGAGCTGGCCGAGGGTCGCCATCAGCTCGCGGCGGAACCAGGCCCCGAGACTTCGGCCCGTCGTGAACTGGGACTTCGCCAGATACGTGACATGGCGCGGGATGACGAGGGGCACGAACACCGAGTCGATCGTCGAGAGGTGGTTGCTCGCGATGAGTCCGGGGCCGCGGCGGGGCAGGTTCTCCCGGCCGTGCACCTCGATCGTGAAGAACAGATGGAGCAGCGGAATGGCCAGGAGGTTCTTGATCAGCCAGTAGCGCACGTGAGCAATGATGTCACTCATGGCGAAGGCATCGACGCCCGCGATCGAGCTGCAGGTCGGCGAGCGCACGGTGCGGGTGAGCAACCCCGACCGGGTGTACTTCCCGGCCCGCGGCGAGACGAACCTCGACCTCGTGCGGTACTACCTCGCGGTCGGCGACGGGATCGTGAACGCCCTGCGCGAGCGGCCGACGATGCTGCACCGGTACCCCGAGGGCGTGACCGGCGAGAAGGTGCACCAGAAGCGCATCCCGAACGGGGCCCCGCCGTGGATGGAGACCGTGCGGGTGTTCTTCCCGCGCTACTCGCGCACCGCCGACGAGGTCTGCGTGACCGAGCTCGCCCAGGTGATCTGGGCGGTGCAGATGTCGACCGTCGAGTTCCACCCGTGGAACAGCAGGCGAGCGGATGTCGAGAAGCCCGACGAGTGGCGGATCGACCTCGATCCCGGGGACGCCTGCACGTTCGACACCGTCCGCCGGGTGGCCGGGGTGGCGCAGGAGGTGCTGGCCGAGCTCGGCGCGACCGGGTGGCCGAAGACCTCCGGCGGGTCGGGGCTGCACGTCTACGTGCGCATCCGGCCCGAGCACGGCTTCGACGACGTGCGCCGTGCCGCTCTCGCCTTCGCCCGGGAGGTCGAGCGGCGTGCCCCCAGCGACGTGACGACGACCTGGTGGCGCAAGGACCGGGATCCCGCCGCGGTGTTCGTCGACTACAACCAGAACGCGCGCGACCACACGATCGCCGCCGCCTACTCGGTGCGCGGCAACCCGGAGGGGACGGTGTCGACGCCGATCCGCTGGGACGAGATCGCGTCGGTCGCGCCGCACGACCTCACGATCGCCACCGTGCCCGCGCGGTACGCCGACCTCGGCGATCTGCACGCCGGGATCGACGACGCCGTCTTCGACCTCGCGCCCCTTCTGGAGTGGGCGGAGCGCGACGAGCGGGACGGTGCCGAGGCACCGGTGGGTCCCAGCGACTGACCTCTGGCGGTTTCACGTCGAGAGGTGGCACTCACGACGTCGGTCGCGAGGAGCAGGATGGGACCGTGACGCGACGTGGCCTGATCCTGTTCGTCGCGCTCGGGATCGCCTGGGGCATCCCGTACCTGTTCATCAAGGTCGCGGTGAGCGAACTCGAGCCGGCGATGGTCGTGCTCTCCCGCGCGGGGTTGGCGGCCGTGCTGCTGCTCCCGCTCGCGATCTTCCGGCGCGAACTCCTGCCCGTGCTGCGCCGCTGGAGGCCGATCCTCGCCTACACGGTGGTCGAGATCATCATCCCCTGGTACTTCCTGAGCTCGGCCGAGACCCGCATCCCGTCGTCGACCGCCGGCCTGCTCATCTCGGCGGTGCCGCTCGCGGGCGTCGGCGTCGGGTTCCTGCTCGGCCGGCCGGCGAAGCTGTCGGGGCTCAACTGGATCGGGATCGCGCTCGGGATGGCCGGCGTGGCCGCCCTCGTCGGCTTCGAGGTCGGGGGCTCCGATCTCATCGCGGTCGCGGAGGTCGCGATCGTCGTCGTCGGCTACGCCCTCGGCCCGGCGATCCTCGCGAAGTGGGTGCCCGAGCTTCCCGGCGTCGGGGTCACGGCGGTCTCGCTCGGGGTCGCCGCGCTCGTCTACATCCCGTTCGTCGCCGTCACCGGCGCGTTCCCGACCGCCTGGCCCTCCGTGCCGGTCGTAGTCGCGATCGTCGTGCTCGCGGTCGTCTGCAGCGCGCTCGCCTTCGTGCTCATGGTCGCGCTCGTCGGCGAGATCGGGCCGGTGCGGATGAGCGCGATCACCTACGTCAACCCCGCGGTCGCCATCCTCGCGGGGGCGATCTTCCTCGGCGAGGCGGTGACGGTGTGGACGGTCGTCGGCTTCGCGCTCGTGCTCTCCGGGTCCTACCTCGTGACCCGCCGCCGCAAGGAGATCGTCGCGCCCGCGGGGCCCGAGGAGGCCGCCGCCGAGGTGGATTCGGTCACGCCCCCGCTCGAAGGGCCTCGACCACCGCGGTGATCGCCCGGCGCCGGGCCGCCCCGGTGCGCACGGCGATGACGATCCGGCGGTCGGCGAGCTCGTCGACCGGAAGGGCGACGACCTCCGTCGCGGGTTCGACGGCGAGCGCCGGCAGCACCGCGACCGAGCGTCCGGCGGCCACGTGCGCGAGCAGCACGCCGTAGCTGGAGAACCGGCCGACCACCTGCGGCTCGAAGCCGGCGAGCCGGCACTCGCGCGGCACCAGTTCGCCGAGATAGGTGCCGGGGAAGTCGAGCGCCCACGGCTCCGCCGCGAGGTCGTTCAGCGCGAGGCGGCCCGAGGAGGCCAGCGGGTGCCCGGCGGGGAGCACCGCGAGCAGCGGGTCGCTCGCGAGCGGCAGCACCGTGATGGTGGGAGCGAGCAGGGTGCCGTCGCCCTCATCGACCGTCACGGCGAGATCGATGCGGCCCTGGAGCAGCGCCGTCGTCGAGTCGCGGGGCTCGATCTCGAGCAGCTCGAGCGCGAGCCGCGGGTTGAGGCGCGCCACCTCGCGCGCCGCGGGGATCAGGATGGACGACACGGCGCTCGCGAATCCGCCGACGCGTACGAGCCCGGCGGGACCCGAGGCGAGATCGGCCAGTTCGGCGTCCACCGAGTCGGCGTGATCGAGCAGGGCCCGGGCGCGCTCGGCCAGCAGCGCACCGGCGGCCGTGAGCGTCATCCGGCGCCCCGCGCGCTCGAAGAGCACCGCGCCGGTCTCGGCCTCGAGCAGCGCCAGCTGCTGCGAGACCGCCGAAGGGCTCATCACGGCTTCGGCCGCCGTGGCCCGCACGGTGCCGACGCGGGCGAACACGTCGAGCAGCCGCAGCCGCCGCAGGTCGAGCACCATGGCATCCCTTGTTCGTCTCTACCGCACAGCGTAAGCGGTTTCTCGCGCTGGACGCGCACAGCCTCCGTCCGTAGTTTCGGAGCATGACGACCGACTTCTGGGCCGACGCCGACGCCCACCTGCTGCGCTACGGCGCGACCTTCGTCCCCGAGATCATCGACCGGGCGGAGGGCAGCTTCGTCTACACCGAGAGCGGCCGGAAGATCCTCGACTTCACCTCTGGGCAGATGTCGTCGATCCTCGGCCACTCGCATCCCGACATCGTGGCGACGGTGCAGGGGCAGGTCGCCAAGCTCGACCACCTGTACAGCGGGATGCTCTCGCGGCCGGTCGTCGACCTCTCGCGCCGGCTCGCGGAGTCGCTGCCCGACCCGCTCGAGAAGGTGCTGCTGCTCACGACCGGCGCCGAATCGAACGAGGCCGCCATCCGGCTCGCGAAACTCGTGACCGGCAAGCACGAGATCGTCTCGTTCGCGCGCTCGTGGCACGGGATGACGCACGCCGCCGCCGCCGCGACCTACGTCTCGGGGCGCAAGGGTTACGGCCCGACCGCGCCGGGCAACTTCGTGATCCCGACGCCGGACTCCTACCGTCCCGACTTCGTCGACGCGAACGGGGTGTTCGACTGGCGCAAGCAGCTGGATGTCGCCTTCGATCTGATCGACGCGCAGTCGACGGGCGCCCTCGCGGCGTGCATCGTCGAACCCATCCTCAGCTCGGGCGGCATCATCGAGCCCCCGCTCGGGTACCTCGCGGCGCTGCAGCAGAAGTGCCGCGAGCGGGGGATGCTGCTGATCCTCGACGAGGCGCAGACCGGCCTGTGCCGCACGGGCCAGTGGTACGCGTTCGAGCGCGAGGGGATCGTGCCCGACATCCTCACCCTCTCGAAGACCCTCGGCGCCGGGCTCCCCCTCGCCGCCGTCGTCACCTCGGCCGCGATCGAGTCCGTCGCCCATGAGCGCGGATTCCTCTTCTTCACGACGCACGTCAACGACCCGCTCGTCGCGGCGGTCGGCACCACCGTGCTGGATGTCCTCGAGCGCGACGGTCTCGACGTGCGGGCCGCCGAACTCGGCGCGTTCCTGCGTACGGGGTTGCTCGAGCTGCAGTCGCGGCATGACGTCGTCGGGGATGTCCGCGGGCGCGGCCTGCTCCAGGGGATCGAACTCGTGCTCGACCGGGAGACGAAGGAGAGCTCCGACGAGCTCGGGCACGCGATCACCCGGCGCTGCCTCGAGCTCGGGCTGCACATGAACATCGTCCAGCTCGCGGGATCGGGCGGCACGTTCCGGATCGCCCCCGCGCTCACCAGCACCGAGGAGGAGCTCTCGCTCGGCCTCGAGATCCTCGACCAGGCGCTTTCGGAGGCGACGGCGACCCTGCGCGCGGCCTGACCCTCGGCTATTTGCCCGAAAGTGCCCCTTCGCGCGCGTGGCAAGGGGCACTTTTGGGCAAACAGCATCTCGTCCTGAGGCTTCAGCGCGGCTTCAGCGCCCGTCCGGGAGACTGGAGCGGTGCGAGTGCTGGTGGTCGACGACGAGCAGCGGCTCGCGGCGGCGCTCCGGCGCGGACTCGAAGCCGAGGGCATCGCGGTGGATGTCGCCCACACCGGGACCGACGGACTGTGGCTCGCCCGCGAGAACGACTACGACGTGCTCGTGCTCGACATCATGATGCCCGGCATGAGCGGCTACACCCTGTGCCGCACCCTCCGCGACGAGGAGGACTGGACGCCGATCCTCATGCTCACCGCGAAGGACGGCGACTGGGACCAGATCGAGGCTCTCGACACCGGCGCCGACGACTTCCTGACGAAACCGTTCTCGTTCGCGGTGCTGCTCGCCCGGCTGCGGTCGCTCGTCCGCCGGGGGGCTCGCGACCGTCCCGTCGTGCTCGAGGCGGGCGACCTCAGCGTCGATCCGGCGTCGCGCAAGGTGCGGCGGGGGGATGCCGACATCCAGCTCACCAGCCGCGAGTTCGCCGTTCTCGACTTCCTGATCCGCCGCAAGGGCGAGGCGGTGACCAAGGCCGAGATCCTCGCGAACGTCTGGGACTTCGACTTCGACGGCGACCCCAACATCGTCGAGGTCTACATCCGGCACCTGCGCAACAAGATCGACAGGCCGTTCGGCCGCGCCGCGATCGAGACGCTGCGCGGCGCGGGCTACCGGTTGGACGCCGCCGGTGGCTGAGCCTCGCCGGACACGGCCCGCGCTCTCGGTGCGCAACCGCACGACGCTCGCCGCGGTGCTCGTCGTCGGCGTCGTGCTGTCGGCCGGGTCCGCCGTCTTCGTGCGTCTCGTCGAAGACGCGTTCGTCGGCAATGTCACCTCGACGGCCGAACGGGATGCCGAGTCGACCGCCGACCTGCTCGAGGCGTCGGGCGCCATCCGGCTGCCCGAGATCGACGACGCGCTGCAGCAGCTGTACGACGCGACCGGCGCACGGGTCGCGACCTCCGAGGATGCCGAGCTGCTCGCCCTTCCGCACGTCGACGCCCCCGCGCGCGCCCTCATCGACGGGCGCGACCACATCCTCGTGACTCGCACCGCGACGATCGCGGGTGCGGAGTACGGCCTCCGCGTCGCGCTGCCCCTCGACGCTCCGCTCGCCGCGACGCGCACCGTCGCGAATCTGCTGCTGGTCGGCGTTCCGGCCCTGCTGCTGCTGATCGCCGTCGTGACCTGGCTGATCGTGGGGCGCGCGCTCCGGCCCGTCGACACCATCCGCCGCGAGGTCGACGCGATCGGGGCCGGCGAACTCGACCGCCGCGTCGCCGAGCCGCGCACCGACGACGAGGTGGGCAGGCTCGCCCGCACGATGAACCGGATGCTCGAGCGCCTCGAGTCGTCGGCGCGGGCGCAACGGCGCTTCGTCTCCGACGCCTCGCACGAGCTGCGCTCGCCGCTCGCGTCGCTGCGCCAGCACGCCGAGCTGGCGCGGAGCTACCCCGGCCGCATCGACGTCGACGAGCTCGCGGGGGTCGTGCTCGACGAGGGTTCTCGCCTTCAGGACCTCGTCGAATCGCTGCTGCTGCTCACCCGCCTCGACGAGAACGCCGGCCCCGTCGCTCGTGCCGCCGTCGACCTCGACGACCTGGTGCTCGCCGACGCGAAACGGATGCGCGATGTCGGCACCGTCGCGATCGACACGAGCGGCGTCGGCCCCGCGCGGGTCGGCGGCGACGAGCGGATGCTGGCGCGCGCGCTGCGGAACCTCACCGACAACGCCGCGCGGCACGCCCGCAGCCAGGTGGCGGTCGCCGTGCACGCGCGGGACGGAGAGGTGGAGCTGACGGTCGACGACGACGGCTCGGGCATCCCGGCCGACCACCGCGAGCGGGTGTTCGAGCGTTTCGTGCGCCTCGACGAGGGCCGGGCACGGGATGCCGGCGGCAGCGGGCTGGGGCTCGCGATCGTCGCCGAGGTCGTGCGGGCGCACGGCGGATCCCTCGGGGTCGAGGAGTCGCCGCTGGGCGGTGCGCGATTCGTCGTGCGACTCCCGGCCGCATCCTGAATCGATCTTCAGGTGACTTCAGCACCGGTTCAGCGGCTCCGACGGAAAGTGGGCCCATGAGCAACGACACCATTCCCCTCGACACCACCCCGACCCCGCCCGAGCAACCTCGCCGGCGCTTCCCGGCGCGTCCGGTCCTGATCGGCGCCGTCTCGGCGGCCGCCGTGCTCGGGCTCGGCGTCGGCGGATTCGCCCTCGCCGACACGCTCGACGAGGCGACCAACGACCGGATCGTCATCAGCTCGTCCCCGACGAACAGCTCGTCGCCGACCCCCGGCGCCACCTCGACCCCGTCGCCGAGCAGCTCGTCCGACGACGACGTGCAGCCGTCCGACGCCCAGTACGCCGACGTCACCGCGGCTGCTCTCGCGGCGGTCGGCGGCGGCACCGTCACCGAGGTCGACCGCGGCGACAGCCCCGGCGACGCGGCGTGGAAGGTCGAGATCCGGCTCGCGAACGGCGACGAGGCCGAGGTGCGCCTCGACGCGAACCTCACCGTCATCCGCGTCGAACTCGACAACGATCACAGCGGGAGCAGCACCAGCGGCTCGGATGACTCCGGCTCCGATGACGCCGGCTCCGACGACTCCGGCTCCGACGACTCCGGCTCCGGCTCCGACGACTCCGACGACTCCGGCTCGGACGATTCCGGCAGCGGCGGGCACGGCAGCGACGACTGATCCCGCCCGTCGAGAACGAGCGGTCACTTCCGGGTGGCCGCTCGTTTCCGTGTTCCGCTCCTGGAGAGGCTCGGACGGCGCGGGGCGTCGGGTGCGCGCGCCGACGACGCGCCCGACGTCGCGGCGCGTCGGCTCGCGCTCTACGAGGAACAGGAGGCGCGCATCCTCCACGCGTTCGACGGGCTCACGCCGGTGCTCAGCATCGATGCGACGAAGGATCCGATCGCGGTGACGACGGAGATCCTGTCGGCGCTCGACCGCCTGGCACCCTTCGCGGGCTGAGGACCGACGACGGCCACGGGGTGAAGGCTGACGTACCGTAGCGAGGTGGCCTCCCCTCTCGTCGTGCTCCCCTGGCGCCCCGCCCCCTCGCGCCTCGACGCGTTCGACCGCGTGCGCGACTGGTACGCCCGGATGCTCCCGGAGTTCCGGGTCGAGACGATCGACTCGAGCGACGACCCGTTCAACCTCGCCCGCTGCCGCAACCTCGCGGTCGCCGGGCTCGACGACCCCGACGCGGTGATCGTGCTCAACGACGCCGACACCCTCCCCGAGCCCGGGCCGCTTCGAGAAGCGGTTGAGGCGGCGAAAAGCAGCGGACGGGTCCACCTCCCGTACACCGCGTACCACTGGCTCGGTGCCGAAGGCTCAGCGCAGTTCGCCGCCGGCATCCCGCTCGAGGAGTGCGCGTTCGAACTCGTGCACGGCGCGTGCTCGGGCGTCTATGTCACGACCCGCCGCACGTGGGAGGCCCACGGCGGGCAGGACGAGCGCTTCCGAGGCTGGGGGTTCGAGGATGCCGCCTGGTACCTCGCGCACTCGACGATCCTCGGCGAACCGCCCCGGCGCCACGAGGGCCGGGTCTACGCTCTCCACCACGTCGCGGCCGAGCGGGCCGGCGAGCAGTACGAGGCGAACGCCGCGCACATGGAGCGCTACCGGGCGGCGTCGGACGATCCGGCGGCGATGTCGGCACTCGTCGACGAAGGGCTCGCCGCGAGCGCGCGGAACGCGAGCACCGGGCCCGGTTCCGCGGCCTGACGCGCGGCGATCCCCGCAAGAAGCGCATCCCGCTGAGGAGAAGGCGCCGCCAGCTCGAGCAGAGCGGCGCGAAGCTCCGCCACCGTCGCGGTGTTCGGCGCGAGCGCGATGCCGACCCCGGCCTCCTCGATCGCGGCCGCGCCGGCGAACTGGTCGGTCGAGAACGGCAGCACGAGCAGCGGCACCCCGGCCCCGAGCGCCTCGGTCACCGAGTTGTTGCCCCCGTGGGTGATGGCGAGGGATGCCGACGCCAGCAGCCGCACCTGCGGCAGGTATTCGCGCACGAGCCAGCCCTCCGGCAGAGGCCCGAGTTCCTCGGCGGGAGTCGAACCCGTGGCGACGGCCGCGACGAGCCCGGCGGACGCGAGAGCCTCGACCACCCGGCGCAGCACGTCGCCGCGCACCGAGAGGAAGCTGCCGAAGCTGACGTACGCGAACGCCGGGGTGCGCGCGATCCAGGCGTCGACGTCGGCATCCGCCGGCTCCTCGCGGCGGGTCGAACCGAGGAACACGTGCGGCGGCAGCGCCGAGGCGTCGGCGACGAGTTCCGCCGGGTAGTTGTAGAGCACGAGCGGGCCGTGCTCGGCGAAGGCATCCTCGACCGCGATCGCGGCCGGGTCGAGCTCGCGGGCGGTGCGGTTCCACGCGGCCGTGAAGTTCGCCGACACCTCGTCGCAGAGCGCGCGCAGGGTCTCGAGCTCAGCATCCCCGGGGGAGAACGCCGCGGGCCAGGCGGGCGGGAACCCGTACCGTTCGTCGCCGACCGGCAGCGCACTCGGATGCCCGAGCACGACGTCGCCGTACGGGA
>CAZPJC010000005.1:0-15248 GCA_964586645.1 uncultured Schumannella sp.
CGTCGTGCCGGCGTGCCGGTCGTGCAACGCGAGCAAGAGCAACGACGAGGTGACGAGGTGGCTCCGGCGCAAGCGCCTCGACGAGCCCGCGTTCCTGCTGCGCTGGGCCGGGGTCGCGGCCGAGCTGCGCGGCCGATTCCCGGAGCCCGTGGGCCCCGGGCCCGACGCCTCGATCCCTGGCGGCTAGGCGCGCGCCGGTCCCACCGGCGGCGGGAGCGGCATGGCCCGGGGAACGGCGGGGCGCACCGTGATCGTCAGGAGCGACGCGGCCAGGGCCGCCTGCCCGACGATCGCGAGCGCCGGACCCGACGCCGCCGCGTCGCCCCCCGTCGTCAGGAACGTGTCGGCGAGCCCCATGCCCATCGAGAAGGCGGGCAGATAGCCGAGCGCCGTCGTCGCGGCAACCAGCAGGAACCCGGTCGCGACCAGGCGGCGCGAGGTGCCGAAGACCGGGCGTCGACGGGGCAGGACGGCGAGCAGCAGGAGAGCCACGGCCCCGGCGACGGTCGTCCCCGCCTGAACGCCGAGCCAGACGCCGACCCCCGTCGCTTCGCCGGCGTCGGCCAGGCGCGCGTAGATCTCGTCCAGACCCAGCCCCGGCACCCGGGCGAGCGGGTTCCACACCGCGACGTGCAGGATGACGACCCCGCACACCGAGAGCGCCGCGATCCCGAAGATCCCGGCGAGGAGGACCCGGCGCCGCACCGGCGGGATGGCACCGGCACGCGGGGCGACGACCACGACGGCCGCGAGGCCGATGAGCGCCATCGGGCCACCCAGGATGGCGAGCGCCCCGATGACGTCGGGGGCGGCGATTCCGAGGGAGGCCAGGCCGATCAGCGCCAGGGTCAGCACGACGGCCACACCCACGCGGCGGGCCGCGAGCGCGACCGTGATCGCCGCAAGCAGCACGACGCCGCCTAGGACGGCGAGCAGGACAGCCACGGCGAGCACGACCGCCCCCGCGACGAGGAGGGCCGGCGAGCCGTGTCCGAACGGCATCGAGTAGCCACCATAGAGCCGGTAGCCGACGCCGAGCACGGCGGCGGCGCCCAGAAGCCCCGATCCCACGCGGAGACGGTGCGTGAACGTCTCGCCCAGGGTGAGCCCGGTCAGTGCCGGGTCGCTGCGCGAGATGGTGAGCGCAGCGGTGAGCGCGCCCACGACGACGGCAGCTCGCGAGAGGCCGGCCTCCTCAGCGCCGCCGAGGTCCGCGAGCCACTCCTCGCGGTAGCGGTCGCGCACGCCTGACGGCAGCAGCTGCGCGGCGAGCCGCACCAGTGCGACGGGGATGCCGCTCACGCTCCCGCCGCCTTCGGCCGGAAGGACGGTCGAGGCGACGCCGCGTGCGCGAGGAGCGCACGAGCCGCTTCGGCGCCCCCCGCGGTCAGGCGGTAGAGCCGGCGACGCGGTCCGCTCCGGGCGGGGTCGTCCTCCCACTCCGACTCGGCCCAGCCGGCGCGCTCGAGGCGCTCGAGGATCGGGTAGACGCTCCCGGCCGGCCGTCCGGTGAGAGTGACGATCCGCAACCCCCACACGCTGTCGGGGGCATCGAGCAGTGCCTCGAGCACATCGAGGGTCGCCGCGGTGACGCGAGCCAGCTTCTCCATGGGCCAACTCTACCTATATAGAGATAGCCCGCAACCCGTTCGCGGCGAGTCCGCCGACGTACCCCGCGAGCAGGAACGGCCCGAACGGGATGCGGACGCCGCGACCCCGGACGACGAGCACCACGAGCGCGACCGCTCCCCCGACGAGGAAGGCGAGCACCGGAGAGGCGATCGCAACGGTCGTCGTCGGCGAGGCGAGCCCGAGGACGGCGGCGAGCTTGACATCCCCCATGCCCATCCCGCCGCCGAGCGCGAACAGGAACAGCAACCCTCCGTACGCCAACGCCGCGACCAGCGGCACGACCGGCGGTGCGCCCGTCGTCGCCCACGACCCCGCCGCGGCGAGCAGACCGACCCCGAGGCCGGGAACCACGAGGCGGTTGGGCAACCGGTGCTCGGCCAGATCGATGCGCGTGAGTTCCGGCGCGACGGCGGCGACGTAGAGCGCGGGGATCGCGGCGACGACGGGCCCGATCGCCACCCAGGCGAGCACGCCGAGAGCGAGGGTCACGGGCAGCTGCCACCCGGTCCGTCGCATGCCGGGATGCTAGCGAGCCGTCACGAGACGGATCGGGACCCGCCCACAGCTGGACGGGCCGGGCCCACGCCGCGCTTCCCCGGCGACGTGGTGCCCGACCCTCAGACGCACCTAGGTGGTTACGCCAGCTCGTTGCCCTCGAGCATCTCCGTGACGAGGGCCGCGATGGCCGACCGCTCGGAGCGGGTGAGGGTGATGTGCGCGAACAGAGGATGTCCCTTCAGGGTCTCGATCACGCTGGCCACCCCGTCGTGGCGTCCGACCCGGAGGTTGTCGCGCTGGGCGACGTCGTGGGTGAGCACGACCCGGGAGTTCTGGCCGATCCGGCTGAGCACCGTGAGCAGCACGTTCCGCTCGAGCGACTGCGCCTCGTCGACGATCACGAAGGCGTCGTGCAGCGAGCGGCCGCGGATGTGGGTGAGCGGCAGGACTTCGAGGATGCCGCGCTCGACGATCTCCTCGAGCACGTTGTCCGAGACCAGGGCGCCGAGCGTGTCGAACACCGCCTGGCCCCAGGGGTTCATCTTCTCGTCCTTGTCGCCGGGCAGGTAGCCGAGCTCCTGGCCGCCGACCGCGTACAGCGGACGGAACACCATGATCTTGCGGTGCTGCTGCTTCTCGAGCACGGCTTCGAGCCCGGCGCAGAGCGCGAGCGCCGACTTGCCGGTGCCCGCGCGCCCGCCGAGCGACACGATGCCGATCTCGGGGTCGAGCAGCAGGTCGATCGCGAGACGCTGCTCCGCGCTGCGGCCGTGGAGACCGAAGACATCCCGATCGCCGCGCACGAGCTTGAACTCGCCGCGCGCGCTCACCCGACCGAGAGCCGACCCGCGCTCGGAATGCACCACCAGCGAGGTGTTGATCGGGATGTCGGCGACCTGACGCGTCGACATGGTCTCGGTCTCGTACAGGTCGGCCATCTGCTCCGCGGAGAGGTCGATGTCGGCCATCCCGGTGTACCCGGAGTCGACCGCGAGTTCGGCCTTGTACTCCTCGGCGGTGAGACCGATGGATGCCGCCTTCACGCGCATCGGAAGGTCCTTCGACACGACGGTGACGTCGAGCCCGTCGCCCTTCAGGTTGAGCGCCACCGCGAGGATGCGGGAGTCGTTGTCGCCGAGCTGGAGGCCCGACGGGAGCACCGACTGGTTGGAGTGATTGAGTTCGACCCGGATCGAGCCGCCCTCGTTCCCCGACGACATCGGGAAGTCGAGCCGCTCGTGCTGCCGGCGGAGCTCGTCGAGGTTGCGCAGCGCCTGGCGGGCGAAGTACCCGATCTCCGGGTCGTTGCGTTTGGCTTCCAGTTCGGTGACGACGACGACGGGCAGCACGACCGAATGCTCCGCGAAGCGGAAGATCGCTTTGGGATCGCTCAGCAGCACCGACGTGTCGAGGACGAATGTCCGCTCCCCTTGCTTCGGCTTGCCACCCCCGCTCGTCGCGTTGGCGGTCGTCTGCTGGGGCTTGTCGAGTGCGGGCACTCCCACTCCATCCCCGGGGATGTCTCCCCCGGCTGGTGTTTCGTGCGGCCATTTCGACTCGGAACGAACTTACGTGGCCGCTCCGACCAGGCGCCGTGCCTGATGTCTCCGACGCTAACCCCGGGCGTGTGACAGCCGCGTTTCGACACGCACCTCGCGCGTTACGGGCGTGTGAATGTTCTGAGGTGTGGCGCCCTAGATCGAGGTCGCGAACGAGACGAACGCCGCGCGGAGCATCGAGAAGGTCTCCTCCTCGACGGTCGCGTGCGCGGACAGCCGCACCGAGGTGTCTCCGACGCGGGCGGTGATGCCGTGGTTGTGCAGCGACGCGACCAGCACCGTCAGCTGCTCGGGCAGCGGCTCGACGACGACGATGCCCGCTCGCTCGGCCTCGGCGCGGGGCGAGACGACCGGCAGCGCGAACTCGTCGGCCAGGTCGATCAGACGCGACACGTTGCGGGCGATCTCCGCGTGGAGCACCGGGATGCCGACCGCTGCGATCTCCTCGAGCGCCGCGGCGAAGCGGCCGGCCGCGACCGGGTCGGCGTGGCTCACCTGGAACGCGGCGGCCCCCTCGGCGGGCGGCTCGACGGTCGACGCGTAGGGATCCTGCGATCCGGTGTAGCTCGACCACACGGGGGTGAGGTGGTCCCGCGCCCGGTCGCTCACCGCGAGGAAGCCGGAGCCGACGCCGGCCCGCGCCCACTTCTGGCCGCCGGAGACGACCACGTCGGTCACCTCGTACGGGGCGTCGACGACGCCGAACGCCTGGGCGGCATCCACGATGAGCAGCCGCTCCCCGATGACCTCGCGGATGCCTTCGAGGTCGACGAGGTAGCCCGTGCGGTAGTCGACGAGACTCACGGCGACCGCGACCACGGACGGGGTCAGCTGATCGCGCAGGTTCCCCGGCGTGATCCGGCCGTCCTCGGTCTCGAGCCAGAGCGGGGCCAGCACGCCGAGGGCGTCCGCCGCGCGGCGCACCGCATAGGTCATCGAGGGGAATTCGAGCGGCGACACCGCGACCCCGCCGGTGAGGCCGAACATCGTGTGCATGAGACCGCTCGACGCGTTCGGCTGGAACACGACCTGGTCGGGCCGGAACCCGCCGAGCGCGGCGACGGCGGCCCGCATCCGGTCGTGCTGCGCCGCCAGCCCGGCGACCGAGCCGAACCGCGCATGGGCGAGCACACTGCTGAGCGCGGTCTGCTCCTCCAGCACCGTGCGGCCGACCGGCGCGACGCGTGCGTAGTCGAGGTAGCCGGGTTCCTCGTCGAACCGGGCCTGATAGTCCTCCAGGGCGAGCTTGCCAGTGCTCATGCGCCGTACCTCCGATCCCGGGTGCCGTAAGCGCGCAGCGCGCGCAGGAAGTCGACCTCGCGGAGGTCGGGGCCGAGCGACTCGAGGAAGTAGAACTCGCTGTGCGCGCTCTGCCAGAGCATGAAGTCGGAGAGCCGCTGCTCGCCCGAGGTGCGGATGATCAGGTCGGGGTCGGGCTGCCCCTGCGTGTACAGGTGGTCGGCGATCAGCTCCGGGGTGAGGATCTCGGCGAGATCGTCGATCGTCCCCCCGCCCTTGCCGTGGCTGCGCACGATGCTGCGCATGGCATCCGCGATCTCCCGGCGGCCTCCGTAGCCGATCGCGAGGTTGACATGCAGACCGGCGTTGCCGGCGGTGCGGGCCTCGGCGCCGCGCAGCACGTCGACGAGCGGCTGCGGCAGCCCCTCGGTCGTGCCGACGTGCTGGATGCGCCAGTCGGCGGCGCGCGAGAGGTCGTCGGCGAGGTCGGCGATGATCTCGAACAGCTGGCCGAGCTCCTCGGCGTCGCGCCCCGTGAGGTTGTCGGTCGAGAGCAGGTAGATCGTGACCATCCGCACGCCGAGGGCATCGCACCAGCCGAGGAACTCGCGCATCTTCGCGGCTCCGGCCCGATGGCCGTGCGCGGCGGTCTCGAGGGCCCGCTCCCGCGCCCAGCGCCGATTGCCGTCGATGATCATGCCGACGTGGTGGGGTCGCGGGAGGTCGGCGAGTTCCTTGCGCAGGCGGGCCGAGTAGAGCCCATACAAGAGACCCCGGCCGGACGAGCCCTTCCGTTGTGGCACCTGACTAAGGTAGTCGACCTCTCTCAGGGTGTTCGTCGCGGGTCCCCGTACACTCCCCGCATGACCCCTGCGCGTCCCGCGGCCGACCTCACCGAACCGGTCGAGCCCGGTGCCGACATCCCGAACATCCCGCTTCTCGACGACGCGCTCGAGCACCCCGAGGCCGAGAAGAAGCCGACCTGGCGCGGCTGGATCCACGCCGGCACGGCGCCGCTCGCGCTGGCCGCCGGCATCGTGCTCATCGTGCTCGCGGACGGCGGCCCGGCGAAGGCGGCGTCGGCCATCTTCATGGCGTCGTCGATCCTGCTGTTCGGCATCTCGGCGGTCTACCACCGCTTCAACTGGAGCCCGAAGGTCAAGGCCGTGTTCCGGCGGCTCGACCACTCCAACATCTTCTTGCTCATCGCGGGTACCTACACCCCCCTCGCGGTGAGCGCGTTGCCGTTCGACAAGGGGATCGTGCTGCTCTGCGCCGTCTGGGGCGTCGCGCTGCTCGGGATCGTCTTCCGCATCTTCTGGCTGGGCGCGCCGCGCTGGCTGTACCTCGCGCTGTACGTCGGCCTGGGCTGGGCCGCGGTGTTCTACACCGGCGACCTCGTCGCGTTCAACGCCGTCGCGATGCTGCTCGTGCTCATCGGCGGGCTCTCGTACACCGCGGGTGCGGTGTTCTACGGACTCAAGCGCCCCAACCCGTGGCCGGGGCGGTTCGGCTTCCACGAGCTGTTCCACACCTGCACGGTGATCGCCTTCATGTGCCACTGGACGGCGATCCTGCTCATCGTGCTCAACCCGCTCGGCTGGTGAGGTCTCGCGGTCTCCGCCGCGTCCCGGGTGCCGGTTGGCGAGCATGACGCGTTCACGCGAGCCGATTGGCGCACGCGAACCACGATCGGCCCACGCGATGCCGGGTCAGTCCTTCTCGGCGGCGGCGGCTTCCTCGGCATCCAGCTGCTCGTTGACCGCCGCGCGGTAGTTCACCCGGCGGGTGCGGCGCACCATGTCGACGACGAGGAGCACGACGGCGACGACGATGCCGAAGGTGATCACGAAGCCCCACACCCCGGGGGTGACGACGTTCGGGTCGAAGCCCTCGGGCGTGCCCGGGGTCGGGATCGGCGTCGGGTCCGCGCCCCCCAGCAGGGGAAGTGCGGTGAGCAGGTGGAGCACGTGGGCCTCCCGGTCCGAATAGCCTGGTTCCAGGGTAACGGAGGCGAGATGACACAGGGCTCGGTCGCGGAGCGCTACGGACGCACGGATGCGCACCGTCGGCGCCGTCTGACGATCGGCATCGCGGCCGCGGCCGGCGTGCTGCTCGTCGCCGTGGCCTGGGTCGTCTGGGTGGGTCTGTTCAGCCCGTCGGCGAGTCTCGAGACCCGGGACACGGGCTACGTCACCCGCGAGGACGGCAGCGTCGACATCCGTTTCGAGGTCACCGTCGAGCCCGGCACCGACGTGTCCTGCGCCCTCCAGGCGCTCAACGACGAGTTCGCCATCGTCGGCTGGAAGATCGTCGAGCTGCCCGGCGGCACCGAGCGCACGCGGGCGTTCGTCGAGAACGTGCGGGTGACGGAGCCCGCTGTCACCGGGTTGATCTACCGTTGCTGGCTGACCTAGCATGGGGCGATTGCCCGGCTCCGGCCGGGCACACGCATTAGCTCAGCAGAGCTGCTGCCTCTTCGAAGGAGTACCCGCATGTCCGACGCCGCTGCCACGACCTGGCTGACCCAGGAGTCCTACGACCGTCTGAGCGCCGAGCTCGCCGAGCTGGAGGGTCCCGCGCGCCTCGACATCGCGAAGAAGATCGAGATGGCGCGCGAGGAGGGCGACCTCAAGGAGAACGGCGGCTACCACGCCGCGAAGGACGAGCAGGGCAAGATCGAGGCGCGCATCCGCCAGCTCACCGCGCTGCTGCGCTCCGCGACCGTCGGCGAGCCGCCGGCCGCGTCGGGTCTCGTCGAGATCGGCACCGTCGTCACCGCGAAGATCGCCGGTGACGAGTCCACGTTCCTGCTCGGCAGCCGCGAGATCGCCGACGACGCGGGCGACATCGACGTCTACCCGGCGACGAGTGCGCTCGGCGAGGCGATCCTCGGCCTGAAGATCGGCGACACGACCACCTACACGGCGCCCAACGGCAAGGAGATCGCCGTCGAGATCGTCAAGGTCGAGACCTACACGGGCTAGCGCCCGGCCGCGTGCTCAGGACGTGACGCGGGGCCGGTAGCCGGCGTCGCGCAGCCGCGTCAGCACGAGTTCCGCGTGGGTCGCGCCGCGCGTCTCCATGTGGATCTCGATCCCGACCTCGCTGATCATGAGGCCGGTGCCGTGCCGGGTGTGGATGACCTCGACGACGTTGGCGTTGGCATCCGCGATCAGCTCGGCGATGCGCGCGAGCTGACCCGGGCGGTCGGGAAGCGGGATGTGCACCTTGAGGTAGCGCTGGTCGGCCGCGAGACCGCGGCTGATGACGCGTTCCATCACCATCGGATCGATGTTGCCGCCGGACAGCACGACGACCGTCGGGCCCACGGCGTCGACGACTCCGGCGAGCAGCGCGGCGACGCCGGCGGCCCCGGCGGGCTCGACCACGAGCTTCGCGCGCTCGAGCAGCACGACGAGAGCACGGGCGATGTCGTCGTCGCTCACCGTGACGACGTCGTCGACGGTGCGGCTGATGATCTCGAAGTTGAGGGTGCCGGGGCGGGCGACCGCGATGCCGTCGGCGATCGTCGGGCCGACCTGCACGGGGATGATCTCCCCCGCCGCGAGGGAGGGCACGTAGGGGGCGGCGTTGTGGGCCTGGACCCCGATGATGCGGATGTCGCGGTCCGGGGCGGCCTGGGCGATCGCCGAGGCGACACCCGAGATGAGCCCGCCGCCGCCGATCGGGATGACGATCGTCGCGACGTCGGGCACCTGCTCGAGGATCTCGAGCCCGAGCATCCCCTGTCCGGCGACGACGTCGGGGTGGTCGAACGGCGGGATGAAGGTCGCGCCGGTGCGTGCGGCGAACGCCTGCGCGGCGGCGTTGGTGTCGTCGAAGATGTCGCCTTCGAGCACGACGTCGGCGCCGTAGCCGCGGGTGGCCTGCAGCTTCGGCAGGGCGACGCCGGTGGGCATGTAGATGGTCGCCGCGATGCCGAGCTCGCGCGCGGCGAGGGCGACGCCCTGCGCGTGGTTGCCGGCGGACGCCGCGACGACGCCGTGCGCGCGCTCCTCGGCCGTGAGCTGGGAGAGCCGGTTGTAGGCGCCGCGGATCTTGTACGACCCGGTGCGCTGGAGGTTCTCTGCCTTGAGGAAGACGGGCGCTCCGACGATCTCGGACAGGTAGCGGGAGACCTCCATCGGGGTGACCTGCACGACGGCCGAGACCCGCTCGCGTGCGGCGTGGAAGTCGTCGAGGGTCGGTCCCGGCAGGGCCGCCCGGTCCAGTTCAGCGCGCACGACGCCGCCTCGGGACCACGATCGGCGTCGTGACGTCGGCGACGCTCGGATGCGGGTTCGTGCGCCACTCGCCGCGGGCGATGTAGCCGACCATGACGTTGAGCACGGCGACGAGCGGCACGGCGAACAGCGCACCCGGGATGCCGGCGATGAACCCGCCGGTCGCGACGGCGAGCACGACGGCGAGCGGGTGCACCTTGACGGCGGCGCCGACCAGCAGCGGCTGGAGCACGTGGCCCTCCACCTGCTGCACGAGGATGACGATGCCGAGCATGATGAGCGCGGGCACCGGGCCGAGGTAGACGAGCGCGACGAACACCGCGAGCCCGCCCGACACGACGGCGCCGACGACCGGGATGAACGAGGCCAGGAACACCGCGATCGCGATCGGGATGACGAGCGGGAACCCGCCGTAGACGAGGCCGAGGATGAACGCGCCGAGGCCGATGCCCACGGCGTCGATCGCGGCGACGAAGATCTGCACGCGCACGAAGGTGGAGAGCGTCAGCCAGCCGGCCTCCCCTGCCCCCATGATCGCCGGCCGGGCCCGGTTCGGGAACACCTTCACGATCCAGTGCCAGATGCCGCGCCCGTCGATGAGGATGAACAGCGTCGAGAACAGCGCGAGCAGCGTTCCGGCGAGGATGTGCCCGCCGAGCGAGGCGAGGTCGAGGGCCTGGGTGAGGAGCGCGTTGGTGTCGTCGGTGATCGACCCGATGGCCGCGTCGAAGTAGCCGTTGATGTCCTTCTCGGTCAGATGCAGATCCGAGGCGAGCAGGTACGCCTTGAGGTCGTCGTAGCGTGCGAGCGTCTGCTCCTGCAGTGCGGGGAAGCCGCTGCGCACCTGGATGACGACGACCGTGATGAGCCCCGCGACGACGACGATCACGGCCAGTTCGTTGACCGCGACCGCGAGCCACTTGGGCCAGCCCTTGCGCTGCAGCCAGCTGGAGAACGGCACGAGCAGCGCCGAGAGCAGCAACGCGACGAAGAACGGGATGGCGACGAGCCGCAGCTGCACGATGACGAAGCCGACGAGAGCCACCGCCGCGGCGACGAGGAGGAGCCGCCACGACCAGGCCGCGGCGATGCGCAGCCCCGGCGACACGAGGTCGCCGCTCGTACCCGGTGCCGTCGGAGCCGGGGCCGCGGGAGCCGACGGGGCCTCCGCCGCCTTCCGGGCGCGCGGGCGCGGGGCGGGACTCTCTGACGGTTCCTGGGCTCGGGCCACGGAGTCAGTCTAGGCGCGCGCCCCGCCCGCTCCCCGGTGGGTCAGGGGGCCGGGACGGCGCTGACGGGGTTGCCGCGGAAGCCGACGCGGACGGTGTCGCCGGGGGCGGGCTGCACCGAGACCTCGTGCTGCACGCTGAGCAGGGTGCCGTCGTCGAGTCGCACGGTGGTGCGACGCAGCGACCCGAGGAAGCTCGAGGCGACGACCGTGGCGTCGAGGCCCTTCGCCGTCTTCCCGGCGACGAGGACGACGTCTTCGGGGCGCACGTAGGCGAGCACCGGGCCGTCGGGCTGCGCCTCGCCGAGGAGCGCGAACGTCGTGCCCGCGGCGGTGATCGTGCCGGCCTTCAGGGTGCCGGGGACGCGGTTCGACAGCCCCACGAAGTCGGCGACGAACGGGGTCGCCGGGGTCACGTAGAGCTCTTCGGGGGTGCCGATCTGCTCGATCCGCCCCTCCCGCATCACGGCGACCCGGTCGGCGACGGCGAGCGCCTCCTCCTGGTCGTGCGTCACGAACAGCGTCGTGATGCCGAGTTCGGTCTGGATGCGCCGGATCTGCTCGCGCAACTGCACGCGCACCTTCGCGTCGAGCGCCGACAGCGGCTCGTCGAGCAGCAGCACGCGCGGACGGGTGACGAGGGCGCGGGCCAGGGCGACGCGCTGCTGCTGCCCGCCGGAGAGCTGGTGGGCGAACCGCTCGCCCCGCTCGCCGAGGCCGACGAGGTCGAGGGCCTCCTGCGCGCGCACGCGACGTTCCGCCTTGTCGACCTTGCGCATCCGCAGCCCGAACTCGACGTTCTCGAGCACCGTCATGTGCGGGAAGAGCGAGTAGGCCTGGAAGACCATGCCGATGTCGCGCTTGTTGGTCGGCAGACCCGAGACGTCGTCGCCGTCGATGCGGATCGATCCGCCGTCGACCGCTTCGAGCCCGGCGAGCGCGCGCAGCGCCGTGGTCTTGCCGCAGCCCGACGGGCCGAGCAGGGCGACGAACTCGCCGGGCTCGAGCTTGAGCGAGATTCCGTCGAGGGCCCGGTGCCCGCTGTACACCTTGACGACGCCGTCGAGTTCGACAGTGGCCGGGGTGATCTCGAGGGATGCCACGGGCTCGGTCGGCCAGGCGGCGGTGCGGAGGGCTTGGGTGTCGGTCATGAGCGGTTCCGATTCCCGACCGTCCCGAGACGGCCGATGAGGAGGAGCAGGAGGAAGGCGAAGGCGAGCGCGATCAGCGCGAGGATCGCGGAGATCCACGGGTCGGAGGAGGAGATCTGCAGGATCGCGGTCTGCAGGTTGCGCCGGTTGAGCAGACTCGCGAGCGTGAACTCGCCGAGCACGACGGCGACGGTGATGAACGCCGCCGCGAGCACTCCGCGTCGGAGATTCGGCAGCAGCACGCTCCACACCACGGTCGGCCAGCCGGCCCCGAGCGACCGGGCGGCCTCGCTGAGCGTGACGACCGGCACGCCGTCGAGGTTCGACTGGATGGCTCGGTAGGCGTAGGGCAGCACGAGGATGCCGTAGGCGAACGCGAGCGTCCAGGTGCCGCTCCCGAAGATCTTCACGACGATCGAGTAAACCGGGGCGAGACCGACGACGAGCACGATCGCCGGCACCGTGATCGGGATGATGCAGATGAACTCGAGGACGCGACGCAGCTTCGGGAAGCTCATGTGCACGAGCAGCATCGTCGGCAGGAGGACGATGAGCACGATGCCGACGGTCACGGCCGCGAGCACGAACGAGTTGCCGATCGCCTGGAACAGCTGTCGGTACGGTCGGGCGTTCTCGGGATCGAAGAGACCGATCCAGTGGTCGAGCGTGTAGGTGCCGGTGAACCCGTCACGCAACGAGAACTCGAGCAGCGAGAGCAGCGGGATCGCGAACACGACCGCCACCAGGCCGAGGATGATCCACCGGGTCACCCGGCTCGGGGCGAGGCCGAGACGCACCGGCCCGGCGATGCCGCGGCGGGCGTTCATCGCTGCCACCGCGAGGTACGGGCGGCGAGCACCGAGTAGCCCCACATGACGACGACCATCACGACGATCATCCCGAGGGCGAGGGCGCCGGCCATGTTCTCCCGGCCGAGCACGGTCTCGCTGATGAGCGCCGACCGGATCTGCAGCGGCACGATCTGCGAGCCCTGGCTGATCAGCGCCGCCGCGGTGGCGTACGACGAGAAGGCGTTGGCGAAGAGCAGCAGAAGGCTGCCGATGAACGACGGCGCGAGCACGGGCCCGGCGATGCGGGTCCAGTAGGTCCAGCGGGTTCCGCCGAGGGTGGCGTTGGCCTCCGCCCACTGCGACTTCAGCCCCTCGAGCGCAGGCAGGAAGGTGATGATCATGAGCGGCACCTGGAAGTAGAAGTACACGGGGACGAGACCGGGCACCTGGTAGAGCCAGTTGCCGTTCTCGTGGATGTTGACGCCGGTGGCATCCAGGATCCAGGTCGTGATGAGACCCTGACCGCCGATCGCGGCGATGAACGCGAACGCGAGCATGACGCCACCGAACTGGGCGAGCACGCTCGACGCGGAGTCGACGATCGAGCGCAGTGCACCGGACCCCTTCGTGCCGAGCATCGCGTAGCAGACGAGGGCGCCGACGATCGCGCCGAGCACGGCGGTCACGGCCGAGACCCAGAACGAGTTGGCGAACGTGCCGAGCACGGCCGGCTCGAAGATGCCGAGGATGTTGGCGAACGTGAACGCGCCGTCCTCGGTGAAGAACCCGGTGCCGACGGCGAGCACCGTCGGGATGGCGAGGAAGAGCAGCACGTAGAGGGCGAACGGCGTCAGCCCGAGGTACTTGGCGAGGCCGCCGCGACGGCGGCGAGGGCTGGGCCCGGCCACGGGATGCCGCCGGGGGGTCTCCCCGGCGGCATCCGCGACCAGCGCCGCGGTGTCGGCGACGGTCATGAGGTGTGTCGCGATCAGGAGATCGCGGCGGCCCACTTCTCGGCGAGCAGCGCGGCGGCGGCCTCGGCCTGCTCCGCGGTCGGCGTGACGAGGTCGCCCTCGAGCGCGCCCAGGGCGTCGAGCGCGTCCTGGTCGACGGTGCCCTCGTCCTGCAGCGTCTGGATGGTCACCGGGTAGGCGCCGCCGACGATGAACAGGTTCTGCGCCGCGGCGCTGTAGAGGAACTCCATCCACAGGCGAGCGGCGGCCGGGTGCGGCGCGTCGTTGTTGATCGCCTGGTTGTAGAACGAGGTGTAGACCGTGCCCGGGAGCGTGGTGACCTCCCAGCCGTCGACCGTGGCCGCAGCGGAGAGGTTGTTGTAGCTCCAGTCGAAGACGACCTTGGTCTCGCCCGAGGCGATGGTCGCCGGCGTGGCGTTCACCGGCACGAAGTTGCCGGCGTCGTTGAGCTTCTCGAAGAAGTCGATGCCGGCCTGGAAGTCGTCCAGGTCGCCGCCCGACTGCACCGTGGCGAGGCCGACGGCGGCGAAGGCCGCGCCCGCCTGGGTCGGGTCGCCGTTGAGGGCGACCGCGCCGCGGTAGTCGTCACCGAGCAGGTCGTCGAGCGACTCGGGCTTCGGGACCTCGTTCGAGTTGTAGCCGATCGACATCGAGCCGGTGTAGTCGTTCACCCAGAGGCCGGTGGCCTCCTTGTTGGCGTCCGGGATCTCGTCCCAGTTCGCGACCTGGTACGGCGCGAAGTAGTCGAGCGAGTCGAGGGTCACGGCGGTGCCGAGGTCGAAGACATCCGGAGCCGTGTCCTGGCCGCGGAGGTTGTCGGCGGCGGCGATCTCCTCGGCGGACGAGATGTCGGGGTCGGCGTCGTTGATGACGATGTCGTAGGTCTCCTCGAAGAGGGCCTTGATCTCGCCGTAGTTCGCCCAGTTGTCGGGCAGGGCGATGACGTTGAGCTCGCCCTCGGCCTCGGCCGCGGCGATCAGGGCGTCGAGTCCGCCGAAGTCTTCGGCGCTGGTGGCGGTCGCGGCGTCGACGTCGGTCGCCGGGGCGTCCGATCCGGCGCAGGCGCTGAGGCCGACGGCGAGCGCGGCAGCAGCCGCGACGCCGACGAGGGCACGCTTGGTGATCACAAATTCCTCCGTGGGATGGTGCGCGCGGCCTTAGGGATGACCGCGTCGAGCAGACGGTAGGAGCGCGAAGCGACCCGTCGGGAGCGCGCAGGTGAACGGCAGACGACCCGGCGGTGTCCGCGGTGCTCAGTAGGGTCGAGGGCGTGCCGGAGAAGATCTCGGCGGCGAGCGCGCGCCGCATCTCTCTCGCCGCCCAGGGGTTCGGCGTGCCGCGCCCCGCGACGATCGGCACCCGGCAGCTCAACCTGCTCGTGCAGCGGCTGGGCATCCTGCAGATCGACTCGGTCAACGTGTTCGAGCGCAGCCACTACCTGCCCGTGTTCGCCCGGCTCGGGTCATACGACAAGGTGCTGCTCGACCGGCTGCTGCTCGCCCCGAAGTCGCCGTACCTCGAGTACTGGGCGCACGTGGCGACGTTCGCCCCGCGGGAGGACTGGCCGCTCTGGGCGTTCCGCCGGGCGGCGATGCGCGCGAGGTACGGCGCCGGCGGTCCGCGCGGCGCGTGGGTCGAGGCGCATCCGCAGATGCTCGCGTTCGTGCTCGCCGAGCTCGCGGCGAACGGCCCGATGGCGGCGAGTCAGATCGAGCACGAGGAGAACGTGCGCCGCGGACCGTGGTGGGGGCTCTCCGGCATCAAGGAGGCACTCGAGTACCTCTTCCTCTTCGGCGACGTCGTCACCGCGGGCCGGCGCGGGTTCGAGCGGGTGTACGCGCTGCCCGAGCAGATCCTCTCCCCCGCGCTGCTCGACGCCCCCGACGTGCCGGCCGAGGCCGCACAGCTCGAACTCGTGCGCCGCGCGCT
>CAZPJC010000005.1:15348-32150 GCA_964586645.1 uncultured Schumannella sp.
GAGCGGATGTTCGGCTTCCGCTACCGCATCGAGATCTACACACCCGCCCCGCAGCGGGTCTACGGCTACTACACGCTGCCCGCGCTCGTCGACGAGGCGATCGTCGGCCGCATCGATCTCAAGAGCGACCGTCAGGCGGGCGTGCTGCGCGTGCAGTCCGCGTGGCGCGAGCCGTCCGCGCCGCCCGGAGCCGAGGAACGGCTCGTGCCGGTGCTGCGCGAGATCGCGGCGTGGCAGGGGCTCGGGGATGTCGTGGTCGCCGACCGCGGGGATCTCGCCCGCGACCTCGCTGCGGCTCTCGGCACCTCGGTGGTCATCGCGGGTTGAGTGCCCGCGCGCAGCGCGGGTGTATCGAGACCCACACGTCAGCACTCCCCGTTTCGATACGCGTCGCGCTGCGCGCGGCGCTACTCAACGCACGGAAGTGCGGCTAGAACTTGGCGGCGTTGCCCAGGAGACGTGCGACGCGGTCGGGGATCGGCGGGTGGGTCGAGAACAGCTTCGACAGGAAGCCGGGCCGGTTGGGGTCCGAGATCCACAGGTGCGACATCGAGGTGTTGGTGCGCGCCACCGGGCGGCCGTAGGCCTGCAGCTTCTCGAGAGCCGAGGCGAGCGCCTCCGGGTGCCGCGTCGTGAGGGCGCCCGTGGCATCCGCCAGGTATTCGCGCTGCCGGGAGACCGCCGCCTGCACGACGGCGGCGACGATCGGCGCGAGGATCGCGGCGACGATGCCGATCGCGAGGAACACCAGCGCCGCCGGACCGGCGTTGCTGTCGCGGCTGCGGCCGCCCCAGAAGATCATGCGGAAGATGATGTCGGCGATGAGGCCGACGGCGATGACGAGTCCGAAGACGATGAGCGAGACGCGGATGTCGTAGTTCTTGACGTGCCCCATCTCGTGAGCCATGACGCCCTCGAGCTCGGAGTCGGTCATCAGCTCGAGCAGGCCGGTCGTCGCGGCGACGACGGCGTGCTCGGGGTCGCGGCCGGTCGCGAAGGCGTTCGGCGCCGGATCGTTGATGACGTAGACCTTCGGCATCGGCATCCCCTCGGTGATCGAGAGGTTCTCGACGATGCGGTACAGCCGCGGCTCCTGCGCCTTGGTGATCTCGTGCGCGCCCGACAGCGCGAGGGTCTCGCGGGTCGCCATGAAGTACTGGAAGAGCGCGTAGGCGGCGGCGATCACGATCGTGATGATCGAGATCGACCAGTCGCCGTAGAGGAAGGTCGGGATGAGGCTCAGCCCCGCGATGATCACCAGGAACAGGATGATGATCAGCACGGTGTTGCGCTTGTTCTTCGCGATCGCGGAGTACATGTCTTCAGTTCCTCGTGAGAGCCGGGGTTCCGGGTATGCAACGGCTCCGCCGGTCAGTCAACCGGCGGAGCCTGAGCAAATTCTTAGAACTGCACCTTCGGCGGCTCCGCGATGGCCGACGGCTCGTCGACCTCGAAGAACTCGCGCTCGGTGAAGCCGAGGCCGCGCACGAACAGGGTGTTCGGGAAGATCTTGATCTTCGTGTTGAGTTCGCGGACGCCGCCGTTGTAGAAGCGACGCGACGCCTGGATCTTGTCCTCGGTGTCGACGAGCTCGGCCTGCAGCTGGAGGAAGTTCTGGTTGGCCTGCAGCTGCGGGTACGCCTCGGCGACCGCGAACAGGCTCTTCAGCGCGCCCTGGAAGTGGTTCTCCGCGACGCTCGCCTCGGCCGGCGTCGAGGCGTTGACCGTCTCGGAGCGCGCCTTGGTGACGTTCTCGAAGACCTGCTTCTCGTGCGCCGCGTAGCCCTTGACCGCTTCGATGAGGTTCGGGATGAGGTCGGCGCGCCGCTTGAGCTGCACCGTGATGTCGCTCCACGCCTCGTCGACGCGGACGTTGAGACGGACCAGGCCGTTGTAGGTCGACAGAAGGTAGCCGCCGACGATGAGGACGAGCAGCACGATGATGCCGACGACGATGAGGATCTCCATGCCCGTCATCATAGGGGCGGATCACCGCGTACGAGCTGAGAGTACCTCGCGATACCAGTCGAACGACGCCTTCGGCCGCCGCTCCTTCGTCTCGGGATCGACGGAGACCAGCCCGAACTTCTGGGTGTAGCCGGCCGCCCACTCGAAGTTGTCGAGCAGCGACCAGATGAAGTAGCCCTCGACCGCGACGCCGGGCACCTCCGAGGTCGCGCTCGCCAGGTGGCTCGCGAGGTACTCGATGCGCTGCACGTCGTCCACCTCGCCGCGCCGGTCAGGACGGTCGGGGTAGCTCGCACCGCCCTCGGTGAAGATGATCGGCGGCAGCCGCGAGCCGTAGCGCTCGGCGAGCCGGCGCAGCAGCACGGGGACCTGGTCGGGCGAATCGGGCCAGCCGAACCCGGTGACGCCGTACTCCGGCCACGGTTCGAGTCGCAGCGGCAGGTCGAGCATCGCCTGGGAGTGCCCGTCGTGCGTGCCGACCTTCACGTGCGGCGGGCCCGCGGCGACCTTGCTCGGGAAGTAGTACTGCACGCCGTAGAAGTCGACGGGCTCGGCCATGATCTTCGCGTCGCCCCAGTGCGGCAGCGCCGCGAGCCGCACGGCCAGCCCGACGAGTCCCGGTGCACGCCGGCCGCGCAGCACGGGATCGGCGAAGACCCGATTGCTGAGGATGTCGAAGTTGCGTGCCGCGATGCGGTCGAGCCAGCGCGAGCTCGCCGCGAACACCGGGGTGTGGGCGTTCGAGATGCCGATCCGGCCCGACACGGGCACGTCCCGCAACGCCCGCACGGCGAGTCCGTGGCCGAGCAGCAGGTGGTGCGCCGCGCGGGCCCCGGCGACCCAGAGCGCCGTTCCCGGCGCGTGCACGTCGAGCGTGTAGCCCTCGAGGGCGAGGGTCGCGGGCTCGTTGACGGTGACCCAGTCGGCGACCCGGTCGCCGAAGGCCTCCCCCGCGATCCGCACGTAGTCGGCGAACCGGTGGGCGGTGTCGCGCTTCGTCCAGCCGCCGGCCTCGTCGATCTCGAGCGGGGTGTCCCAGTGGAACAGCGTCGCCATCGGCCGGATGCCGGCGGCGAGCAGTTCGTCGAGCAGCCGGTCGTAGAAGGCGAGGCCTTTCGCACTCGCCGGGCCACGGCCGGTCGGCTGCACCCGCGGCCACGAGATCGAGAATCGGTAGGCGTCGACGCCGAGGTCGCGCAGCAGCGCGACGTCCTCCGGCATCCGGTGGTAGTGGTCGGCGGCGACGAGCGCGTCGGAGCCGTCCAGAATGCGGTCGGGCTCGGCGGCGAAGAGGTCCCAGCCGGCCGGACCGCGCTCGTCCGCACCGCCCTCGATCTGGTACGCCGACGTGCTGACCCCGAGAAGGAAGCCCGGCGGCAGCTTCGCCGCCAGCTCCTCGGGTGTCACCTCTCCATCCTGGCCGACGCGACGACGTGGGCCTGGGACCTTGACGTCACCGTCCGCGCGCCACCTGCACCGCGCGGAACCAGCGGTACGACGACTTGGGCGTGCGGGCGAGCGTCTCGGTGTCGAGATGCACGATCCCGAAGCGCTGGGTGAAGCCGGCTGCCCATTCCCAGTTGTCGACGAACGTCCAGACGAAGTACGCGTCGACCTCCGGCCGGGCGGCGGCGACGGCGACGTGCCGGCTCAGGTAGTCGATCCGATTCCGATCGTCGACGGCGCCGTCGTCGCCGACGACGTCGGGGAAGGACGCCCCGCCCTCGGTGATCTGGATGCGCGGAAGCCGGTCGCCGTAGCGGTTCACCATGTTGTCGAGCACCACGCCGAGGGAGTCGGGAGCGATCGGCCAGTCGAAGCCGGTGACCTCGTGCTCGGGGAACCGCTCCAGGCGGAAGGGCACGTCCTTCATCGCCTCCGTCTCGCCGTCGGGGGTGTGCCCCGCCGGGTCGGCGCCCGCGGCGATGCGCGACGGGAAGTAGTAGTTGAGCCCGTAGAAGTCGAGCGGACGCGAGATCACGGCGGCGTCCCGGCCGAGACCGGAGAGGAGCTTCAGCCCCAGCCGTTCGATGCCGCGGGCACCCCGCGGCAGCTCCGCCGCCCGGCCGAGCAGCACGGGATCGGCGAACAGCCGGTTGTGGATGAAGTCGAAGAGGTCGGCGGCATCCGCATCGTCCTTCGACGTCGTCGCAGGCTCGACGGGGGTGTGCACGTTGGTGATGCCGATGCGGCCCGCGACCGGCACGGCGCGCAACGCGTCGACGGCGAGACCGTGCGCGCGCAGCAGGTTGCGCACCGCCCGGATCGCCCCGAACAGCTTCGTGCGCCCCGGCGCGTGCACACCGAGCGCGTAGCCGTCGATGATGACGGTCGCCGGCTCATTGAGGGTGATCCAGTCGGCGACGCGATCGCCGAACGCCGCGCCCGCGGCCGCCGCGTACTCGGCGAACCGATCGGCGGTGTCCCGCCGCAGCCAGCCGCCGCGCGCCTCGAGCGGCGCCGGGGTGTCCCAGTGGAACAGCGTCGCGACGGGACGGATGCCTGCCTCGAGCAGCCCGTCGATCACCCGGTCGTAGTAGGCGACCGCCTTCGGGTTGACCGGACCCCGCCCGTCGGGCAGCAGCCGGCTCCACGAGATCGAGAACCGCGAGGCGTCGATCCGGGCGTCGCGCATGAGCGCGAGGTCCTCGTCGACACGGTGGTAGGCATCCGTCGTGACGGCGGGGCTCGAGCCGTCGCGGATGCGGCCGGGTTGCGCCGCGAACACGTCCCAGGTCGACGGGGTGCGGCCGTCGGCATCCCAGGCGCCCTCGATCTGCGGGGCGGCGGAGGCGACCCCGAAGACGAAATCGGGGCGCATCGTCGCCGCCAGCTCCTCGGGGCTCACCGGCGGCACCCCGCACCGTGGGTCGAGTGCCGCGCGCAGCGCGGTGTATCGAGACCGCCCCCGAGTCGCTCGGACGGCGGGTTTCGATACACCGGCCTGCGGCCGGCACTCAACCCGCGGATGGGGATCACGAGCCGAGCACTCGCTCGAGGTAGCCGTTCGTGAACCGCCGGTCGGGGTCGAGTTCGTCGCGCACGCCGAGGAAGTCGTCGAACCGCGGGTAGGCGGGGCGGAGGTCCTCGGCGGACCGGGAGTGCATCTTGCCCCAGTGCGGCCGGCCGTCGTAGGTGCGCATGATCGCGTCGAAGGCCCGGAAGTACTCGGTCGGGTCGTCGCGGAAGTAGCGGTGCACGGCGATGTAGGCGCTCGGGCGGCCGTAGGCGGTCGACATCCAGTTCTCGTCGGCGGCGGCGGCGCGCACCTCGATCGGGAAGGAGATGCGCCAGCCCTTCCGCTCGACGAGCCCGCGCACCTCGCGCAGGGCCTGCGGGAGCGCGTCGAACGGGATCGCGTACTCGCTCTCACGGAAGCGCACGAGGCGTGGACTCGCGTAGATCTCGTACGAGAGACCCGTCTTCTCCCCGTCGCCGTAGACGCTCGTCGCGAACCGGCTGAGCGCCGGGATGGCGGGCTTGATGAGGTGCCCGAGCGCCTGCTGGGCGCGCAGCGCCTCGTTCTCAAGCAACCGGCGCTCCGCCCAGAGGCCGACGGGGTTGGGCTTCTGGAACTCGGTGTCCCCGGGGAGCCGGGTCTTCCACTGAGTCATCGCCAGCTCGGTGTGCGGCCACCAGTAGAACTCGAAGTGATCGGCCGCCTCGGCGAGGTCGGTCCAGCCGTCGAGCACCTCGTCGAACGGGCGGGGGCTGTCGGCGGAGCGCAGCACGAACGTGTCGACGCACTGCAGCTCGATCTCGACGAGGATGCCGAGCGCGCCGAGACCCAGCCGCACGGCGGGCAGCAGCTCGGGACGGTTCTGCGCGTCGACGCGCAGCAGCTCGCCGGCGCCGGTGACCAGGGTCGCCCCGACGATCTGGGTGGCGAGCCCGCCGAAGCGGAGGCCCGTGCCGTGCGTCCCGGTCGACGTCGCGCCGGCGATCGACTGCCGATCGATGTCGCCCATGTTCTGCAGGGCGAGGCCGTGCTCGCGCAGCATCGGCCCGAGCCGCCACAGGCGCGTGCCGGCGGCGACGCGCACGCGCTTCGTGGCGGCGTCGACGCCGACGATCCCCTGAAGGCCGTCGAGCTGGATGAGCACGCCCGCGGTCGCGGCGATGTCGGTGAAGCTGTGCCCTGCCCCGACGGCCTTGACCGCGAGGCCGCGATGGGCGGCATTGCGCACGACCGTCGCCACCTCGTCGGGTGTCGTCGGACGGGCGATCCAGGCGACCTTCGCCGAGGCGGAGCGCCCCCAGTTGCGCCAGCGCGAGCCCGGTTCGAGAAGCGCGCTCACAAGAACACCTTCCCTTCCCCGCGATACGTGGGCAACTCCCCCGTCACGGTGCCATTCTCGACGAGGGCGAAGGCGGCGAGGTGCTCGCTCAGCTCGCCGGCCTTCGTGTGGCGCAGCCAGACGCGGTCGCCGATCGCGAGGTCGCGCGCCGCCGCCCCCTGCAGGGGCGTCTGCACCTCCCCCGCCGACTCGCGGGCGAGCATCCGCAGGCCCTCGGGCCAGACCACCTTCGGCACCCGATCGGGCCCGGGCGGACCGGAGGCGATCCAGCCGCCGCCGAGCAGCGTCGCGATGTCGGCGGTCGGATGCCGCACGACGTCGAGCGCGAAGGCCGCGGCCGGCGCCGGGTGGAAGTGGGTGTAGCCGTCGAAGAGGTGCGGGCCGAAGAGGCCCGACCCCGCGGCGACCTCGGTGACCGAGGAGTCGGCGTGCGTCGACTCGATCGACCCGGTGCCGCCGCCGTTGACGAACTCGAGTTCGGCGACCTGCCGCACGCGGTGCACAGCCTCCGCGCGGCGCTCCGCGAGTTCGCGCGTCGACGCCCGCTGCATCGCCCGGATGGCGGCCTTGCGCGGCCCGGCGTTGGTGACGCCGGCGATCTGCGCCTCGTAGCCCATCATCCCGACGAGCCGGAAGCCGCGCCGGGCGACGACCGCTTCGGCGAGCGCCTCCGCCTCGGCCGGTTCGTGCACGGGCGAGCGGCGCACACCGACGTGGCCGAGCGCCCGCGACCGGTAGGAGGCGTCGAGTTCGATCGCGACGCGGATGACGGCGCGCGTGCCGGGGGCGGCCACGGCATCCACGAGGTCGAGCTGCGCCGTGTCGTCGATCATCAGCGTGACACGGCGCGCGAGCTTCTCGTCCGCCGCCAGACGGGCGAGGGCGCCGCGATCGGCGGTCGGGTAGCCGACGACGATGTCGTCGTGGCCCGTCCCCTCCGCGGAATCGGTGGCGAGCCAGAGCGCCTCCGCCAGCGTGTAGGCGAGGATGCCGCGGTAGCCCGGGAGTTCGAGCACCGCGTCGAGGACGCCGCGCACCCGCACCGACTTGCTCGCCACCCGGATCGGCAGCCCGGCCGCGCGGTCGAGGAGGTCGTACGCGTTCGAGGCGAGGGCTTCGACCGAGAGCACGCCCACCGGCGCGTCGAGGTCGTGGGTCGCCGCGGTGAGCGCGGGCCACCAGTCCTGGGGGTCGTCCCAGGGCGCGGATGTCTGACGCTCGAGTCTCATCGCACGCTCTTCACCGGCAGCACCGCGAGCGCGCCGAGGATCGTGACGAGACCGGAGATCACGAAGAGCCCGACGAATCCCGTCGCGACGGCGCCGGTCATCGAGGCGATCACCGCGACGATTCCCGCACCCATGAGCGGGGCCACCGCCTGCGGCACGGTCGTCGCGATGTTCATCACCCCCAGATCCTTGCCGCGCGCGGTCGCATCCGGAAGGACTTGCGTCGCGAGCGCCTGATCGACCGAGAGGAACGCCCCGTAGCCGAGGCCGAGGAACGCGCTCGCGACGAGGGCGACCGAGTACTCGGGCACGAATGCGAGCAGCAGGGCGGCGATCGCCTGCATGCCGGCGCTGAACACGACGAACGGCTTGCGACGGGCGAGCTTGTCCGACCAGTGGCCGACGACGAGCGACGACCCGACGATGAACACCGTGTAGACGACGATCAGGATGAGCAGGTCGGTGTCGGCGTCCGTGCTGCCGAGCCCGTAGATGAGGAAGAACAGCAGCAGCGTCGTGCCGAGGGCGTTGCCGATGTTGACCAGGATGCGGCCGAGCAGCGTCCAGGCGAAGTCGGGGTACTTGACCGGGCTGATCCAGAATCCGGCGACGATCGTGCGCGCGCTGAACGGGGGCCGGTCCGTCCGGTCGAGCCGCGCGTCGGGCGCGACGATCAGGAACGGGATGACGAGCGCGATCAGCAGCACGGCGACGACGAGGTAGCCGAACAGCACGGTGAGTTCGAGCGCGACGACGAGGAGCACCCCGAGGATGAGGCCGATCGCCTGAGGCGCCGAGATCCACGCCGACGCGATGCCGCGCTGTCCGGCCGGGATCTGGTCGGAGATCATCGCGGTGAGCGCCGCCGTCAGTACGCAGAACGCGGCGATCGCGAGCACCCAGAAGACCCCGATGCCGACCATCGTCGTCTGCAGCCCGAGCAGCACGAGGGCGGCGGCGAAGACGAGCGCGCCGCCGAGGATCCACGGCTTGCGCCGACCGAACCGCGAGGTCGTCCGGTCGGAGAGCGCGCCGGCGAGCGGGTAGACGACGAGGGCGAATGCCCCCGCGATGCCGGAGATGATGCCGAAGGCGACGACGCTGCCGACCCCGTCGCCCTGGGGCGCGATCTCGTCGATCTGCTCGGGCAGCAACAGCTGCACGGGGGTGAGCTGCGCCATCCAGATGCCGAGCCAGGCGATCGCGAAGCCCGCGATCCACCGGCCGGGCACGCGGCGCGTGGGCTCGTCGAACACGCGCAGAGCGGGCGGGGTGGTGTCGGTCACGGGATCTCCTGGGTGATCGGTCGGGCGTGGGCGGTGATGGCGTCGGCCGCGACGTCGAGCAGGCGCTCGGCCGCCTCGTCGTCGCGGGTTGCGAGCCAGGCGAGGGTGGCGCCGTCGGTGAGCGCGACCCCGAGCGCGGCGAGGTCGGCGATCGGGATGTCCCAGCGCACGCGATACCGGGCGGCACCGGCCTGCAGCAACCGGGCGGCGAGGCCGCGGTAGACGCCGTACTGCGCCGCGGGGAACCCGTCGAGCGCCGATGTGCGGAGCGCGTACTGGGTGAGCTCGAACATGGCCTGCTCGCGCGCGGGGTCGGCGCGCACGATGTCGAAGTACGACCCGAGCACGCCGCGGACGGCGCTGCGCAGGTCGCGCGCGTCGAGTTCGAGGGTGCCGAAGGCGGCGGCATCCTGACTCCCGACCACGAGTTCGACGACGTCGCGCAGCAGGTCGTCGCGGGAGGCGACCGCGTAGTGGAAGGAGGCGAGCGACATGCCGGCCTCGGCGACGATCGCGCGCGTGGTCGCGGCGTGCACGCCGTCGCGGGCGATCACGGCGAGGGCGGCCTGGGCGAGGGCGGCACGCCGTTCGGTCGCGGCGATGCGCGGCATTCCCCCACCCCTCGGTCGCTAGAAGTGGGTCAAGCGTCCCAGACAGCTGTCCTGCGGGTCAAATGCGTCGCAGTAGTTGACGTTCTTACGCGTAAGACATATCGTGTCCTACGTGCCAACATCTGTGACCATCCGCATCGAAGACGAAATGCACGAAGAGTTGCTTTCGCGCGCCAACGCTCAAGGCGTTACTCTCAGCGACTTGATGCGACGAGCTCTCGCGGAGACACTCAACCAGGGTCGCACCAACGACGACCTTGATCGTGGCGGTCGAGCCATACCACCCGCAACCATGACCACACTTGAGCGGCACCAACTAGCGATGCTGCACCGCGTGCTCGCCCGACTCGTAGATGGCGATGGAGACGATGGTGATCGAGAGCACCAGCTTGGTTTGGCTCGGATCCTCGAAAGCGGCTACGTAGTGGACTACGAGGATGTCTTCATCTCATTGGAAGCCGAACTGCCGAGACGGGACGCACAACTGGTGATGGACATTCTCGAGATGTTCTACTTCCTCGAATGGTCGTACAACCAACTCTCCGACTCCGAGAAGGACGCTTTGGGTGAATCAACCCGCTACCGGGTAAGGTTCCGCGGATTCGACTTCAACAATCGGCGCGAGGCACGCCTTCACGGCTTTGCCAAGTACCTCATCGACGACGGCAAGTGGGAAGACCTCGCCGTCTACTTCGATCGAGAGCATGAACGCGGCAACTCGCACATGCCGATGCTGAGGGCATACGAACGAATGCTCGAGGAGTTCAACCCCATCTGGAAAGAACGCGTCCGTCAGATGACGATCGGCGGCAGTTTCAACGCTCAGCTCTCGCTGGCCGAGATTCGGCAAATCACTGACGCGGTTGTACACCCCGACAACCGAGGTCGATGACGGTGCGCTCCAACGTTTCGCCTCCGAGCGTGGTCCGCGCTGTCGTGAAGGCGATTGTCGCGAAGTTTGACCGGAGCGACTGGATGGCACTGGCTCTGGCCGTAGGACAGCTCGACTACGTGCGCAATCATCCGCGCCTCCTGCGAAGCCTCAGTTGGGGGGATGATGACTACGAAGGGCATGTCATTGACGCCGTCCCGCGCATGCTCGGGCAGACCGGAGCCGGCAAGTCCGCGAAGTTCGAATTCCTCGATGAGGTCGAAGAGCACACGTCGTTGCGTTCGTTCCTGCGCGAGAACGAGGCCAAGTTGTTTGTTGAGCTTTACGGAGGTGACGACGAGGAAGTCATCGACGATCTGCAAGCAGCTTCCGCGGCACTTGGTCTCGATGACATCGATATCCATGCGGCGCGGATTCGACACGGTCTGAGAGAGGATCCTGGGCTCGCCATCGGCTCAGCGAAGGATTTGCTTGAGACCGTTTTGAAGGCAATCCTCGGCTTGACCGGCAACGGACCCGAAACGCGGGTCGATATGCCTTCGTTGGTCAAGATGACTAACCAGCAGTTGGGCCTTGATGCCGCTGGAGAGCGCGGCAATGAACCGGGTGCCGAGCAGCGCAGGCGCCTGTTTGGGTCGCTTTCAGCAATCGTGAACGCGACCGGCGAGCTGCGAAACGCCGGATTCGGCGTAGGTCACGGCGGGGTGGCGCGGCCAGAACTCGACATCCCCACCGCGCGTTTGGCAGTCGCGGCCGCCGTCGCACTCGCGACCTATTATGTCGAGGCTCACGCCGCCTCATCGCTCAACGCCTGAAGGCGCTGCGCTACCGAAGCGCGGCGGCCATCGCGTTGAATCGCATCGGAGTCGCGCCACGCAAGTGCTGGAGATCCTGGTCGCCGCTCGCGTCGCTCGGCTGGAGCACGGCGACCTGCTCGGTCCACGACAGCTCGGTGCCGCCGGCATCCGGAGTCAGGTCGACCGTCACGAGCGACGACCAGCGCGGGATGCCGTCGACGATCGCGACGTAGGCGTACGAGATCCGACGGTCGGCGTCGATCGCGAGGTAGGTCGCGATGTTCTCGAGGCTCTCGATCCGGCCGTCCGGCATCCGGAACTCGGCGGTCGCCCGGTCGCCGCCGCCGACGCGGAAGTCGTGCGCGTAGGTCGCGCCGGAGCCGGGCATCCTGAACCACCGGCGCCAGCGCGCCTCGTCGGCGAACAGCGCGAACACCTCGGCCGGCGGCGCGGCGAAGCGGCGGGTGAGGGTGAAGGAGTCGTGCCGCGCCACGTGCCCTCGCTGGGACTCGAACCCAGACTGAGGCGATTTTAAGTCGCCTGCCTCTGCCGATTGGGCTACGAGGGCCTGCCGTCAGGGTACGACGTCACCCGGGCCGGGTTTCGATACACCGCCTGCGGCGGCACTCAACCCGCGGAGGGGGGTCAGACCTTCGGGCGGGCGGCGAACTCGGCGAAACCGGCGCGGGGGGTGTCACGGGCCGGGATGCCGACGGTGTCGCGCTTCGCGAGGAAGTTGATCACGTAGTTGCCGAAGACGCGGAACTTGCGCTCCCACATCGGCATCGCGAGGCCGTGGTAGCCGCGGTGCATGATCCAGGCGACGAAGCCCTTGATCGCGAGCGGGCCGTTCTGGAAGACGCCGTAGTAGAGGCCGATGCCCGCCACGGCGCCGGCGTTCTTGTGCACGTACTGGCCGGGCGCCTCGCCGCGGATGTCGGCGACGAGGTTCTTCGCGAGGAGCTTGCCCTGCCGCACGGCGTGCTGCGCGTTCGGCACCGTGAAGCCGCCCGGGCCGGGGGTGCTCGACAGGTCGGGCACGGCCGCGACGTCGCCGCACGCCCACGCGTCGGGCACCACGCCGTTGTCGTCGATGACCCGGAGGTCGGCCTGCACGCGGATGCGACCGCGCTCCTCGAGCGGGAGGTCGGTGTTGCGCACGACCGGGTTGGCCATGACGCCCGCGGTCCACATGATCGTGTCCGACTCGAACTTCTCGCCCGTCGACAGCTCGATGACGCCGTCGACGGCGCTCGCGAGCTGCGTGTCGAGGTGCACCTTCGCGGCACGCTGCTCGAGGTTCTTGATCACCCAGAGGCTCGTCTTGTGCGACACCTCGGGCATGATGCGGCCCATCGCCTCGATGAGGTGGAAGTGCGTGTCGTCGATCGTGAGGTTCGGGTACTGACGCAGCAGGGCGCTCGCGAACGACCGCACCTCGCCGAACAGCTCGATGCCCGCGAACCCGCCGCCGACCACGACGAAGGTCAGGAGCCGGTCGCGCTGCGGGCCGGGCGGGAGGTTGGAGGCCTTGGCGAACGCGTCGGCGACCCGGTCGCGGATCGCCATCGCCTCCTCGATGTTCTTGAGGCCGATCGCCTGGTCGGCGACACCCGGGATCGGGAACGTGCGGGTCACCGCGCCGGCGGTGACGACGAGGGTGTCGTATTCGACATCCCACGGTTCGCCCAGCTCGGGAGTGATCGTGACCTTCTTGTTCGCGTGGTCGACGTTGCTGACCTTCGCGGTGATGACGGTCGTCTTCTTGAGGTGACGACGGTGCGAGACGAGCGCGTGACGCGGATCGATGTTGCCGGCCGCGATCTCGGGCAGGAACGGCTGATACGTCATGTAGGGCAGCGGGTCGACGATGGTCACCTGCGCCTCGTTGCGGGCCAGGTGCTTCTGCAGCTTCTTGGCCGTGTAGAAGCCGGCGTAGCCGCCGCCGACGATCAGGATCTTGCGCACGTTGATAGAACTCCTCGCTGGAATGCGACCAATCTACCGCGAACGCGGGGGCCGGAATCGCCGGACCGCACCGACGGCGAGCCCCGCGGCGCCGAGCGCCAGCACGAGGACGACGAGCACGGGGAGGCCGACCAGTTCGAGCGTCACGATGCCCGGCAGCAGGATGCCGGTCGGGTCGCCCGCCCAGGACTCCGGCGCGGGGGCCGGCGTCGGCTCGACGGTCGCGGCCGGGGCGGGGGTCGCGTCGGCCCGGCGGTTGATCCGCACCCAGTCGGCGAGGTCGCCCATCGGGTTCCCGGTCACCGCGGGCACCTCGGCGGACACCGCGGCCGCCGCGTCGACGAGCCCGAAGCCGTAACTGAAGTCGGCACCCGGCGGTCCGGCATCCCGAGCGGTGGCGACGACGCGGTTGATGACGTTCGCGGCGTCGAGTTCGGGATGCGCGGCCCGCACGAGCGCGACGATGCCGGAGACGATCGGGGTCGCCCCGCTCGTCCCCGCCCAGCCGACGGTGCGGCCGTCCGGCGCGACGCCGACGAGCCGCTCGCTCGGTGCGGCGACGCCGATCGTGATGCCCTGCGCCGAGGCGTCCCAGGAGGCGGCACCGTTCTCGTCGATGCCGCCGACGGTGAGCACGCCCGGGATCGTCGCGGGAGCGCCGACCTCGACCGTGCCGCTCCCCCGGTTGCCCGCCGCGGCGACGACGACGACGTCGTGCTCGGCGGCGTGCAGGAACGCCGCATCCCAGCTCTCGGGCCAGTCCAGGGTGTTGCGCGTCAGCGACATGTTGATCACGTCGGCACCGTGGTCGACGGCCCAGGTGACGGCGGCGGCGATCTGCTCGTCGGAGTCGACGGCCCCCTGCCCGAAGCCGACGGAGACCGCGAGGATCGAGGCCTCGGGTGCCGCGCCGATCACCCCCGAGTTCGCGCCGGACCCGCGGCCGGCGGCGAGCGACGCGACGAGGGTGCCGTGCTGACCCTCGTCGCCGATCGGGGTCTGCCCGTCGGCCGCGCCGACACCGGAGAAGTCGGCCCCGCCGACGACGGCGCCCCGCAGCTCGGCCACGGCACCCGCGACGCCCGTGTCGATGATCGCGATCGTCACGCCCGCCCCGCGCGTCACCGACCAGGCGGAGCGGATGCCGTAGTCGTCGAGCCAGTACTCGCGGTCGCGGACGCCGTCCCCCGGGGCGGCGTGCGCCGGACCGCCCGCGAGCGTCGCGGCGAGGACGGCGAGCGCGACCCCCGGGATCAGCCGGCCGCCGCGCCCGGTTCCGCGCATTCGCATCTCAGCGGCGACCACGTGCACAGCTCGAGCGCCCGGTCGCCGATCGGGTTGAGCCCCGGGCCGGCGGCCAGCGCGTGCCCGGCGAGCGCGTGCAGGCACTTCACCCGGTCGGGCATCCCGCCCGCCGAGAAGCCGGCGATCTCGTCGACGCTGTCGATCGCGTCCCGGTCGGCGAGGTACGCCGCATGCGCCGCATGGTAGGCCGCCGCGACGTCGGGATCGGCGAGCGTGGCCTGCAGCTCCGCCATCACCCCGGTCGCTTCGAGGGTCGAGATCGCGGCCGTCGCGGCCGGGTGCGACAGGTAGTAGAGAGTCGGGAACGGCGTGCCGTCGGGCAGCCGCGGGGACGTCGCCACGACCGTCGGGTTGCCGCACACGCAGCGCGCCGCGATGCCGATCACCCCGCGCGCGGGGCGGCCGAGCTGGGCGGAGACGACGGCGATCTCGGATGCCGTCGGGGCGGGGAACGGCGGACGCATCAGCCGCCCTGCTGCGGGCTCTCGAGCTGCGCGGGAGTGGCATCCGTCAGCCCCGCCTCGTAGACGGTGGACAGCAGCGCGCGCACCCAGTCGACCTGGGTGGTCTGGATCTCGTCGCTGATCGGCAGGCCGCCTTCGGCCGGGAGCGCGTCGTCGCCGATGACGAGGAACGTGATGTCGCCCGGGTAGACGTAGTACAGCCGATCGCGGGCCTGCGCCTCGACGTACGCGGGGTCGCTCCAGCGGTCGATCTCGGCCTCGAGGTCGTCGACATCCGCCTGGGCGAGTTCGACGGACTCCTCGAGCGCGGCGATCTGCTGCCGCTGCTCGACGAAGGTCTTCAGACTCGGGGCGAGCACGACGAGCGCCGCGACGACGAGCAGCAGCATCGAGAGCGCGAAACCCGAGAGCCGGAAGTTGCGCAGCCAGGCGGCCGCGCGCGGCTCCTCGGGCACGGCACCGGGCTCCCGCTGCGTCTGCTCGCGCAGAGGTCGAGATGCCCGGGCCATGCCTCCAGGGTAGGCGGACGGCATCCCTCTCCCTTCCTCCCACGTGTGCAATTCAGGAGAATCGCGGGGAACGCCGCCGGCGGTGCCGGATCGGGGCGCGTTCTCCTGAATTGCGCACGCCCGTCTGGCGCGGCGGAAGGCGGAAGCCCCCGCCCGGCGGACCGGACAGGGGCTTCGCGTGATGCGACGGGCGGCTACGCCTTCGCGCGCGGGAAGGCGGAGCGACCGGCGTAGACGGCGGCGTCGCCCAGCTCCTCCTCGATGCGGAGCAGCTGGTTGTACTTCGCGACGCGGTCGCTGCGCGCGGGGGCACCGGTCTTGATCTGGCCGCCGTCGACCGCGACTGCGAGGTCGGCGATCGTGGTGTCCTCGGTCTCGCCCGACCGGTGGGACAGGATGGCGGTGTACCCGGCGCGCTGGGCGAGGGCGACGGCATCCAGGGTCTCGGTGAGCGTGCCGATCTGGTTGACCTTCACGAGGATCGAGTTGGCGACCTTGAGGTCGAGACCCTTCTGCAGGCGCACCGGGTTGGTGACGAACAGGTCGTCGCCGACGATCTGCACCTTGTCGCCGAGCTGCTCGGTGAGGTGCACGTAGCCGTCCCAGTCGTCTTCCGCGAGCGGGTCCTCGATCGTGGCGAGCGGGTAGTCGCTCACAAGTCCGGCCCAGAACTCGGTGAGCTGCTCGCCGGAGAGCTTCTGCTTCTCGAACGAGTAGACGCCGTCGGCGAAGAATTCGGTGGCGGCGACGTCGAGGCCGAGCAGGAAGTCCTTGCCGGCGCTGAAGCCGGCCGTGCCGATCGCCTCGAGGATGAAGTCGAGGGCGGCGCGGGCGCCCGGCAGGTCGGGGGCGAAGCCGCCCTCGTCGCCGAGACCGGTCGACTGCCCCTTCTTCTTCAGGCCCGACTTGAGCGCGTGGTAGACCTCGGAGCCCCAGCGGAGCGCGTCGGCGAAGCTGTCGGCGCCGACCGGGAGGACCATGAACTCCTGGATGTCGAGCGCGGTGTCGGCGTGCGCGCCGCCGTTGATGATGTTCATCAGCGGCACCGGGAGGGTGTGCGCGTTGGGCCCGCCGAGGTAGCGGAACAGCGGCAGGTCGGCCGAGTCGGCGGCGGCCTTCGCGACGGCGAGCGACACGCCGAGGATCGCGTTGGCGCCGACCTTCGACTTGTTGTCGGTGCCGTCGGCGGCGATCAGCTCGGCGTCGATGAGGCGCTGGTCGGGGGCGTCGAAGCCCTCGATCGCCGGACCGAGCACGTCGAGAACGCCCTCGACGGCCTTCAGCACGCCCTTGCCGCCGTAGCGGTTCTCGTCGCCGTCGCGCAGCTCGTAGGCCTCGAAGGCGCCGGTCGAGGCGCCCGACGGAACGGCCGCGCGCGCGACGGTGCCGTCTTCGAGGAGCACCTCCACCTCGACGGTGGGGTTACCCCGGGAGTCGAGGATCTCGCGGGCTCCGACGGCTTCGATGGCAGACAT
>CAZPJC010000005.1:32250-48400 GCA_964586645.1 uncultured Schumannella sp.
CGCTCGCGCAGCTCGGCGAGCACCCCGTCGTGCGCGATCTTGTCGAGCTTGTCGATCGTGATGAGCGCGCCGTCGTACTCGTTCGCCGCGAACCCGAGGGTGGCGAGCATCCCGGTCAGCAGCCGGCGGTCGTTGACCCGGATGAACGCGCCCTCGAGGCCGAGGGCATCCACCGTGTCGAGGGTGGCGACGAGCAGCTCGGCCTCGGCGCGCGGCCCGGGCTCGCCCAGCACGTCGATGTCGCACTGCACGAACTGCCGGTAGCGCCCCTTCTGCGGGCGCTCGGCCCGCCACACCGGGGCCATCTGGATGCTGCGGAACACCGTCGGCAGCTCGGCGCGGTGGGTCGCGTAGAAGCGGGCCAGCGGCACCGTCAGGTCGAAGCGCAGGCCCAGGTCGGCGAGGTCGAGCGGCTCCTGCGCGGCCTGCAGGTCGTCGTGGGTGAGACCGCGCTTGAGGATGCCGAACGCGAGCTTCTCGTTGTCGCCGCCGAGTCCGGCGTGCAGGCGCTCGGAGTCCTCCGCGACCGGGGTCTCGATCTCGTCGAAGCCGTGGCGGCGGTACACCCCGCGGATGACGGCGAGGATCGCCTCGCGCCGGGCCTTGTCGGCGGGGAGGAAGTCGCGCATGCCGCGCGGAGGATTGACCTGCTGTGCCACCCGCCCAGTCTGCCAGCCGGGGCGCTGCCTACCTCGCGGTCGACGGACCGAGGGCGACGCCGAGCCGGGCGATCCCGAAGTCGAAGGCGCGCTCGACGTCGCCGCCCAGCTGGAACGAACCGGCGAGCTCCATCGCGATGAAGCCCGTCACCCAGGCCGTGAGCGTGCGCGCGGCCTCGAGCGCCTCGTCGGGGCCCGAGAGCTCCGCGGTCAGCGCGAACAGCGCGGTCGTCGAGCGCGCGAGGGTCTCGGCCGACAGCCGCACGCCGGCGGGCGGCGCGAAGATCAGGCCGTACCCGGCGGGCCGCTCGAGGGCGAATCCCCGTACCGCGCGCGCGAGGTCGCCCAGCCGGGTGACCGGATCCTCGCCGGACCCCGCGGCCGCGACCGCGTCGAGTCGCGCGCCGAGGTCGGCGACGGTCGACTCCGCGAGGAGGCGGAGCAGGTCGTCGCGGTCGCGCACGCGCTTGTAGAGCGAGGGCGGGCGAACCCCGACCCGGTCGGCGACCGCCCGCATCGAGAGGCCGGCGACGCCCTCGGCTTCGAGCAGGTCGCGCGCGGCCGCCACGATCTCGTCGAGCGACGTGCGGTCGGGGGTCGGCATCCGGTCTCCTTCGGCCTTCGGGTTCGTTCCGAGTATAGCTATTGACAGTAGCCATGATGGCTACGTATCGTAGCCATCATGGAACTCGCTCCCGGACTTCATCGCATCGGCAACGACATCGTCGCGCTGCACCTCATCGTCACCCCCGCGGGCATCACCCTCATCGACGCCGGCCTCCCCGGCCACTGGCGCGAATTCCGCGCGGAACTCGCCGCTCTGGGAAAGGGCCTCGCGGATGTGCGCGGCGTCGTGCTCACCCACGGCGACTCCGACCACCTCGGCTTCGCCGAGCGGCTCCGCCGCGATCACGGAGTGCCGGTCTTCGTGCACCAGGCCGACGCCGACCGCGCGACCGGCACCAAACCGCCGGCGACTCCCCCGGACCCCCGCCGGCTCGGGCCCGTCCTGCAGTTCATCGGCTACGCACTCCGCCGCGGTGGCGCCCACACCCGTCACCTGACGGCCGTGCTCCCGGTGCGTGACGGCGACGTGCTCGACCTGCCCGGTGCACCGCGGGTGATCGGGCTCCCCGGTCACTCACCGGGGAGCATCGCCGTGCACGTCCCCGCCGTCGACGCGCTCTTCGTGGGAGACGGGCTCACCACGCGGCACGTGCTCACCGGGAGCACCGGGCCGCAGCCGGCGCCCTTCACCGACGACCGCGAGCAGGCGCTGCGCTCCCTCGAAGCCCTGGACGGGATCGAGGCCGCCTGGGTGATCCCCGGCCACGGCGCGCCCTGGACCGGCGGCGTCGCCGCACTCCGTCGGGAGGTCGCGCGCGCGGCGGCATAGGCCGAGGGGATTCACCCCGAAGGCGGACAGCCGAGGCCCTGCACGATGCGCGCCCAGTAGTCGACCTGAGCCACCGTGGTGACGAGCACGACGATCTCGCGCTCGGTGAAATGCTCGCGCAGCCGCTCGCCCTCCTCGCGCGGGATCGCGAGGGGCGTCGCCACGAGCAGGCGCGCGTAGCGGATCGCGAATCGCTCCGCCTCGTCGAGCGTCGCGACTCCGTCGGGATCGCGCCGCCCCTGCACGACGGCGAGTTCGTCCTCGGTGAGATACCGATCCCACTCGCGGCCGTTGAAGCCGATGCAGAACGGGCAGTCGACGGCGGACGAGACCGTCATCCGCACGATCTTCAGCATCCGGCGGTCCATACGGCCGACCTCGTCGGCGACCAGCGACTCCATCACGCCCGCCCCGATCGCGGCCTTCGGGTACCAGGTCAGGAGGCGGGCGACGAGGGCGTCCTCGCCGGTGATGCGGTGCGACACCCAGAGCCCGAAGCGCAGCAGCAGCGGGATGCGGCGGGGCGGGGCGAGGAAGGCCGCGGCGGTCACGGCTCGACCCGTCGGTCCTCCGCGTGACGGGACAGGTGCCGTGCGTAGCGCTCGGTCAGCTGCACCATGAGGTCGGGCGTCGCGCGGTCGAGGCCGAACACGTAGCCCGGGAAGTCGAGCTGCGACTGCCGGGCCCAGATCTCATCGTGCCGGTCGGGCGGGAACAGCTCGGCCGGGTCGCCGACCGCGACCCAGGCGATCGGCACGGTCGACTCGGCCGGAAGCACCGTCCGCAGATGCACGACGGCGTTGATGCGCACCTCGCTGCGAGCGCCGATGACCGCGCCGTTGAAGATGCGCGCGCCGGTCGCGATGAACACCTCGTCGCCGATGCGCGCGCCGGAGATCGAGGCGAGCGGTCCGACGAGGCAGTGGTCGCCGATCCGCAGCGGGTCGGACGCGCTCGCCCGCAGCACCGCGTTCTCCATGACGATGACGTGTTCGCCGAGCACGATCGGGCCGCCCTCGGCACTGATCACCGCACCGTGCAGCACCTGGCAGTCGGCCCCGATCGTGACGTCGCCGCTCACGACGGCGCCCGGGGCGATGACGGCCTCGGGATGGACCTTCGGGGACACCCCGAGATGTTCGACCAGCATGCTCGGACGCTACGCGAGCGAGAGCGCCGTGAGAAGGGCCGCACCGACTCCCGCGGACGGCTCCACATCGGCGGCTAGGCGCGGGCGGCCCCCTGCTGGGCGGCGGGGATGCCGTACCCCGGCACCTCGCGCGGCATCCGCAGGCCGACGGCGAGACCGAGGAAGGTGAGCGACCACACGCCGTAGGGGATCGGCAGCGGGGCATGGATCGCCTGGGCGACGCCGAGCGCGACGGCCAGGACTCCCATCACGACGAGCGTCGCCTGCGTCGGGCCGTGCCACGCGCCGGTGCGCATCACCGAGACGCCGAGCGCGATCAGCGCGGGCACGAAGAACGCCGCCGCGAGGAGCGCCACGAGTTCGAGCGCGACGACGACGGGACGCACCCCCCACTCCGTGTCGACGAGGATCGTGGCCAGTTGCACGACCGCGAACAGCAAGAGCCCGCCGACCGCCGAGAGGCCCGCGACGGCGGAGCCCCGGGTGCGCCCGGCCAGGGTGCGCCAGACGACGAAGACGGCCAGCGCGACGACGACGATCTGGAGGGCGAGCAGGATCTGCCGGAGCACGACGAGGCCGAACGTGGAGCGGTCGATCGGCACGAGGATCGTCGCCACGGCGGCGGCCACGCCGACGAGCGCGGCCACCACAACCGCGATCGCGAGGTGACGGCTGAGCAGAGGGGCGGGGATCTGGGACATCGCAGCCCAGTATGCCGTCAGGCCTCGGCGGCCGTGACCTGCTCTCTCACCAGGCGGAGAGCGCCCCGCAGCGCCCGCTCGGCATCCAGACCCTGCTCGCGCGCGCCGGCGACGAGTGCGAGCAGTTGCGCACCCAGCTCCTCCTCGGTCGCGGGAACCGGCGCGGGGCCGACGGTCACCCCGACCTTCGCCGCCCGGCCGAGCACCTTGTCGGCGAGCGCGAGGCCGGGCATCCCGGCCGGGATCCCGTCGAGCACGCTCGTGCGGTGCGCCTTCTCGACCGCCTTGATGGCCTCCCAGCTGGCGACCACGGCATCCGGGGTGTCCGCGACGACGTCGCCGAAGACGTGCGGATGCCGGCCCACCATCTTCTGCGTCATGTGCGCGGCCACGTCCTCGAGGGTGAAGCGCCCCTCCTCCGCCGCGATGTCGGCGTGGAACAGCACCTGGTAGAGCACGTCGCCGAGCTCCTCGACCATCTCGTCGTCGTCGCCGGCCTCGATCGCCTCGACCAGCTCGGCGCTCTCCTCGACCAGGTACTGCACGAGCGACGTGTGGGTCTGGTCGCGGTCCCAGGCGCAGCCGCCCGGTGCGCGCAGGCGCTCCATGGTGGCGATCAGCTCGTCGAGGCGCGGGTGCGGGGCTGCCGTCATCCCCTCATCCTGCCCGCTACGCGGGGTCGGGTTCGGCGGCGGCCGCGCCGGCGACGGGGCCCGCGGCCGGACGGGCGACGCGCGGCATCGCGATCGCCGCGACGAGAAGCACCCCGGCGACGACCGCGGTGGCGGCGAACACCGAGGCCGCGGCCGCCGACATCGTGCCGGGATCGGCCTCGTCACCGCCGAGACGCAGGATGACGCTGTTGGCGATCGCCCCGAGCACGGCGGCGCCGAGCGACTGGCCGATCGAGCGGAAGAACATCTGGGTGCCGGTGACGACGCCGCGCTCGTTCCACTCGACGCTCGACTGCGCCGCGACCAGGCTCGAGATCGCCGAGAAGCCGAACCCGGTGCCGATCACGAAGCAGATCGCGGCGACGAGCCACACCGACGGCGCGAGGGTCGACACGGCGAGCGCCGAGATGCCGACCACCAGGATGATGCCGCCGAGCATCGTCGTCGGGCGGAATCCGATGCGCAGGTACAGCCGGCCGGCGAAGGTCGCCGCCACCGGCCACCCGATGGTGAGCGCGCCGAGGGCGAGACCCGCCACCAGCGGCGGCGTGCCGGTGGTCACGGTGAGGAAGGTCGGCACGAACTCGGTCAACCCGATGAGCGCCGCACCGAGGGCGAAGCCCAGCAGGTTCGTCGTCAGCAGCAGCCGTCGGGAGAGCACCCAGAACGGCAGGATGGGCTCCGCCGCCCGCCGCTCCACGACGGCGAAGACGATCAGCAGCGCGGCGCCCGTGCCGAACACCGCGATGCTCGGCGCCGAATCCCAGGCCCAGCCGGTGCCGCCCTGCAGCACGCCGAGGATCAGCAGCGTCATCGACGCCGTGAGCAGCACCGCGCCGGCGTAGTCGATGCGGTGCCGCTGCCGCTCGACCGTCTCCCGGAAGCGCGACCAGATCATCCAGCCGGCCAGCAGGCACAGCGGGATGTTGACGAAGAAGATCCCGCGCCACAGGTCGAACTGCGCGAAGATCCCGCCGAGGGTCGGCCCGACGACGGCGGCGATCGCCCACACGCTGGCCATGTAGCCCTGCACCCGGGCCCGTTCCTCGAGCGTGTAGATGTCGCCGACCATCGTGATGGCCATCGGCAGCACGGCCCCGGCACCGATGCCCTGCACGGCGCGGAAGGCGATGAGACTCGGCATGTCCCAGGCGAACCCGGCGAGGATCGACCCCAGCAGGAAGACCCCGATGCCCCAGAGCATGATCGGCTTGCGGCCGATCGTGTCGGCGAGTTTCGCGTAGACGGGCACGGTGACCGCGGAGGCCAGCAGGTAGACCGAGAACAGCCAGGGGAACTGGCTGAAGCCGCCGAGGTCGTCGACGATCGAGGTCACCGCGGTGGCGATCACCGTCGAGTCGATGGCCACGAGACCCGTGGCCAGCATCATCGCGATGAGGAGCGGTCCCCGCTCGGACCGGAAACCCACGGCAGTCGTCACTCGTCCTACCCAACCACTCCGCGAGCGTCGCCGCTGACCGGCACGGGATGATGGACGGGTGGATGCTGCCGCTCTCGCCCTGCTCGGCGTCGTCGTCGCCGTGCTCCTCTGGCGGGCGCTCATGCGCGAACGCCGCGACTACGCCCGGTTCAAGCGGATGCGATCCACCGTCGCCCGGCAGAAGGTCTACCGCCGCTGGGTGATCGAGGGGGTGCTCGCGCTCGGCGGCCTGTCGCTCGCGACGATGGTCGGGGCGTGGACATCCGTTCCGCGGGTCCTGGCCGAGGCGCAGGGCTGGGCGCCGATCGCCGCCGCGCGCTCGTTCCTCGGCGAGCCGATCGGACTCGTGGTCGCGATCGGCGTCGCCGTCGTGCTGGTCGTCGGTCTCGTGCTGCCGGTCGTGCTCATCCGGAACTCGATCGACGAGACGCCCGCCGTCGGCGACATCCGCGCCCTCCTCCCCCGCGGTCGCGGCGAGCTGCGCTACGGCGCCGCCCTCTCGCTGAGCGCCGGGGTGTTCGAGGAGCTGCTGTTCCGCCTCGGCCTGCCCGCGCTCGTCTTCGCGGTCACCGGGAACGCCCTCGCCGCGTTCCTCGGGGCGACCCTGCTGTTCGGGGTGCTGCACCTCTACCAGGGCCCGCTGGGGATCCTGTTCTCGGGCATCCTCGGCGTCGTCTTCGTGCTGCTCTACCTCGTCACCGGCTCGATCGTCGTGCCGATCCTGCTGCACGCCCTCATCGACCTGCGCTCGATGGTGCTCATTCCGGTCGTTCTCGGGAAGGCCTGGGAGAAGCCCTAGCCAGCCGCCGGACCCGGTGGGACACTGGGCCCATGCTCACGACAACGGGTTCGTTTCAGGGCTTCTCCGTCGGCGACCTGGAGGCCGCCGCATCCTTCTACCGCGACAAGCTCGGCCTCACCGTGACCGAGTCGATGATCGGCCTCGACGTCGAGCTGCCGACCGGTCATCTCTTCATCTACCCGAAGGACAACCACGAGCCCGCGACCTTCACGGTGCTCAACTTCCAGGTCGCCGACATCGACGTCGCCGTCGCCGAACTCGAGGCCGTCGGCATCCGGCTCGAACGCTACGAGGGGATGCCGCAGGACGAGAAGGGCGTGATGCGCGCGTCCGCGGGCATGGGGCCCGATATCGGCTGGTTCACCGACCCGGCGGGCAACATCCTCTCGATCACCGTCTAGGAGGCGGGCGCCGCCGGCTCCGCCGGGGCGAAGAGAGCGGTCAGAACGCCGCCGACCCAGGCGATCAGCTCGGCGTCGCTGCCCTGCGGCAGCGGGATGCTGAGCGCCTTCGCCGCGGCGAACTCGCGGGCTCCCGGGTACATGCGCTTCAGCCGCAACTGCTTCGAGTCGGGCAGCTCGGCGGGGGCGATCCGGAGGTTGCCGCCGACGGCGACGACGTCCGAGAGCCCCGCCTTGATCGCCGCGCGCCGCAGCCGGGAGATCGCGACGAGGTTCTGCACGGCATCCGGCAGGTCGCCGTACCGATCGGTGAGCTCCTCGGCGACCGAGTCGATCGCGTCGTCGGGGCTCGCCGGCGCGGCCGCCGTCGAGAGCTTCTGGTACGCCTCGAGCCGAAGCCGCTCGCTCTCGAGGTACTCCTCGGGGATGCGGGCATCCACCGGCAGTTCGAGTCGCAGTTCGGTCTGCCCCTCGGCGACGTCGCCGCGGAAGGTCGCGACCGCTTCGCCGATCATGCGCAGGTAGAGGTCGAAGCCGACCCCGGCGATGTGGCCCGACTGCTCGCCGCCGAGCAGGTTGCCCGCGCCGCGGATCTCGAGGTCCTTGAGCGCGACCTGCATGCCCGAGCCGAGTTCGGTGTTCGCGGCGATCGTCTCGAGGCGGTCCTGCGCGACCTCGCCGAGCGGCTTGTCGTCGGAGTAGAGGAAGTACGCGTACGCCCGCTCACGGCCACGGCCCACGCGCCCGCGGATCTGGTGCAACTGGGAGAGTCCGTACTTGTCGGCGGCGTCGATGATGAGGGTGTTCGCGTTGGCGATGTCGATGCCGGTCTCGATGATCGTCGTCGAGACCAACACGTCGAACTTGCGCTCCCAGAAGTCGACGATCACCTGCTCGAGCACGCTCTCCGAGAGCTGCCCGTGGGCGACGGCGATGCGCGCCTCGGGCACGAGGTCGGCGAGCTGCGCCGCGACCCGGTTGATGCTCGAGACCCGGTTGTGCACGAAGAACACCTGGCCCTCGCGCAGCAGCTCGCGCCGGATGGCGGCCGCGACCTGCTTCTCGTTCCACGGCCCGACGAAGGTGAGGATCGGATGCCGGTCCTCCGGCGGGGTCGCGAGGGTCGACATCTCGCGGATGCCGGTCACCGCCATCTCGAGCGTGCGCGGGATCGGCGTCGCGCTCATCGCGAGGATGTCGACGTTGGTCTTCAGCTTCTTGAGCGCGTCCTTGTGCTCGACGCCGAAGCGCTGCTCCTCGTCGATGATCACGAGGCCGAGATCCTTGAAGCGGATCCCCTCGGAGAGCAGCCGATGCGTGCCGATGACGACATCCACCTCGCCGGTCGCGAGGCCCTCGATCGTCTCCTTGGACTCCTTCGCGGTCTGGAACCGGCTGAGCGCGCGCAGATGCACGGGGAAGCCGGCGAACCGTTCGGCGAAGGTCTCCATGTGCTGCCGCACGAGCAGCGTCGTCGGCACGAGCATCACGACCTGCTTGCCGTCCTGCACCGCCTTGAACGCGGCGCGCACCGCGATCTCGGTCTTGCCGTAGCCGACGTCGCCCGAGATGAGCCGGTCCATCGGGATCGGCCGCTCCATGTCGGCCTTGACGTCGTCGATCGTGACCAGCTGGTCGGGGGTCTCCGCGAACGGGAACGCCTCCTCCAGCTCGCGCTGCCACGGGGTGTCGGGCGGGAAGGCGTGACCCTGGCTCGCCATCCGCGCGGAGTAGAGCTTCACCAGTTCGACGGCGATGTCGCGCACCGCCTTGCGGGCCTTGCCCTTCGCCGCCGCCCAATCGGAGCCGCCCATCTTCGACAACGCGGGCGCCTCGCCGCCGACGTACCGGCTGAGCAGGTCGAGCTGGTCGGTCGGCACGCTCAACCGGTCGGGCGCTCCCCCGCGCTTGCTCGGCGCGTACTCGATCACGAGGTACTCGCGGGTGACCTTGGCGTGCGTCGTGCCGAGCGGACCGCGGGCGGTGCGCTCGCCCGACGCGACCTCGCGCGAGATCAGCTCGACGAACCGGCCGATGCCGTGGGTCTCGTGCACGACGTAGTCGCCGGCCTTGAGCTGCAGCGGGTCGACGACGTTCTTGCGGCGGCTCGCCAGCTTGCCGCGGGCGCGCTGGTCGATCGCGGCGGCGCGGCCGTAGAACTCGGCCTCCGACAGCACCGCGATCTTCTCGTCGGGCAGGGCGAACCCCGCCTCGATCGTCGCCTGCTCGACATCGGGCTCGACCCCCGCCTGCGCGAGCACATCCCGGGCGCGCTCGACCATGCCCGTGCCGGCCGCCGTCACGGTGACCTGCCAGCCGTCGCGCACGAGCGCGGCGACGTGGTCCACGGCGCCCTCGACCTGCCCCGCGAAGCTCGGGATCGGGATGCCGGGGATCCGCACCACCTCATCGGCGTCGGAGTCGAACGGGCTGAACGTCCACCAGGTGCGCGGGCTCGCCGCCGTGCGGAGCTGCGACACGGACAGGAAGTCGCCGCGGTCGAGGCTGATCGGCGCCTTCGCCCCCGCCGTCGCCGCGCTCCACGCCGCCTCGAGGAACTCGCGGTTCGTCTCGGCGAGGCTGACCGCGCGGGTGGCCACCCGTTCCGGGCTGAGGATCGCGACGGCGGCGTCCTCGGGCAGCAGGTCGGTGAGCGGCACGAGGTCGCCGACGAGGGCGGGGGCGAGCGACTCCATCCCCTCGACCGGGATGCCCTCGGCGATCTTGGCGAGCATCCCCTCGAGGCTCGGGAACTCGCGCTCCATCTCCTTCGCCCGCTGACGCACCTCGGGGGTGAGCAGCATCTCCCGGCTCGGCAGCAGGTCGACCCGGCTCAGGTCGCCGTCGAGGGAGCGCTGATCGGCCACCGAGAACGCCCGCAGGGTCTCCAGCTCGTCGCCGAAGAAGTCGGCGCGCACGGGATGCTCGGCGTCCGGCGGGAAGACGTCGAGGATGCCGCCGCGCACCGCGAACTCGCCGCGCCGGGTCACGAGGTCGACCCGGGCGTACGCGAGTTCGGCGAGCTTCAGCGACAGCGCGGCGAGGTCGTAGCCGCGGCCGCCCGTCGCCAGCTCGAGGGTCTCGAGGTCGGCGAGCCCCGGGACGACGGGCTGCAGCGCGGCGCGCACCGTCGTGACCACGACGAGGTGGCCGGTGCGGTCCGCCGCCCAGTCCTTGATCGCCCGCAGAGCGCTGAGCCGACGGCCGACGGTCTCGGCGCTCGGACTCAGGCGTTCGTGCGGCAGCGTCTCCCAGGCGGGGAAGTCGAGCACCGTCGCGGTCGGCAGGTAGGCGCGCACCGACCCGATGACGGCATCCACCTCGCGACCTGTCGCCGTGACGGCGAGCACGGCCTGCGTCTCACCGCGCGCGGCGAGGAGGGCGGCCAGGACGGGGACCCGCAGACCCTCGACCATCGAGAAGTCGGCATCCTTCTCGCGGGAGCGGAGGGCGGTTTCGAGCGCGCGGGCATGCGCCAACCCCGGAATCAACGCCTGCAGACCCACTCGTTCGAGCTTAGCCGTGGGCACCGACCACCGCGGGTTGAGTGCCGCGCGAAGCGCGGTGTATCGAAACCCGCCCCGAGCAACCCGTCGGTGGGTCTCGATACACCGTCCGCCACGCGGCCGGCACCCGACCCACGAGGGCGGGAGGGGTCAGTCGCGGGGGGCGTGCACGCGCTGCTGCGCGGCGAGGAGCCCGTCGGTGAGGACGAGCTCGGTGGCATCCGCCGCGTCGGAGATCAGGTTCGGCAGCGTCTCGCGCTCGGCCTTCGAGAACGGCGAGAGCACGAAGTCGGCGGGATCCTGTCGCCCCGGCGGGCGGCCGACGCCGACCCGCACCCGCACGAAGTCGGGTCCGGCGACGGCGATGATGTCGCGCACGCCGTTGTGACCGCCGGGACCGCCGCCGGTCTTCAGCCGCACGGTGTCGTAGGGCAGGTCGAGCTCGTCGTGGATCACGATGAGGCGCGACGCGTCGAGCGAGTAGAACTTCAGCAGCCCGGCGACCGGACGGCCGGAGACGTTCATGAACGTCGAGGGCACGGCGAGCGCGATCCGCTCGCCGCCCGGGCGCACCCGGGCCTCGGCGACGGTCGCGCCCGCCTTGTGCACCTTGAAGGTCGCGCCGAGCCGGGATGCCAGCTCGGCGACGACCATCTGGCCGACGTTGTGACGGTGGCCGGCGTAGCCGGGCCCGGGATTCCCGAGCCCGACCACGAGCCAGCGGTCGTCGGCCACGAGCGGGAGTTACTCCGCGGCGTCGGCGGCCGGGGCGTCGCCCTCGGCGTCGGCAGCGGCCTCGTCGCCCTCGGCGGCCTCGCCCTCGGCGCCCTCGGTCTCGTCCTCGCCGAGGTCGACCTGGGTCTCGCCGGTGATGCCGACGATGAGCACCTCGGGGTCGGTGACGAGGGTCGCGCCGGCGGGCAGCTTGACGTCCTTCGCGAGGATCTGGCTGCCTTCGCGGAGGCCCTCGATGCTGACGGTGACGCTCTCCGGGATGTGGGTCGCCTCGACCTCGAGCGAGATCGTGTTCGAGTCCTGGTTGACGCTCGTCTCGGGAGCGGACTCGCCCTCGAGGTGCACGGGGATGTCGACGGTGACCTTCTCGCCGGCGCGCACGACGATGAGGTCGAGGTGCTCGATGATCTGGTGCACCGGGTCCTTCTGCACGTCCTTGACGAGCGCGAGCTGGCTCTTGCCCGAGATCTGCAGGTCGAGCACCTGGTTGGCCTTGCGGATGATGAGCGCGGTCTCGTGGCCCGGCAGGGCGACGTGCTGCGGCTCGGTGCCGTGTCCGTAGATGACGGCGGGGATCTTGCCGGCGGCGCGCAGGCGGCGCGCGAAGCCCTTGCCGAACTCGGTGCGCACCTCGACGATCAGCTTGTTCTCGCTGTTGTCCTTCGCGGCGGCCGCGGCGGCCTTGTTCTCCTTGGCGGTGGCCATGGCTGTACTCCTTGGTTTCTGATAGATCCAGTGCGGGCTGTCGGGCCCTGACGGATGTCTGTTCAACTCGAACGCACGAAAGCGCGAGGAAGACCTGGGGCCACCCCACCGCGTCGATCACGGCCCCGCAGAAGCGGAGCCCTCGCCGAAGTTCAGTTGCCCATGCTACAGCGCGTCGGAGCGGTCCGGTACCTCGGCCGGCCCGCGCACCACTCCCCCGCCCGCCGCGGCGAGGAACGTGGCTCCCGCGACGATCAGCAGCCCGTAGTCGCCGAGCAGGCTGCCCGAGGGGCCGAGGACCGTCGGCGAGGCGAAGAGGTAGACCCCGACGAGGAGCGCGATCCCGCCGGCGAGCAGGACGCCGACCGACGACCAGCGCAGCAGGATGCCGGCGAACCCGGCGATGGCGCCGCCGACCACCGTCAGCGCCGCGAGGGTTCCGTCGAAGCGGAACATCGCGAGCATCGCCCGCACGAACGTGCCCCCGACCAGGAGGAGGATCGCGCTCGCCGCGAGCAACGCGATCCCGCCGAGCACGGACGAGACGGTGATCGCCTTGACGCTCGAGGGCCCGGCGAGCCGGCGGGAACGCACGCCGAGGGCCGCTCCGACGAGGAAAGCGCCGATGACCAGGGCGGTGCCCGAGAAGTAGAAGACCGCGGCCCCGTCGCTCAGGGTCTGGTCGACGGTGGCGAGCATCCGGGTGATCTGGAAGACCGGGCTGAAGATGCCGCCGCCGAACGGATTGCCGAACGGCGCGGTGAGGGCCAGCATGCCGAGCAGGGCGTGCACGGCCCCGACGACGATGACGCCGACCCAGTGGATCGCGAGGGAGAGAGCGGCGACCGCGAGAAGCAGCACGCCGACGATCGTCTGCACGAGCGCGAGCGGATCGGAGGCGAGCGCGGCGCTGGCCCGGGCGTGCGCCGCGACGCCGAGCCAGGTGAGCGACAACCCGGCGACCGTGCCGCCCGCCGCCACCACGAGGCTGAGGAAAGGTCGGAGCACGGCGTCAGCCTACCCGCGGCCCCCGGGAACCAGCCCGGGAGGATCAGTAGAACTCGACGGTGTCGACGACGTTGCGCAGGGGCTCGCCGTCGAGCAGGCGGCGCGCGTTCTCGGCGACGAGTTCGGTCATCCCGCGCGCCTCGTGGCCGGCGACCGCGGCCGTGTGCGGACTGATCAGCACGCCCGGCAGATCCCAGAGCGGACTCTCCGCGGGCAGCGGCTCGACGGCGGCGACATCGAGCACGGCCGTCCCGACCCGCCCCGACCGCAGCGCCTCGACGAGGGCGGGCTCGTCGATCGTCGTTCCGCGCCCGACGTTGACCACGGTGACGCCCGACCGGGCCGCGGCGAGCACCTCGGCGCTCAGCATCCGCTCGGTCTGCTCGGTGCCCGGCAGCGCCATCACGATCGCGTCGGCCTCCGCGGCGGCGGCGGCGAACTCGGCGACGGGACGCACCTCGGCGACGCCGGGAACGTCGACGGCACGACGGTGGATGCCGACGACCCGCGCCCCGAGCGCGGCGAGCTTCGCGGCCGTCGCCCGGCCGATCGAGCCGAGCCCGACGACGAGCACCGTCGAGGACCGCACCGAGCCGACGATCCGGTAGTCGCCCCACACGTGCCGGGCCTGGTCGGCGCGCAGCCGGCCGAGGTGCTGCGTCCCGGCGAGCACGCCGAAGACCGCGAACTCGGCGAGCGCGTCGGCGTGCACGCCGGCCGACGTCGTGAACACGATGCGCTCGAGGTCGGCGGGCGCGAGACCGGCCGACTTCACCTGCTGGCCGCCGCCCGCCGGGATCGTGTGCACCCAGCGCAGCCGCGGGTTGGCCGCGACCGTGCGCGCGAGGGCACTCCCCGACTGCTCCGGCACGCCGAACAGCGCGTCGGCGGAATCGACGAGCGCCTCGTACTCCGCCTGCTGCGCGGGCGTGCGCCGGAAGTCCGGGTCGTTGTGCCCGACCAGGATGTCGACGGGCCCGAGCAGATCGGCCGGGTAGACGACGTCGAGCCGGGGTTCGAGACGGGCCAGCAGCTCGACGTCCTCCGCCGGATGCGGGTTGGTGATCACCAGGCGCAGCTCAGGCATCCGGCGTCTCCTTCATCAGGCGGCCCACGACCAGCTCGACGATCTCGTCGGGCCGCAGCGCGACGTCGACGGGGATCGCGTCCTCGTCGGGCGCGGGCTCCTCGAGCGTGTCGAGTTGAGACTGCAGCAACGCCGTCGGCATGAAATGGCCCTCCCGGCCCTCCATCCGGGCGGCCAGCAGCTCGGCGGTGCCGTGCAGATAGACGAGCGCGAGCCCCGGGGCCGCTTCCCGCAGGCGGTCGCGGTACCGGCGCTTCAAGGCCGAGCAGGTGACGACGACGGGGTGGTCGAGCGCGGCGGCGACCGTGTCGAGCCACGGCGCGCGGTCGGCGTCGGTGAGCGGGATGCCGGCCGCCATCTTCGCGACATTCGCCGCGGGGTGCAGGTCGTCGCCCTCGACGAACGGGATGCCGAGCGCGTCGGCGAGGGCGAGCCCGATCGTGGACTTGCCGGTGCCGGAGACGCCCATGACGACGACGGGACGGGAGAAGGACATCACAGCCACGCTAGTAGCCTGGATGACCGTGACCACCACCGCTGCAGCCACCGCCAACATCGGAGTCGTCGGACTCGCCGTCATGGGCTCCAACCTCGCCCGCAACCTCGCCTCGCGCGAGGGCAACACGGTCGCGATCTTCAACCGCTCGCCCGAGAAGACCGACACGCTCGTCGCCGAGCACCCCGAGGCGGACTTCGTCGCCACGAAGTCGTACGCGGAGTTCGCGGCCTCGCTGCAGAAGCCGCGCGCGGCGCTCATCATGGTCCAGGCCGGCAAGGGCACGGATGCCGTCATCGACGAGCTCGTGAAGGTGTTCGAGCCGGGCGACATCATCGTCGACGGCGGCAACGCGCTGTTCACCGACACCATCCGTCGCGAGAAGGCCGTCCGCGAGACCGGCATCAACTTCGTCGGCGCCGGCATCTCCGGCGGCGAGGAGGGCGCACTCAACGGGCCGTCGATCATGCCCGGCGGCTCCGACGAGTCGTGGGTCACCCTCGGCCCGATCCTCAAGTCCATCGCAGCCGTCGCCGAAGGCGAGCCGTGCGTCACCCACGTCGGCCACGACGGGGCGGGCCACTTCGTCAAGATGATCCACAACGGCATCGAGTACGCCGACATGCAGCTCATCGCCGAGGCCTACGACCTCATCCGTCGCGGCACCGGCAAGACCCCGGCCGAGATCGCCGAGATCTTCGCCGAGTGGAACCGCGGAGAGCTCGAGTCGTACCTCATCGAGATCACCGCCGAAGTGCTGCGCCAGGTCGACGCCGAGACCGGGCAGCCCCTCGTCGACGTCATCCTCGACCAGGCGGGTTCGAAGGGCACCGGCGTCTGGACGGTGCAGACCTCGCTCGACCTCGGCATCCCCGTCTCCGGCATCGCCGAAGCCGTCTTCGCCCGGTCGCTGTCGTCGAAGCCGCTGCAGCGCGCCGCCGCCGGCAACCTGCCCGGCCCCGACGTCGACCTCGTGCCGGATGCCGACGCCTTCATCGAAGACGTGCGCCAGGCGCTCTACGCCTCGAAGATCGTCGCCTACAGCCAGGGCTTCGACGCGATCGTCGCCGGCGCCGAGCAGTACGGCTGGGACATCCAGAAGGGCGAGATCGCGAAGATCTGGCGCGGCGGCTGCATCATCCGCGCCCAGTTCCTCAACCGGATCACCGAGGCGTACGCCGACGACCCGGGACTCGTCGCCCTCATCACCGCCCCGTTCTTCCGCGGCGTCGTCACCCGCACGCAGGACGCCTGGCGACGCGTCGTCGCCGCCGCTGCGGTCGCCGGCATCCCGGCCCCCGCGTTCTCGTCGTCGCTGTCGTACTACGACGGCCTGCGCGCCGACCGGCTCCCGGCCGCGCTCGTGCAGGGTCAGCGCGACTTCTTCGG